>QHYM01000278.1 GCA_003223295.1 Acidobacteriota bacterium | reverse complement strand
GTTGGCCGTGTCGTTCAAGTCCCAGGTGGGACGAGTCGTGACGTTTGCTCCTGGAACACCGGCACTGTCCGCAATCTGATTAAAACCGGTGTCGCTAAACGTGAATGCCGGCAGCGACGTTGCTGTCGAAACTGCCCCATTCACGACCGGCAATGTCCCCGCCTTGCGCGCCGCCAGGTTCTCGGGCTCGGAACCATAGCCTTCGTTGCGATTCAAATAGCCCAGAGTCATATGATTGGTAAGCGTTGAAGAAAAAGTGTGCTCCCAGTTAAACCGCGCAATCGGCGAGTTCTGTGGTCTCGTAGGTTCTTCTGTAGCAATAATCGGGGGAAGCTCGGTTGCCGTGTTGTAGCCCGTGAACTGGCGCCACCAGAAGAAGTAAAAATGGTCTTTATCGCCGTAGTTATGGTCAATTCGGGTCATGAATACGTTGCTGTTGGAGACCAAGGAATCCGGCACGGGTTTGGCGAGAGTGTAGTTGTTCTTCGGCTGAAGATTTGTCGGCGTCGGCATCTCACTTAGATACGCGAGCGCGGTTTGGCTGAAACAAGCCGAAGGGATGACACTCCCGGGGAATTGCTGCCCAGGTCCCACTCCCGCCGCAGTTCGACACGAGGCACTCGCATTGCCGGGCATGTAGATTGGAATTAGGTTCCCATCCTTGTCCTTCCAATCCGTGAAGTTCCCGCTTCGCTCGAGCATCGAAGGGATTGAAAGGGTAGGAACGTTCGAGCCACCCGCCTGGTGAAACGCCTCCCAGTCGAAGTAGAAGAACGAATGATGCTTGGACGTCCCGTGGTAAAGGAACGGAATCTTAACAGGACCTCCAATGTTTGCCCCGAAGTCGTGCTCGACATCCGGCGGGCGGCGGTCGCAACCTGGCGTGCTGCAAGTTGCATTCCAGGGAGCCGCATTGAATGATTTGTTGCGAGCATATTCAAAAAGCGCGCCGTGATAGGTGTTACCACCGGACTTGCTCACCATGGTGATTTGCCCGGATGTGGACGAGCCGTATTCGGGCGCATAGTCCGACGTCAAGACCTTAACTTCCTGGATCATGTCCGGGGACATTTGAAAGTCGCCCTGGATCGAGACCATGCCGCTCTGGCTCATAAACCCTTCCTGCATGGTTGCGCCGTCCAAAAGCGCCTCGTCGCCGGACTGCAACCCGCCGTTAATCCGGGCGTTAAATGCCTCATTACTGTTGCCAGTGGACACTCCGGGCAGAAGCACAGCGAAGCTGGCAGAAGACCTGGGTTTGCCCGATACGATGAGCGGCAGATCCTTAACTGTCTCAGGATCAATACCCCCTTGCAACGTTCCGTTGTCATAGTTAATGAGGGTATTTTCACCTTCTACGGTAACCGTCTCTGTCGTGGAGCCTACCTTTAATGTGGCATCGGCATGACCCGACTGGTTAATGGTTAGAACGATGCCCTTCTGAATGTAATTCTGGAATCCGGCTTTGACGACCTTCAAATCGTAGCTACCCGGAGTCACATTGCGGAAGGTATATTCGCCCCTCTCATTGGACATCACTTTCATTTCGAAGCCGGTAGCCTTGTTGGTCAGCGTTAGCTCGGCGTCGCCTACAGCCGCGCCAGATGGATCCATGACCGTGCCACCCAAGGTCGCGTTTCCAATTTGTGCCCGTGCGGAAAGAGCTAGTGCCAACGACCCCAGACACAATGCTATTAGGAAGCAAAAACGAAAGATCACCGAACTAGACAGTTTGTGCAACATAGTCATCACCTCGCAGTTGGACTCCCTCGCAAGGTCCCAAGATGTAGAAAATTGCGGGCCGCACACCCGACAGCAAAGCGCTTGACGTAAGCGCTTACGTGCACCTAATGGTTTTGCATTATTGACGGGCCCACTTTACCCTGTCAAGTGCAAAATCAGGATTCTTGATTTGGTCCATCTCCCGACATCAAACTGAGAACAGATGGTCATTATCATCTTTGAACGGAATCGCTGCTTCTGGACTGCTTAGGTTTGACCAGCTCGGTTTAGCCACCCAAGGATGCCAAACTCGAGCGTCCCTGAGCTACTAAATGAGGAAGGCTGATGGATTAGACAAGAAACGAGTCGAAGTCTCATGTCACCGTCGACACGCTCCCAGTTGATTCCCGCACCAGAAGTTCCGTCTGGATTCTGATTTCGCGTCCGGCATGCGCCCTCGCAGAATTCACTTGCGATACTGCCTCTACGGCGGCGCTCCCGATCTCGCCTCGCGGAATCATGATGGTGGTCAGTTGAGGATCCGTCAGTTTTGCCAGCCATATGTCGTCACAGCCAATCACGGAAATATCCTTTGGAACTTGCAAACCCGCCCGTCCCAATTCGCGTAGAGCACCTACCGCCATCAGGTCGTTGGCGGCAACGATTGCCGTTGGCCTGTGCTTTAGCGCTAGGAATGCTTTTACAGCTTGCTGCCCGCTTTCCAGTTTGAAATCACCTTCGTAAATCACTGGCTCTGTGTGCATTGAAGCGCTTTGCTTCTTCATTGTTTTCAAGAAGGCTTGGCGCCGGATCTCAGCCGACTTGAAATGCATCGGTCCACTGATGAATGCAACCTGCCGGTGACCAAGCGCAAGCAGATGTTCCACCGCTTGATGGACCCCTTTCTCGTAATTCACACGAATGTTGCTTATATGGGGCCCCACTTTTCCTATGTCCAAAAAGACGACGGGGATTTTCCGCGACGACAACCGTTCAATCGCGGAAAGATCCATTTCCGTAGTCAGGATCATGACTCCTCGAACCTGTAATTCCAGAAGACGCTGTACGTAAGGAGCGTCGCGCTCTGGCTCGTAATTGGTATTCAGAACGACAACGTCATACCCTAATACTAGAGCCTTTTCCTGAATGGATTTCACCAAGTCGGGGAAGAATGGATTCGTAATGTCGGAGATGATCAGTCCCAGTGTCCGGCTCTTTCCAGAGGCCAGGTTCCGCGCATGTACGTTCGGCGCATAACCTACATTTTCAATCGCGCCGAGGACCCTTCGTTTCGTTTCGTCACTGACAAACCGAGTTTTGTTAATCACATGCGACACAGTGGCCGTCGAAACGCCCGCCAGTTTGGCCACGTCTTTGATGCGAATGCTACTCATGCCCGTGGCTTTCCCTCTAAACCGGATGCCACGCTGTCATTGGCTCGAGATGACCCATATCACCGCACGCAGTAGAAATCGGATAAGCTGTCATCCTACAACGGTGGCCAGTGATTCCAATACTCGTCGGATACAAACGCTGGTAACGCTCAAACCTTTAAGGATGTGCCGTTAGGTTAGAATCGGTTACCCCTGGCTGCCGCACTGTCACGCAGGAGGTCGCGGGTTCGAGTCCCGTCGTCCCCGCCATTCTTTCCAGGGTCCGGCCCGGAGACATGGGTTAGAAGCTGTGAAGAAAACCCACTGAATTTCCGTCTTGAAAAATAAAAAGTCTGCCGTAAGCTCGCGGCATGAGCGAAGAAAATATCACCAACCAGCAGCCCTTGATCCGCTACGTGAATCGACAGCAGATGAGTTGGCGAGCCGTGGATGTAGGGATACTCGTCAGCGAAGACCATCCGGCGAGAGCCATTTGGACACTGATTGGGCGCTTGGACTTGAGTCCGTTTTATCGAGCCATCGAGAGTAGCGTGGCCCGCTTCCCTCATATACACAAACGGCGCATCACGGCTAAACTAATGGTGCCCGGCGGTAAAGCTGCCCCGCACCCAGCCGTTTTCCAGCCCGCGGAGACTGCCCCAGCCTGAAATTCGCAAAGAATTTGAGTTGAGCGCACTGAGAATTGAGGAACACTCGATTCTCTATGAGTTCCGGGACACGCCCAAGTGGACGATAAACCTTGCCAACCTGAAACAAGTTTGACTTCCGAGGACTTGCTGCGCATCGTGCGTGGCGATGACCCAAACCGCCCGCCCATGTGGAACGGGTTGCCCCGCATGACCACTCCGCCTGAAGCTCCTGCAAAGCCAATGGCCGAGAATGGCCAGCTGTTTGAGTTCTTATTCCCCTTTCCCATTCACATCTTTGATTCGACAGATTGGCCGCCATTGCGGATTGCCCGCGACGGCCTCGACGTCCATCTCTTAAAACCAATATCCATGCCCGTAACCGCAAAGGAACAACTCGCCGCCGGCAATGAGAGCCCGGACCTGTATTCCAGCAACCTGCGCGCCATCGTCTTGAAAACGTCTCAGGGCTTCCCCGCCACGCACGATAGCGTCTTCGAAATCGTGCGGCACGCGCTGCAATGGATGAGAGTTTTGAGCCGTCAGTTTTGGATCGGCACTGGAGCAGCCGGAGTAGCCGCCGCATCTCGTGGTTCCGCCTTTAATGTGGATGGCCCATTCGTCACCCAAATGAACTATGCGCTATACGGTTCCACAGTTCTTGTTCGATCACTTCCTCTCCGGTTTTGGGAGCCTCTTGGCGAGTGCGTGGCAAACGGCGCGCCCGTGCCGGTCTCGGAATCAATTTATTGCGACGCCCTCGCCAGCTTTGCCAGCGGCGACAGTGTGCGTTGCTTGGTCCAGTTAGGCGTCGCCGTTGAAATCGAATTGACCAATCTGCTGGATAATATCGCCTCCGTTCAGCCGGATACAGGTGGCGCTGCAAAATACCGCAGGGAAAAACGCGAACTGACGTTCAAACAGAAGTTGCTTACTTCCACGGCATGGCTGCATGCCTCCAACCCGAAGCAATTTGTACTCCCTGACATGCCGGCCGACTGGGCCGTTCAAATCCTTTCGCTCTACAAGTTCCGCAGCACAGCCGCCCATGAAGGCCGCGCCGTTATCATGGACAGTGCGACTGGGCCCCGGCCACTCGCTGCCGGAGACCTCCAGTCCTTCATCTTCTCCACCGAAGTTTTCTATCGTTGGTCAAGAACCCAACGTTTGAAATTCCGTTTGCCCGCCCCCGCAATGTCCGTGGATCGCTCAAACCAAATCATCGCCATTCTGGGCGATCCTCTTGATCGCCGCGGCCTCGTCATCGGCACTTCGGAGTCCTCCAGCACCATCGAAAACGATTCGTCAGCCTCCACACTGGCCTCTCGGTACGAGCCGTAGGGCACTCTGCGTTTTTGTTCTCTGTCCGCCACCACTGAAACACGCCTGCAATGAGCCCTGCCCGCTCTCCCCCCTGCTATCCAAGGAATCGGTTGTGGCCTCTCGTCAGAAAGGACTAGAATCCCCTTGGTGGTCATTTCAGCAGTTGGAATGCGACAGTCTTGAACGAACTTATTTTTGCCCTGGCAGGCGCTCGATTGCATGCTCTCCATGACTGCCGAGAGATTACCCAGGCGCGTTGAGCAACCTGGAGTGAACAGATGAAATCGAAATCGTCACGGTGCACCAGGTCGGCCGCTTCCCCGAGGGACGGCAATTCCCCTTCTCCAGACTACAAGAACGACCTCTTGATTGCCGCCATCGGCGCTTCTGCCGGCGGAATCGAAGCCTTCACCGAATTCGTGAGTAGCCTTCCCAACGACACCGGCATGGCCTTCGTTCTGGTCCAGCATCTGGATCCTGAACACAAAAGTATGCTCACCGAACTCATTTCGAAAAAAACCAGGATGCTTGTCAAGGAAGTCACCAATGGCATGACCGTCGAACCCAACCATGTTTACGTCATTCCCTCAAACGCCACCATGTCCATTTCCAATCACTCACTGCAGCTCGGTCCCCGCGAGGAATCGCGCGGCGTGCATATGTCGATTGATCATTTCATGCGCGCTCTGGCCGAACAACTGGGGAATCGCGCCATCGGCATCATCCTTTCCGGTTCAGGCACGGACGGAACCGCGGGCCTCGCAGAAATTCAGGCGCACGGCGGCGTTACCTTCGCACAGGACGAATCTTCGGCGAAATATCCCAGTATGCCCGCAAGCGCTGTCAGCGCAGGCTGCGTTGACTATATCCTTCCCCCAAAAGCCATCGCCCAGGAACTTGCGCGCATTGCCCGTCACCCCTATCTTGTCCGCGATCACGGCGCCGAGGCTGCCGATATCGCCTCTGCGCAGAACACCGGCTTGACCTTGGTTTTCCAGCTCCTGCGAAAAACCACGGGCGTGGACTTCACCCATTACCGGCAAAGCACCATCCTCCGGCGCATTCAACGGCGCATGGTCGTTCACAAAATCGACAAGATCGAAGAGTACGTCAAATATCTTCAGAGCAATCCTCAGGAACTCAAGGCCCTTTACAAGGACATGCTCATCAACGTCACCAGTTTCTTTCGCAACCCCCGCGCCTTCGACGCCCTGAAATCCCATGTTTTTCCCGCCATCCTGAAGAACCATCCCCCGGACGCCAGCATTCGCATCTGGACTCCCGGATGCGCTTCCGGCGAAGAAACCTATTCTGTTGCCATCACTCTGCTCGAGTTTCTCGGCGACAAGGCCTCCCAGACAAATATTCAATTCTTTGGAACCGACGTTAGCGACTCGAGCATCGCCAAGGCTCGCACTGGCGCCTACCACGAAAACATTCAGTCGGACGTCTCCCACGACCGCCTCCGCCGCTTCTTTACCAAGGTCGAGGGCCGCTACCGTATCAGCAAAAACATTCGCGACATGTGTATTTTCGCCCAGCACAACCTCCTGAATGATCCGCCCTTTTCTCAGATGAACCTCATCGCCTGCCGCAATCTCCTCATTTATCTCGAACCCATTCTTCAGTCCAAAGCCATCTCTTTATTTCATTACGCGCTTCGTCCCGGCGGCTACCTGCTTCTGGGAACTTCCGAGGGCGTGGGCTCGGCAGGCGATTTGTTCTCCTCGGAGGACCGCGCGAACAAGATTTTCTTCAAGAAAGCCACCGCTGTGCGTCAGGCCGTCACGTTTACCATGCATCATCTCGCGGAACGCCAGCAAAACGGAGCCCTGATCGTTCCTGCGAAACTGCTCGATTCCAGTTGGAACTATCTCGAAGCCCAGAAGGAATTCGATCGCCGCCTGCTCAGCCAATATGCTCCGGCCACGGTCTTCATCAATGAAGACCTCGAGATTATCCATACCCGTGGCGGCGTGAATCGCTATCTCAAATTGGCCCCCGGCCGCGCCAGTCTCAGCATCATGAAGATGGCTCGCGAGGGGCTGCTCCCCGATCTGCGCAACGCCATCGCCAAGGCCAAAAAGGAAAACGTCACCGTTCGCAAGCACAACATCCAGATCAAGAACGGTAACGGTAACGGCGCGACTGGCTCCGATTCCGGACGACTCGTGAACTTCGAAGTGGCCCCGGTCAGCTTGGGCAGTCTGAAGGAATTGTATTTCATGATCGTTTTTGAGGACTCTCCGGTCATCGCGCGTCCTGCCCCTGTTTCGCGTTCAGCCCGTGACGCGAGCGAATCCAAGGCCGTTTCCGGAAGAATCACCAGGCTCGAGCAGGAGCTCGCGGCCACCAAGGAATACCTCCAATCGGTCATCGAAACCCAGCAAGCCACCAATGAAGAGTTGCAGTCCGCCAACGAAGAGATCCTTTCCAGCAACGAAGAACTCCAGAGCACCAACGAAGAACTGGAAACAGCCAAGGAAGAGCTGCAGTCCGCCAACGAGGAGTTGAGCACCGTCAACGACGAGTTGCGCAACCGCAATCAGGAAGTCAATCAGATCAACAACGATCTGACCAACCTTTTCGCCAGCATCTATTTCGCCGTGGTCATGGTCGGCAGCGATCTCGCGATTCGCCGCTTCACGCCCCAGGCCCAAAAAATTCTCGGCCTCATCCCTGCGGACGTCGGCCGGCCCCTGATTAACATCAATCCCCCCGTCGAGATCCCCGACCTGCAGTCTCTGGTTTTACAGGTGATGGCCACCTCCACCCAGATAGATCGCGAATTCACGGATCGCCAGGGTGGGCGCTACCAACTCAGAATCCTTCCGTATCGAACCGTGGACAACAAGATCGATGGAGCGGTTATCACCATCGTGGACATTTCCAATCGCGCGCTAGGCGAGTCTGGCTAGCCTCCCTCGGTCTCCCTCCCGGTGCCGCAGCCGCCCATTTACTCTATGCTCGGTATCATATTGACAATTCTCCTAGACGGTAGATAATAAGTATGTAGATTGGGGTGCGGCTCAATCCCCATGATGGGGCTTTTCTGATGGAGCCAAGGTTTGCCTTTACCGCGCAGTTTTGGGGAAACGGCGGTGTTGTGTGTCGCGCCGTGGAAGATCGCCCCGGACCTGTTGTCGAGCAGCAATTTGGCCAGTTTTCTACGTGGACCCAAGCCAACGCCTGTGCAGTCAAACTGAACGAGGGCTTGGGCCTCGACCCCCTCGACGTCCGCGAAATCGTAACCAGCTCTTTTCTTGCCACTGCCTGCGTCCTTCAAGCCGCTCTTGCCGCCAACCGGTCGTGGAGCAATTCCGCCGTCCGGCTTGCTACGCGCGCAGCCCACAGGAATTTTCTACTGGCCGAGCTCTCTCTTGCACTGACCTTTTGCCGGTCGGCCCGCCAATTGGCTACGGAAAACACCGGCCACCTGCTTCGCCACGTCCAAAACGCCATTGTTCACGCCCGACAGTTCATGGCCCTGTTCGGTGGCGACGCGAGCGAGTTGAAAGATATCTCCGCATCCTTAACGGCGGTCAACGCTGCCCTCCTGGCGCCCGCTCTTCAACCCACGAGTCAGTAATATATATACTTCGGACGGCGCGCTCCCAAACCCAACACAATTCCCAGTATCGCTTCGGGCTCAAACACTTCGGCCTCGCGGGTGAGATACGATGGGACAGGGCTATTCCATCTTGCAATTGCTTAGGAGTGGACTCTTGACAACGGAAAATCGCAGGCATACCACTTTACGTACTGAGGCACGACTCCAAAGTCAAACGGACCCAGCATGTTCTACCGTCGCGTGGTCTCCGGCTGAGCACGTTTGGAGGTGCCTTGGGAGGAGGGAATATGCCTTCTACCCAGCTAAGCAAAGACCTTTGCCCCCTTTGTCACGAACATCATCGGGAAATGAGGCTGCATCGGAGCTCCTTGAACCCCGAGGGTGACGGAACTCAAGCGATTGTGTACGCCTGCACGGAACCTGATTGCCTCGTCCGCTACAACACCTCTGCTGGATACTTTATCCTGCGCCAAAACAGAAGCAAGGATGAGATGGACGTGCTGCCCAAAGTCACATGCATCCTTGATGGGGCGCCCATGTATCTTGCGGAAATCAATCCCGAAAAGAGAGGCTTCCGCCTGTGGACATGCCCGAAGTGCGGCGCGAAACGTACAAATGAAGAGGGCTTGGTGGGCCTGGCATCACAGTAACTTCAGGGTTTCCACGGGGAAAACGCGGCGAAGTCCAAATCGAGCGCTTCGCCCCACATGTAGTCTCCTGGACTAATTCTCGCAGCCACCTATTTGGCTTTGGCCCATTCCCCCAGTGAGGCTTCGAGCTCCAGACCGACCGCATACTTATCGGCTTCCAAGCGTTCACAATAAACCACGCGGGCCCGTGTACGGAAACCAGACTGCGTATGGCTCAAGAGCACACTGTCACCCGGACGCCAGACGTGTCCCGTGGTTACCCGCATCCCCCGAGCGCTCACGTTTTGGGCAATTGCTGCCTCTTTAAGCTGCGAAGCATCCGGAAGAACAAGCTCCACCATCACTTCTTTCGGAATTCGCTTGTCGGATCGGCCAGTCGGCACGGCCATATCGGCTGACTCCGTTGGCGCTGCCTTGGAAGTCGGCGGGCTAATAAACTAGGGACAAGTGTTATGTCTTACTTTGCTTCGTCGGTGACCCTCGCCACCAAGGGCGCTCTTCCGTGGGCGGATTTCCCTGTTCAATCCACCGGATGCCAGCGAAATCCCGGAACTCCAACAGGCGCTCTGCAGAAATGACCTGCGCCCCATATTGTAGGTGCTCGTGAAGGCTGGCAAACTACACTTTCCCTGCCACTCAAATCGTCTAAGCACAGCCAATGGTAATCAATCCCGTAAACACCCCAATCAAAGAGCGGTAATATGCTCTATGTTAAAGACACTAGCCGTCAACCTACGATTGGTATGTCGTCGTTGATTGCGTGACACCCAGTCCGCAAGAGCGTTGCAGATGGAAGCTGTAAGGACATCTTATGCCTCCCTTGCGGTACGACATATTCGAGGTCTTGCCGAATGGTTCGCTAGCCCAGCGCGGCTCCGTAACTGGACTCGAAGCTGCCTGGCAGCAACTTTACGAGCTTGCGAAGCACACAGCCAACGAGTGCTTCGCCATTTACCCGCCAACACGCGAGGTGGTTGCTCAGGTCAATGTGCCCCCAGCCGAGGAACGCGCGAGCAAACGGGTCTTTCAAATCGCTTACACCGAGGAGTTGGGTATCGCCAGGGCCGAAGTGCTAACGCGCCGGGGTTACCACGTGACGACTGTAATTGGCAACGACCGGGCGAAAGTCGTCTTGGGGTCGGCTCAGCATTACAGTGTCTTTATCATTGGCCATGGGGCCCCTCAGCAAACCAGGGTCGGGATGGCCATCTGGCTAAAGTCGAAATACCCGGATGTCAAAATCCTCGCCCTGAATCCAGTTTTTCAGCGGCTTCGCGAAGCTGATTACAACGTGGTATTGAACGGCCCGGAAAAATGGGTACCTATTGTGGCGAAAGCCACTGAGATTCCTCTATGACGGGCAACCTCAACCTCCGCTATTCAAACGACTTAAGGCTTCCTTGACAGCGAGTCATCGCGTGGTAATATTTTTGATGGTCCGCCGCTGCCACTTCGCCCGATCTATCTTGTCGTTACCACTCCGCTCTACTGCTCGCCCAAATTCCTTAGCATCATTTCAGTGCTCCATCAGGCTTTTGCCATGCCCTATTGCCTCCCTGTGTTTTCAACCATTTACAATCATCAAATTTAGTAACTCCCCTGCTTTGACAACGATACAAAATGCCGGGGGGTGTGCGTACCGCCCTTTGCACTGCACCTCCTTCCGCCGCTAAGTTCTTTAGATTGCCCAGTTCCACAATTTCGCGCGCTAAGTCCTTTGAAATGCGCAGATCCAAAAAGCGGCTCTATAACCCCTTTAGACTGCGCAGTTACAAAAAGGAGGGCGTGTGTACATCTCTCTACCCAGAGTGAAGAGAGGGGCCATTCTGGCATCCTCGAGATCACATTCCCAGAACGCTCTTGCCATGCTCACGAGTTGACCTTATTGTCGAAGGCAAAATTGCCGTCTCAAACTTTAAGGAGAAAAGAGCCATGTCCCT
>QHYM01000392.1 GCA_003223295.1 Acidobacteriota bacterium | reverse complement strand
CGTAACACTTCTGTCCGTCTCGTCACCCTTAGCTTGCCAAGGGGGTGCCTGGTTCATACGCTGGGGTCATGACGACACTTGTTAGCAAAGTTGCCCTGATCGGGATGGCGCTCTGCGTATGCTTCCTGTCAGCTCTTCCGATTGCCCAGGGCGCGGAACCGATCACGATCCCCATGACGGCTGAGCACTGGCAGACTAAGGAGACCGCGGAGTTCCTCCGGCAGCTGGGTTTTTATCACGGCCTGATGCGACTGAACAGCGGCGAGGCGCTACTTAAAGGCATCACGTTCAGCGACGGAACGATCGAATTCGACGTCAATACGATTGGGCGGGGCGCACCCGGAATAGCCTTTCGTCAGCAAGACGACGGTAATTTCGAGCTCTTATACCTTAGGCCTGATCCGGCCTGTCCGGCCATCCAGGCCTGCATCCAGTATGCGCCGCAGACTCATGGCGTCCTGCTATGGGACCTCTTTCCGCAATATCAAACGCGGGCGCCGCTGCGGGAGAACGGGTGGAACCACATCAAGATGGTCGTATCCGGACGACGGATGAATGTTTTCGTGAACGATGCCACATCGCCCACACTGGAGGTCGGCAGGTTAGAGGGGGATACGATGAAGGGCGGCCTGCGACTGCAGGGGCCAGGCACTTTCGCAAACATGGTGATAACGCCCGATGCAGTGGACGGTCTTTCTCCGGAGCCGACCAGAGATCCGCTGGATGGGGACCGCGGCCTGGTCCGGAATTGGCGTCTCTCAAAGTTTTCCGCGCTGCCGAAAGGTAAGGACGCCATGTATAACGAAATGCCCGGTGCTTCGCAGGAATGGAAGACCATCAGCACGGAGCGGAACGGGCTGGTAAATCTCAGCCGCGAGTATGGCCGGCCTCTGCCCGAGCCGAACCGAGCCGTAGCATGGCTGAAGGCGACGATAACTTCAGACAGGAAGCAGACGAAGAAAGTAGATATTGGATGGACGCGCGAAGTGTGGGTATTCGTGAACGGGAAACTGGTGTATGCCGACAAAAACCTATTTGAGCTGGAAGGAGCGAGAAAGGCTCCCGACGGGCGATGTTCGCTGGAGAATGGCGCCTTTACGTTGCCTCTGGAAGCGGGTGATAATGAGGTCGCGGTGGCAGTCGCGAACAACTTCTTCGGATGGGGGCTGATGCTGCGCCTGGCTGATCCGGAAGGAGTTCATCTGGCAGCAAACTGACAAACCCGATGGCTGGCAAACAATGGATGAAGACCCGTTCGGGCCACGTTGCTCTTGCGGCTCTGGCATGGACGATTCTCGGGTGTGTGTTTGCCTTGCCGGATCTTTCTAGGGGTACCGACCAGCGCTACGCTCTGCTTTTGTCTCTTACGCTGTGGTGGTCCTGGGGTCTGCTCACACCTCTCATTCTTTGGGTTGACCGGCAAATTGCCGTTCCCAACAAGCAACTTGCCCGACGAGTTCTGGCGCATTTCCTTCCGAGCCTGCTGGTGACGTCTGTGTACGTTTATCTTTTGGGGGTGCTTCGCGCCGCGTTCGGGATTGCTGAATGGAATGGCTTGCCTAGTATCAGAGTTCTTGTCGATTCGCTGCGAGGCTTGTTTCTTTGGAACTGGCTCATCTACTGGCTGATTCTGGGAGCCTGGCAGGCATATCGCTATTACGATCACTATATTGCCGGTGAGTTGCGTCTGGAGCGTTTGGAAAAAAACTTTTCCGAGGCTCGTCTGAACGCGCTTCGAATGCAATTGGATCCGCATTTTCTTTTCAACGCGCTGAACACAATCTCATCTCAGGTGGAACGGGATCCGAAGCTTGCGCGAGGGATGATCGAGCATCTGGGCGACCTTCTCCGCCTTTCGCTGGAGTCGAAAGACAGGCAGGAAGTCCCGCTGGCGGAAGAGATGGCCTTCCTGGAACACTATCTGGCCATCCAGAAGATCCGCTTCGGGGACCACTTGCGGATCGAGACGCAAATCGCGCCGGAGGTGACATATGCTTCGGTGCCCTGCTTTTTCGTTCAGCCACTGGTGGAGAATGCGATCCGGCACGGGATTTCAAGGCGAGCTTCGGGCGGAACGGTGATCGTGTCGGCCTACCGGGACGGGAATCGGCTCGACATTCGTGTGCTCGACGACGGCGTGGGACTTCCGGCGGGTTGGACGCTTGAGAACTCCGGCGGCGTAGGGCTTTCCGTGACACGGCAGCGTGTGGCAGGGCTTTATCCCGATGGAGAAACCTGTTTTGCGGTGAACCGGCGCGCCGGTGGTGGAACCGAGGTCGAAATATCACTACCTCTGCGATGGGCCGGAAAGGATGGCCATGCTGCGGCCCGCGTCTGAAGGCCTTTGCGTGATGGTGGCGGACGACGAAGCGCCAGCGAGGCAACGGATCATCGATCTGCTGCGCCGCGATTCTCAGGTGGGCGCAATCATAGAGGCGTCCGACGGACTCGCCGCGGTGGAGATCATTCAGAACCGAAGGCCCGATCTGGTGTTTCTCGACGTGCAGATGCCGGAACTGAATGGACTGGAGGTTATCGCCGAAGTGGGAGCCGCACGTATGCCGCTAACCGTCTTTGTGACCGCTTACGATGAGCATGCAATCCGCGCTTTCGAAGCAAATGCGCTCGATTATCTCCTCAAGCCGTTTAGCGACGAGCGCTTTGAGGCGAGCATGGCTCGCGTCAGCATTCGGATGGATGAACGCAGCGTGCGGGAGTTTGGGAGGCGCATTCTTCGCATGGTTTCCGCAGCGCCCAGCGGGGATCTGCCGCTGGACCGTCTAGTGGTGAAATCGGGAGGTTCCACCCGCTTCGTACGGGTGGCTGATATCGACTGGATCGAAGCTGCCGGGGTTTATGCGAACCTGCACATCGGAGGAAAGGAACTGTTGTACCGGGCCGCGCTGAACGAGCTTGCCGAGAGGCTCGATCCCGTTCGTTTTGTCCGCGTCCATCGCTCGGCTATCGTCAATATCGAAAGCATCCGGCACCTGGAGCCCATCTCCCATGGCGAATTTGAAGTAATCCTGAAAGACGGTTCGAGATCGAGAATCAGCAGAACCTATCGCAAGCAGCTGGAAAAGAGATTGG
>QHYM01000384.1 GCA_003223295.1 Acidobacteriota bacterium | reverse complement strand
ACTCTTGCATGGCATTCATCAAGATATTCGGCTTGCAGCGCGCAAATTCGAGGCTTCGCTCATCCACGCCCGCCTGGTAGGGAACGATTTCAAGGAAAAAAGGGACGTCGCAGCCGGCGCATTCCGAGCCGACCTGTTCAACCCAGGCACATTTGCGCTCCCTGATTTCAGGAGCATCGGAGAGAGCATAGTACAGCAAGACTTTGATGCAATGAGCGCCAGCATCGATCAGGCGGGGCACGGACCAGCCCTCCAGCAGGCGGGGAAGACGGCCGGGAACGTTGGGGTCGTAGCCGCTTACTTCGTAAGCCATCAGGAGGCCGGAGGATGGAGCGCGCTGACCGGCTGCACGCAAACCGTATTCCGGCTCGAGGAGCACGGCGCTGGCGTGCGGGGAAAGCGCGCGCACGACAATGGATTTGAATTCTTCGAGTTGTTCGCGCGGGACGGCCTGTTTCGCGATTTTCAGCTCAGCCGAAAAAAGACTGCGCAGCGCGTCGCGCTGGTCGATTGCAAGCGCACCAATGACTCCGCGGGAATCCGCGACGGATTCGAGTCTCTTGCGTTTGCCCAGCGACAGCTTCACTCCGATCCTCCGTCCGAAGGTAGGTTCGAGTTGCACGGTCGATTGGGCGACCGCCGCCCTCGGTCGTTCTTCCCAGCAAAAAGGGGCGAACCCCACGGCCCGCCCCCTCTTGGCAATGCTAATTGTTTGCGCTTACGCGGACTAGAACGTAATCCTCAACCGCAGGCGCACGATGTCAGAATGTGAGCCGCAAAGCGAGTTGAATCACTCTCGGATCATTGCCAGGGTCAAGAATCATGCCGAAGGTGCCGAAGTCAGGGGCGCCAGGGAGTCCATCGCAGAGACAAGTATCCGGATCTCCTCGCCCTGTGCGGTTGAGGACGTTGAACATGTCCGCCCGGAACTGAGCCGCTACTCGCTCCGTAATGCGAGTATTTTTCACGATTCCGAAATCCTCGCTGCTATGCCCTGGTCCGCGCGTGTGGGGAAGGAAACCGGGTGAGTTTCCAATGCGCAAGGGCTGGCCGCTAGGTGAAGCAGGTGGATCGGCAAATGCGGCAGGATTCAAATACTGAGTCCCGTTGGTGAGGTCCAACCCTTGATTCGGTACGGTTTTGGGGACACCGGGAACGAGGTCCGCGCGCAAGCCATTCATCTGCAAAGCGAAGTTACCTGGGTCCAGGGAGGATACGATTACCAGCGGATCGCCAGAACGGTAGTTCTGAATAGCCGTTAGCTGCCATCCGGAAACCAGGCGGTCAAGCGGCCCGTTTGCATTCAGCCACTTTTTCCCATGTCCGAAAGGCAGTTCATAGATCCAAGTGAGCTTCACGACGTGCGGGAAATCGAAGCTGGCAATGGCTTTGTCCGCCTTGCGGTTATAGAAGTCCTGGACCACCTGACTGCCGGAGGCATACAAAGCGCTGTCGGTGTCGGTAAGAGTCTTAGAGAACGTGTATGCGCCGATGAAGCTCAGGCCGTGCGCAGTAGTCTTGCGAGCCATGAGCTGCAAAGAGTGATAGGTTGAGTTACCAAAGGCCGGGTAGTTGTTCACGAGGCCGGAATATTGCGGGAACGGCATGAGTGCCGTGGCCACACTCGTGTCCCAGTTGTTGTTTTCGAAATTAGCGTAGGGTAAGCCCGTGATTCCGTACTGAGCAAGTGTCGCCGCTGCGTTAGGAAAACTTGGGTCACAGTTCGCCAATGAGCACTCTAGGTCTTGGTAGAGGAGCTCCCCCAAACCCATGTACTTCGAGGGAGTCTGGTTGAACCAGAACCCGAAGTACCCGTTAAGAAGGCGGGTGCCCTTCGATCCAACGTAATCTGCCTGGAGCAGGATGTCATGAGGGAATAGATACTGTAATCCGGCACTCCAATTCTGAGCGTAAGGCTGTGCCGCAGCGCTTCTGGGCATAAAATCGAGCGTCTGGCCATTAGCAGACGCCGGGTCGCGATTGGGGAGCGTTCCTGTGAACGCGGGAACACCCACGCGGGCCGCAGCCGGCAAAGGAGCGGAGACGAGAGTCGACCAATACGCAGCAGGATCCGCCTTAAACCCGGTTGGAGAGGACCTTGGGTTCAAAGGCGCGCCGCTGTTGAATCCGAAAAGATTTTGACTGCCAAAATTGTTTTCGATAGGTGCGCCATACGATATGCCGTAACCGCCGCGGAACACGACATTCTTCCGAATCTGGTAAGCGAGGCCAATGCGCGGCCCGAACTCTTTGAAATACCAATCTTGGAAAGAGTTCCGGTGGATACAGGTCGAGCAGCTACCTAGGAAGACGAGGGCACCGGGAATGTTGTCGGCGCCAGGATTCGCGGCGCTGGGGTCGAATCCAGACTCACGATTCAGCACCTCTCTCTGGGGCATTGGAAGTTCCCAACGAAGCCCAAGATTGAGCGTCAGCTTGGGGGTGGCCTTGAAGTCGTCCTGGGCGAAGAAGGCATACAGGCCAGCCCGGTAGCCTGGCTCGGTTGTATAGATGGAGCGGTTCGCGCTACGGACAGCGCCGAGAATGAAACTGGCAAAAGGATGCCCCGTGTCCCCAGGAAAGTCGGGTAGCGCCGTTTGGAGATCGTTGAAAGAGAAATCTCCGGAGAGAGGACCGGGTTCAAAAGTGTTATAACGATAGCGGCGGATTTCTCCGCCAAACTTCAGGCTATGCTTGCCGCGCAAATAACTGTAGGTGTCCTGGTAAACGTAGCTCTCCGACGGGTCCACGTTCTTGCACCCAACGCCAAAGAGGGGAGCGAAACCTGAAGAGTTATGACCGCTGAAGCGCATAGGAGGGAAACAGTCGTTGGGAAGACCGGGAATTCC
>QHYM01000383.1 GCA_003223295.1 Acidobacteriota bacterium | reverse complement strand
ATATCTCGCCTACATAGCCTTGCAAGCGACGTTCAATCATCGCGTTAGGCATTTTCGCGTGCAGGTGAGCTTTACCAACAATCCGTTCAAATATCTCACGAAAATCCGGAGGCAAATCGGTTCCAAGGGTGAGAATCTTTCTGAAATGTTCGATAACGAATTGTTGGTCATGCGCGGCAACGGACAAGATCGCCGCATCGGGTGCAAACCGAAGGCCTTGCTGCTGGAGCCGCAGCAGTCGCTGAAGAATGTCGGAGCCACCTACCGACATGTTTAGAATCTCATACCGTGAGTAGCGCGGATCTGGAGCCTTATCATTCAGCCGGTCTTCCACCAAGTTCTCGTACGTCTCATTGTCCTTTACTCCCGTGCCGAGATCATGGGACGCGCCTAAAAGCACCATGCGATAGGTATTGGCTGGCTTGACTTCCGCGTACTCCCGGTCACGCATACCTAGACCGTTTGAGCTGATAGGAGCTCCTCCCATCACCGTGGACACCGATGGAACGATGTCAGCGAACAGAAAGTCAGAGCGTTGCCGATAGAAAACCTTTTTACCGTCAGCCCATCCTTCTGGCGTTCCATCCTGGCGCTGCCACTGCCACTTATCCATCCGGCCGACGTCAAGGTCCTCGTAATAACCACGACGTTGCAAGGCCACGTCACGTGCATTTAATACGTCGCTATGAAGCCGGGCCACTATATGTTGGACGCCCGGCATCGTGCGAGTGGCGACTGACGGCACGACGAGGAGACAGATTGAGCCGGCTGCAACTGCAGCCGCCGAAGGCCAGAAACGAAATGGCCGAAGAGTTGTCGTTGAGCTCTGACCCTCCGAGGTTTCCCGGGTTGACCGTCCCCATACCGTGCCGCATATGCACACCAGAGCGAAGACACCAAGGATAATTGCGATGTCGCGCCAGCTCGGTTTGGAGGCGGCATCCAACAGCGTCTGAAACTCTCCCCAGGACTGACATGACCAGTAAGCCCAGAGAACGCACATGCCGCAAAAGAACACGCCTGCCTGCAATCCAAGCATCAAGCGCGCCCGCATACTGAACCGCGACGGGCTAAGCGCCCGCTTCCGACCCCGGGTAGTCTCGTAAATAACCGTGACCAGCACCAGCACCGCAAGAATCACCCAGAAAGAAAAGTCCTTCCAGTCCAATAGGGGCTTCCCGCGTATCCAGAACCATTGCCAGGAGTGCAGTGTCCACGTGGCAAGAAAGGTCGCCAGCGTTGCCACTACCATCGCCCAGATCGGTCCTATTTTCCGCAACTTGAAATGAATTGGATAGAAGAAAAGCTTCATCACGAAGTCCTTCCAGTAGATGTTAATCCGGCGCCAGAAGTCCGTGAAACTCGAAGATAGAAGATAAAGATGGTGTGTTTCTGCAAGGTTAAAACCAAACATGTGCAACAAACCCACGATCAGATGAAACGTTCCCGAGACACGCAGGTATAGCAGATACATGCCCACCATGAATCCAGCTGCGTCGAGTGTGGATGAGAGTTTGGAAACATCTAAAGGCGCATACTGATAAACGACCCGATATAACAATAGCTGAATTACTCCGCGGTACATCCACTTGAGTCCGGTTTGGTAGACGCGCGGCCAATCTTCGTTGTAGTAGGTCGAGCAAAATGTCTTGTAGTCCACTACCGGAAACAAGGGGAAGCAAACATTCGGCAACATAAAGAAATATGATACCGCGTGTGCAGGGCTGAAAGGCGCGGTGCAATGCTTCAGGTCATACAGGTAAATCATCAGTCGAAACATGAACATGGAACCGAGAATGACCCACATTCCCTTGACGTCGGGGAACCACTCGCTGTGCGCTCTCAGCCAAACTAGGCCGACGCCGACAACTGCCACGAGGCCAACGCGCGCCCCGAAGCGAATCGGAAGATGACAGAGCCCGATCAGGCCCAACCCGATGCCGATCAATGTTACGCCCGGGAGGAAAGGATAGAGGAAATTAACGAGCGAGATCCTTCCGGTCAGTCCGGCCACGAACATCTGCGGACCTATTCCGCCCAGAGCAAGGACAATTGCCACAAGCGATAGCACGGCGAAGAACGGAAGCCGAAACCGAAGGGGAAGCAGGTGATGAATGACGAAACCAACAAATGCCAACTGCATCAACCGGGACACTGACAGGTTTTCCAACTGCCAGTCACTCACCACCAGAACGAGTAACCCGAATTGTACGACAATTGCCACAAACAAAGCTAGCTCCCGAGCATATCGCCCGACAAAGCCTGGCTTTGCAATTAGCTCCTCGACAAGCGTCATGTTTGTTTCATTAGGCGGGCTGTAGGCTTGGTCTTTAGTTAACATATGAATTCGTGCAGCGGACGGTTGGTCCCCTTGCCGGAGTTAAGCGGGCTGGCTGATGACCCTTCCGATTCGTTACGGATTTCGGGATGTTTGTTGGTTGCCTGGCACGCCGGATAGCAGCGGAACCAGATCTTTGTAAAGTTCATCGGCTAGCAGCCGGTGACCAAGTGCCGTGGTGTGATCGTCCCACTTGGCGAGGGTCAGTGAAGAGCGGTCAGTCACTGAGTCAAAGGCCGGAGACAGGTCAACGACTTCCAGCC
Source organism: Acidobacteriota bacterium (assembly GCA_003223295.1). GTDB lineage: Bacteria > Acidobacteriota > Terriglobia > Acidiferrales > UBA7541 > Acidiferrum. The sequence goes on along the minus strand of QHYM01000383.1, from coordinate 490 downwards.
CGGCAGCTCGGGCCAACCCAAGCATTTTGCTGCGAGCGGCTGACTCCGTACCAGAAAAATCGGCTGGTGCCGGACGATATATGACAATTGGACGAACTCCTCGCTGAGCGCACTGTTGTGCGAAGCTTTGGAACGACCACTTGCACAATTCCGTGGAATACGGTTGCAAGCGACGCTCAATCATCACAGCAGGCATCTTCGCGTTGACATGTGCTCGGCGAACAACTGATTGCACGACCTCACGGTAACCCGGAGACGGTTCGACTCCTTGAATAAGAGCCTTTCGAATATGTGAGGCGACGAACTGCTCATCGACTGCTGTAACCGACAACATCGCCGCGTCAGGTTGAAACTCAAAGCCTTCCTCTTCAAGGCGCAACACCCTTTGAAGAATAGTATCGGCAGCGACAGATAGATTCAGGATCTCGTAGCGTGAGTAGCGCGCGTCTGGCATGCGAGAATTGAGAGTGTCTTCGACGAGATTCTCGTA
>QHYM01000277.1 GCA_003223295.1 Acidobacteriota bacterium | reverse complement strand
TACGGTAGCGGCCGCGGTGCGTGCAGCAAGTGAAACCGCACCAAAGTTGCCGCTGCTCGCCGGTGGCAAGTCGATGGGCGGCCGAATGACTTCGCAAGCGGCGGCGCAAGGGCTGCTGACGTCAGTGAAGGGGCTCGTGTTTTTCGGTTTTCCGCTTCACCCGCCGAATCGCCCGGGGACCAAGCGCGCCGAGCACCTGGCGAAGGTAAGTGTGCCCATGCTGTTTTTGCAAGGAACCCGCGATACGCTTGCCGATCTGACATTGCTGCGCCCAGTCTGCGAAAAGCTGGGTTCACGCGGCACGTTGCATATCATTCCAGAGGCCGACCACTCGTTTCACGTCCTCAAAAAGTCAGGAAAGACTGACGAAGAGGTGATGAAGGAGCTGGCGCAAACCACGGCCTCATGGGCCGACAAGCACAACGACTGAAAGGGGAGAATGATGGAAATAACAGGATTGGAAAGCACTCTGCAGCTCACGTCTGGATTGCGTCGTTTTGTGCGAAGGTCATTTTGCCTGGTCGCGTTGGCAGCTTTGTTGAGTTTTTCTGTACATTCGGTAGTCAGAGCTACGCCGAAGCCTGAGAACGGAAAGGCACTGCAGATCTACTTTGTGGATGTGGAAGGCGGGCAGGCTACGTTATTTGTAACTCCTGAAGGGAAGTCCCTTTTGATCGATACAGGCTGGCCCGAAAACGATGGGCGCGACGCAGATCGCATCGTGGCAGCAGCGAAGCTGGCGGCCCTCAAGCAACTGGATTTCGTGCTTCTGACCCACTATCACATGGATCATGCCGGCGGAATTACCCAGCTCGCCGCCAAGATTCCAATTCGAGCAGTGATTGACCATGGCGAGAACCGGGACCAAGAAGATGCCGCGACAGAAAAAGTCTGGGAAGACTATCAGGCGCTGCTGGCCAAAGAAAAACTTAAGAGGATTGTCGCGAAGCCAGGGGAGACCCTGCCGTTGGAGGGTATAGAGGCCCGCGTGATCAGTGCGGATGGCGCGCTGATTGAAAAGCCGCTAGCCGCTGGAGGCGGCATCAACACAAGTTGCAATTCTTCCGCGCAGCATCTGCGAGATCAGACCGAAAATGCGCGATCGCTTGGCGTGCTGTTCACGTTCGGGAAATTGCGAATCCTGGATTTGGGCGACTTGACTTCGGACAAAGAGGCGGAGCTTGCGTGTCCAGTGGACAAGCTGGGCAGGATGGATATTTACGTCGTTTCGCACCATGGATCGCCTACCAGCAACAGCCCTGAGTTTTTGAAGGCCATCGCGCCGCGCGTGGCCATCATGGATAACGGTGCGGCAAAGGGCGGAGCGCCGTCTTCCTGGGATGCTGCTAAAGAATCGCCGCGGCTTGTGGATTTTTGGCAGCTCCATTTCTCAGACCAGGGAGGAGCGGCTCACAACGCTGCTGACCCTTTCATCGCCAACCCTGCTGGACCGGATGCGGGACATTATTTGAAGCTGACCGCATGGGCGGACGGAAACTTCGAAGTCTTCAATTCGCGGACAAAGCAAACGAAGCATTACGCGCCGGCGCGCTGAACTGCCTGGGGTTCCCGTGCGCATCGAGTTCTCTTGGTTGCTGCAACCTTAGACTTCAAATCGTGCCATTCATCCTAAGCTTCGGGCGCGGAACCGACGACGACCAAAGCCATCGAGAGCGGGGAGCCGCCTTGCAGTGGCAACGAAAACTCCACGAGCCACTGGTCGCCTTCATCCAAATGGAAAGCCGAGGGAAGCGATTTCGGATGATCCTCGGGAGGTCCGAGGCTCCAGACGGAGGGATGATTCGAACCAGTAGCCTTGCGGCTCAGGCCCATGGTTTGCTCGATGGTGAGGGTCGCTGCGTCCTGATCGGCGGCCGCGGGAGAAGCCAACACGAAGTCGCGCTGCGGAGCGACGCCCATGTGATTGCCGTTCTCGGGAACCAGCGCGTAGCGGAGCGTGTAAACGCCCGCCTTGATGGCCTGCTTGCGGTAGTCTTTCACGGCATTAGGAAAACGAATCGCGCCCACGAGCGTGCCCTGGGTCAGTTGCGGATAAACAACACCAAGAGTTTGCGGAGCGTTGGCCTTTCCCGGAACGGCTTTGCCTAGCCAGAGGTCACACACGGGACCGCTGGGGCCCGTAACGCGAATACCCGTTGAGGAGAGCGCGTTGCGAACGGGCGCTGCCAATTCGTTGGGAGGCGCTTCGTTGAGAGTTTGGGCTTTGTAACCCTGAGCGGAAGCAATTGCTGGGGCAATTAGGAAGAAAGCAAGGAAGAAGCTATGCACGAACTGTCGCGTTCGAAACGCTTCCATTCGCGAGCACCTCAGGAAATTGGATCAGACGCACCCCGAGGGGCGTGCCTCTGTTCGACAACGAAAGTGATCGCCCGAGCCACCACATCCCAAATAAACCAGTTTTACCGACCCCTCGGGCGAACTTCTTTCGCAATAGCGGAGTTCCTACACTACGCTAGATGCAGACCACACTCAATTCAGACCGCAAACGTGCCGATGAAGGCGCTGCGGCGGTTGGATTCGTTCCAGGTGCTGCCAAGATGGTTGCCGCTATAAGAGGAGCGGCTGGCCACGGCAGGCATCGCGTGAGTTAAATGCGAAACCAGCGGTTCGTAATAGACGTCCTCGTTGTGGCAAATCTCGTCCGTGTCCACAATGGCGCGCGTGGTGATGCGGGCAAGATCTCCGACCTCGAGCGAGGCGGTTCCATGTTTGCTGGCGTCCACCGTGAAGCGGATGGGTAAAACTTCGGTGGCAACCACGTTGCTGAGCAGCTGGCCGGCTTGCGCTTGAGCGAAGTTTGCCAGCGCTTCACGCTGAGCCGGGGTGGCGCGCTGGTCCACGATGAGCACCGCTTTGGCAGGCAGGGGGTTGCTGAATTCGTCGCCCAAGGTGGCGCTTGCACGCACGACGGCGGCAACGCTCAATCCATCGAGAGAAACATTCGACCACGTGCCCTTCTCCACGTGCCACGCGAGGACCGCTTCCTTGCCGGTCAAATTGACTTCCGAATTGGCGAAGCAGGGACCGGTGTAAACGTCCGCGGTCCGCGATTCGATATATTCGCCCGACACGTGCCCGGCTGGCTGGGCCGCCCGCGCGCAAGAGGGCAGAGCGATCAGTGCCCCTACGAGCAGCAATGACGGTACGGCTCCCTTCACTTTCATGTGACTACCTCCCTTGGTTAAAAAGCCTGGCTAAAAGCTTGTTTCACTTGAAATATTATTTTCTCATGCTGCCGCTTTGCGTTCAAACTTTGTCATTCGCCATTCGATGATTCGAGCGAGCGAGAGTGGTTATGTTGTTTCACAGCACGAACGGCCCGGACGGCATTTCTCGGTGTTAGCAAAGGCACCGTCCGGTCCCAGAAGCGATTGCGTTTGCGCGCACCAGAAGGGGCCGGTCGGCATGGAAGCGAGCTTCTCCGCTGGCGTAATAATGTCCATGCTATTCGCAGGGGTGTCGCCGCCTTCGTAAAACATTTTCTTCTCACGCAGGCAATGGCAAACCGTGGCGTTTTGCACCAGCTCGGTCAGGGTTGGCATGATCAGGCGCCTCCTTTTGCGGCGGCAAGCAACGCGCGTTTGACGGCCACCTTGGCCAGTTTCACTTTGTAAGCGTTCTGGCTGAGTGGTTTGGCCCCACGGACGGCAGCTTCGCCCGCGCTGGCAGCCACACTCTCGTTGATGGCTTTGCCTACGAGTTCCTTTGCTGCGTTGTCGGCTGGCCATGGGATGGGCGCGACATGACCGAGAACGATGCGGGCTGCAGTCACTTTGCCGCCCTCCAGCTTAAGCGCGACCGCCGCGGCCGCGAGCGGCCAGTCTAGCGCGGTCTTGTGGCGCACTTCGTAGGTGGCACTGCGAAGGCCGCGAGAAGAAGCTGGAATGACAATGCTTGTGAGCACTTCGTTGGGCTGAAGAACGTTCTCGCGCTGGCCATCGGATTTCGGGATGACGAAAAATTCCGCGGCGCTGACTTCGCGCTGGCCCTTCGCACCTGCCAATTGAAGCTTGGCGCCAAGAGCGAGCAGCGCGGGCGCGAGGCTCGAGGGATTGACGAAGTAGGCCGGTCCGCTATTACCTAGGATGGCGTGGTAGCGATTCTCGCCTTCGGGGACAAGTGATCGGCCGCTTTCATCTTTCGCCAGCAGACCGTAGCCATTGCGGAAATACCAGCAGCGCGGACGCTGGCAGAGGTCGCCGCCGACTGTACCGACGCTGCGAATCTGCGGACTGGTGATGCCCTGCGCGGCGTGCGTCAGGGCAGGGAACTCGGAACGAATGGTCTTGTCTTCCAGGAGTTCTTCCATGGTGACAAGCGCGCCGATGGTTAGGCCCTCGGCGCCCGAGCGGATTCCATTCAGGTCGAGAATGTTTTTGATATTCACGAGGCGCTTGGGCGTGACGACGTACTCTTTCATCAAGCTGAGTAAGTCCGTCCCGCCGGCAAGCACGGCGGCATCGTTCCAGTTGGAGCCAAGGAGTCCGATCGCTTCTTGTTTTGTGCTCGGATGAGCGTACTCAAAGGGTTCCATCAGGCCACCGCTCCTTTCTCTAACGCGGCGAGCACTTTGTCGGGCGTGAGCGGGATGGTTGGCACGCGCACACCGATGGCGTTGGCCACGGCGTTCGAAATGGCTGCGCCGGGCGAAACCACGGGCGGCTCGCCAAGGCCAATGACGCCGCGCTCGTCGTAGCCCGGGCCGGTCATCATGTGCACGACGATGTCGCCAAAATCGCCGATGCCTGCAAGTTTGTAGAATTCAAGATCGGCGTTCAGGCAGCGCCCGGTCTGTTCATCCATGATTTTTTCTTCGAAGAGCGAGTAGGTGATGCCCATGATGAGGGCGCCGTACACCTGGCTCTCGGCGGTTTTCAAGTCAATGACGAGGCCGCAATCCTGCACGGCAACCAGCTTGTCCACATGCACGATGCCGGTTTCCGTATCCACACTGACTTCCGCCATTTGCGCGCCACCGACCCCGCTGGAAATGAGGTCATCGTTTCCACGCTGACGCTGGCCCGCCGCGGTGATGGGAGAGGTTCCGAGCTTGGCGCAAGCTTGCTTCCAGGGAATGGCCTTGCTGGGATTGCCCTTGACGCGAATCTGTCCGTCGACCGCCTCGAGATCATCGGGTTGTGCGGAGAGCGAAGGAGCCACTTTCTCAAGGAGCTGGTTCAACGCCGCGGTGGCAGCACGGCGCGTGGAAGAACTGACGCCGCCAACCGTCGTGGAGCCTCCGGAGGCTCCATCGGCAGGATACTTCGAATCGCCGATGTTGACCTTCACGGCCTCCAGCGGGAGTCCCATGGTTTCCGCGGTGATGATGCCGATGACTGTGCGCGTGCCCGTCCCAAGGTCTTGCGAGCCGAGCGAAACTTCCACAGAACCATCCGGCTGAATCGTGCAGTTGCAATTGCTGGGATGGCCTGCGCCGCCCCAGGTGTGAATGGAAAGGCCGAGCCCTTTTTTAATGGGGCCCGGCGCCTTGTCGCCGCGCGGATGCCATTTCTTCTTCCAATCCATGAGTTCTGCGGCCTTTTCCAGTTCGGCCGAATATGTTTTCGCGAGTTGCCCGGTCATCTGGATGTTCTTCTGGAACAGGTCGAGGGGGTCCATGCCGATTTTTGCCGCCAAATCTTCGAGCGCGGACATCGTGATGACGCACATTTGCGGATGATTCGGCGCACGCCACGCGCGAGCCGGACCGATGTTGGTCAGCACAGCGGTGTGGCGCACGCGACGATCGGGAATGCGGACGACGTAAGGCAAATTGGGCGCGCCGCCTTGCGCGTCGGGGCCTCCCGTGCCCCAGGATTCGGACGCCCAGCCCACGAGCGTGCCGTCTTTCTTCGCGCCCACTTTCACTTTTGCATACATCGAGGGACGCGCTCCGGCGGCCATCAATTCCTGGTCGCGCTCGAGCATCATCTTTACCGGGCGTCCAGCTTTCTTGGCCAGGCGGGCGCACGCGAGTCCCCAGGTATCGGCGCCGAACTTGCTGCCGAAACCTCCGCCCATCACGGGCGTGAGCACGCGCACTTTGTCGGCAGAGGTGACGATATTTGCTTTGGCGAGTTCGCCGGGTATGCCGCTCACATTCTGCGTGGAGGCATACATGGTGAGATTATCGCCGTCCCATTCGGCCACTTGGCCGTGAGCTTCCAGGCAGCAATGCGTAATCACCGAAGAGCCGTACTCGCCTTCGCTGACGACTTCGGCTTGTTGCAAATTCTGGTCGGGATTTCCGTCGGTTTGCTCTGCAAGTTGCTTGGTGTGTTCGCCGGCTTTATCCGGAGCTGCGTCGGAGACCAAGTGCGGAAGTTTTTCGTAGCGAATCTGAATGCGGCGAGCCGCGTCGCGTGCCTGCTCTTCGGTTTCTGCGGCGATGGCTACGACTTCGTGGCCTTCCCAGAAAACTTCCTTGCCGGGTTCGGTCATGATCTCGACGGCTTTTACTCCCGGCATTTTTTCTGCGGCGCTGGTATCAATGCTCACGACCTTGGCATGCGCGTAGGGTGAAAACACCATCTTGCCGTGGAGCATGTTGGGGCGATTCACGTCGTAGCTGTACTTAATGCGGCCCGAGGACTTCCATGGACCGTCGAGGCGCGAGATGCGCCTGCCAATCAAGCTGCATTTGTCTGTGGGTGGCCAATGATAGTCAGCCATCAGGCGCGCCCTCCTTTCATGGTCATAGCCGCCTGCACGACGGCGTTCCTCACGCCCAGGTAGGTTCCGCACCGGCAAAGATTGCCGCCCAGCGCTTGCTTAACTTCTTCCACCGTGGGATTGCGATGGGAATCGAGGTAGGCCTTGCAGGACATCACGAAACCCGGCGTGCAGAAGCCGCATTGTTGGGCATCGTTATCCACAAACGACGCGGAAACCGCGTGGAGCTTTCCCTCGGGCGCCAGGCCTTCGATTGTGCGGATGTCCGCGCCGGGTTTTCCGTCATGATCGGCAACGTCAATGGCCAGCACGCTGCAGGAATAGACCGGTTTCCCGTTTACGATGATTGTGCATGCTCCGCAGGTCCCGCGGTCGCAAACTTTCTTTGCGGCGGTGAGATCGAGATGGTTGCGCAGAGCATCCAGCAACGTGACGCGCGGTTCGACCGCGAGTTTTTTCGCTTCGCCGTTAATGCGGAGGGTCATCGCTACAGGACCAGGACCGATCACTTTGCCCGAGCCAACCACCTCGGGCATCGTGGTCGCGGCGGATGCCAGCTTGTGGCCTGCAAGAGCCTGCGCGGTCGCGGCGACGCCCGTCCCCCCGACTAACTTGACGAAGTCGCGTCTTCGTAGACCGCCCTTCTTCTTGTTTTCTTCCTTGGAGCTATGCTCGGGATCCTTGGGATCATTTTGTTTGGTCATGCGGTGACCTCGCGGATGCTTTCAATAATGCCGAAACGACGGTTCGGGGCTGAGTTTGGGGGCGTTGCGCAGGCGCCGGCGGAATTCCGCTGGCGTTCACAACTGCAAACTTCTGAGCCGGGCCAATATACCTGTTGGGCTTAGCCCGTTCAGAAATGAGCGCCATATAAAGTTTGAATCGCGCTTCAGCCCATCATGATAGGAGGGGGGAGGCTCATCGTCAAATTGAAAATACTACATAAGCCTTTTAGCGGGCTTAAACGGTAGTTCTGGTCGTAGGGATCACGAAGCGCCGGGCCCGATGGCAACAACAAAATACGTGGCTGGAGTCTCGCCCACGTTCTTGATGCCGTGTTCGTCGTTGGAACCCACGAAGCCTACCGATCCCGGACCCAAACGTGTGCTCGTGTTGTTGACGCTGATCTCCACGGTGCCTTCGCGAACCAGCCACATTTCGGAGTGAGGATGCCGATGCGGCGGATGCGGCGCGCCGCCAGGTGCCAGCGTGGTCTCGTGAACCTCCAGGGATTCACCGGTGGCAAGTTTTCCTTTCAAGACCGCGCGGATCGCCGCAGTAGCCGATATATGAACCGATAATTGCTTGAACGGGTACATAGTTGAGCGCAGGGAAGCCTGTTGTTCGGCCTGGTTATCTGCGATTAGAACGGGGAGCAGCGCAGCAGGGAAGAACCAACACATTTCGCGGCGAGATAGGGACATACTTAACTCCTTTTTCCATTGGTGGAAGCACTCATGGTCTGCATCCGCCAAGATTTTCCCAGAGAGCTCGGCTTGCAAGGAAAGAATCTTTGGCACGCCATCGTTTGTCAAGGATGCAGCCCTGTTCAGTATTTGAAATGAGATTTCCCTTCACTTAACGATTAGGGTCTTCTCCGCACTCAGCGCCGTATTCCCCCGCAGGACGATTCAAGAGGGCACCCGATTGAGACGGTAGAAGAGTCTCTCTACAGTCTAGCTGTAAGTTGAGGTTCCCGGGGTTTCCCGCGAAGTGGTCGCGGCGCTGTGTCCACAACCTCAACCTCGTGGTCCCCCGGACCGACTTCTTCTCATCGCTAAAATACGCGAACGGGCAAGAAGCCATCATGAAGCCGCAGAGTACAACCTGCCGCCGTCCTTAGCCGCCTGGCAGGTCGTCGGTGAAGTGTTTCTTACAAGGAGTGTCCCATGAACATGAACCTGTTCCGGTACGTGGTGCGCGATTTTGTGAGGCGCACGGTAGTTCTCGCTAGCTTGATCGCTGCGTCCGCGCTCCCCGCGCACGCGCAGGTTGTTTTCTCTCCACCCAAGAACATTTCAAATAATTTCAACACGTCTCAATTTTCTCCCACGATAGCTACGGATGCGCAGGGCGACATCTACCTTGCGTGGGTATCTTCCTCCAACATTTACTTCAGTAGTTCCAGCAACGGAGGCACCACGTTTTCCCCGCCTGTGCAAGTTCCTGGTGCTCATGGCGGTGAGATTTCAATGGTCTTGGACTCAACGGGGAACATCTACATTGCCTGGAGGGCACCCGGCAGCTCTGCCGGTTCTGGGGGAATTCTTGTCAGCCGGTCGAGTGACCGGGGAGCTACATTCTCAGGACCAGTTGCCGTGACCACCACTTTTGGGGATTCGCCCCAATTGGCGGTGGATCCAAGCGGAAGACTCGAAGTTGTTTGGCTGAGCATAACAGGCAGCACCACCATCATTCCGTGTCCATCAGATTGCGCGCCATTCACGACGTTCGACTATACTGCTTTCTTCAGTCAATCCGTCGACGGAGGCAATCGCTTTTTCCCTCCCACAGCAGTTTTTACTACCCATGGGGATGGTCCCGGCCAGGGTCCTTCTGCCCAGCTCGCGGTGGGCTCGGCGGGCGTCGTTTACGTCCTGGGAAGTGATTCGGGCCGATTTGTTGCCCTTGCCCGGTCCACCGACAGTGGGGCCAGCTTCTCGCTAACCAATATTCAGAACTCGCTTATTGGTTTTAGCCAGCCCAAGATGACATTGGACGCGGCGGGCAATATCGACGTCGTGTGGACGGCCTGGGCCGGTCGGTATCATGTTTTCTTCAGTCGCTCTACGGACATGGGTGCGACCTTCTCCTCTCCCGCGGATCTAACGCCTTCGTCCAATGGAGCAGATAGCCCGAAAATCTCAGTCGATTCAAGCGGCAACATCTATGTGGCTTGGTTCGAAGGAGAACCGAATTTCAATCCCGCCGGGACGATCTCCTTCAGTCGCTCCACGGATGGAGGAACCACGTTCTCGAGTCCGCTAGCCCTTTCCACCGATCCTTCGGGGTTCACGAACTTTGCCGGAGAGTGGGGAGCCATCACGGTCGGCCAGCTTGGAGGCATCAGTGTTACCTGGGAGGACAAGACCCCGGCTGGCGCCTGGGAGATCTTCTTCAGTCGTTCAAACGATTTTGGAGCGACCTTCACAAGTCCTATGAGTGTATCGGGCCCTGGCGCTTCGGGTTCCTTCTCGCTTGCCCCAGTACTGGTTGCAACCTCAAACTCTGACGTGTGTCTCGCCTGGGTGCACACCGATCAATGGCCAGGCCCTTTCAGCGTGTATTCCAGCAGGAGTGCGGCGCTTTCTTCAGTGACCCTGGGCCCGACGGATGTGACGGGCGGAAGTTCTTCCACGGGAACAGTCACGATGAATGGCCCAGCGCCGACGGGCGGAGCAGTAGTTTCTTTGTCGAGCAGCGATCCATCGGTTACACTTCCCGCGACAGTGACCATTCCGGAAGGAACGACGAGCACATCGTTCAATGTGACCACAAGTCCCGTTGCGTCCGCGACGACCGCAATCATCTCCGCGGTCTTCAATGGCGTGACGCAAACGGCTTCGATCACCGTCGAGCCGCCGGTCCTCACTTCGCTCACGTTGAATCCGTCCAGCGCAACCGGCGGAACGTCATCCACGGGAACAGTGACCCTCAGCGGACCGGCGCCGGCTGGCGGAGTGGCCGTGGCGCTTTCCAGCAGCAACACTTCTGTTGCCACCGTGCCATCGAGCGTTACCGTGTCGCCCGGATTCACCAACGCCACGTTCACGGTGAACACAGACCTCTTGCTGTGTTCCAATTCGGTGACGATCACCGCTTCGTCCGGCAGCGTGACCTTGCGCGCGAACCGCGCGGTTTTGCCGCTCGTAAACCTGCCGCCCCAGGCCTGCTCCGCCATAGGCGCGCACGGCGGCGGCCCGCAACGGCCGCCAAGACCAAAGTAGCCCTTGAATTTCTCGTGAAGAGCCACGAACGCTCTCCTGCAACTCGACTATCTTTTGTTAGATATTCAAACTCAAAGCAAATTGGCCTGGAACCTACGACAAAAATCCATGACCGGCCACTTGCTCGTCGGCTCGGCCAGGTTGCCGCAGCAAACACTGGCTTGCAACCCATGCGTGGCGTTCCAATAACCTAAAGAAGGGACCGCTGATTCTTTAAGGTCTTCCCTGAAGACGTTGCCATATTCCTCCACAAGGCGATTTCGGGAGTGCACCCGATTGAGATGACAGGAGAATCTTTCTAGAGTCTGGCTGTTACTCGATGTTTCTGGGGCCTTCCGCGAAGTGGGACGGGGCGTGACCACAACCTCGCGGTCCCCAGGCTTCTTCCCGTCACAGTGATGCAGGTGTGAGCAAGAAGCCACGACTAAGCCCGAGTGTACGGCTTGGCTCCCTCTCTGGGAAAGCGGCAGTGAATTGTGGCTTACGAGGAGTGTCCCATGAACATGAACCTGTTCCGGTACGTGTTTTGCCATTTCATGAAGCGCATGGCTTTGCTCGCTATTTTGACCACTTTTGATCCGCAGATCATTGTGGATTCTGGTGGAACTATCGACGTCTTGTGGACTGAAGACAACTCGGCACAGCCTCGGGACGATGTTTTCTTCAGCCGGTCCATCGATGCGGGATTGAGCTTCTCCACTCCAATCAATGTCTCGCAGAATCCCGGGGCTTCCGCGATTCAACAGGCTTGGATGAATGTAGACTCCAGCGGCAATATCTATGTCACATGGCGTTTGATCGGTGGCAACCTGTTTCCTCCGCAAGGCAATGTTTACTTCAGTCGCTCCACCGACGGCGGTTCCACGTTTTCTCCGTGAATTGCGGCGGGTCCCTGGCACAGAATCTAGCGCCAAGGTGCCTTCAAACTTGTAGAACGGCGGCTTTGGCCATCTCGAACGTAACGCGCTGCTTCTGCCGGTACGCGATATTTGCCATGTGCGCCGCAATCGCCGAGCGGTAGCCAATCTCCGCATTCGCATTCGGCGTCTGGCGGCTGCGGATGCAATCGACCCAATTGGCCATGTGGTTCTGACTTTTCGATTCCCCGGTAAGCGCGGTCCCGTCGCGCCGATTCACTTTTTCGGGGTAGTAACGCAGAGTTTCCCCGGACCTGCCGGTCACCATATCGGTGGCCCCCATTATGTGCTCGATCGTGCCGTCGCTGCCGAGCAGGCGCTCGCCCAGTCCATAGTGACTGTTGTTGAAAGTAGACTGCCAGGTGACCACAACGTCCTGCGGAAATTCCAGCGTCACCACAATTGTGTCCGGCACCTCACGTCCATCCTTCTCGGAGAACACGCCGCCGCACATGCACGCGGCGCTGGGCTCCGGCAAATCGAGCGCAGTCTGGATCCAGGCGATTTGGTGGATCATGTTTTCCGTAATGTTCCCCCCGGAAAATTCCCAGAACAGCCGCCAGTTGATGAATTTGTAGGGATCGAAGCCGCGATCGGGCCGTCCGTTGAGAAACGATTTCCAGTCGACATTTTGCGCCGTACAGTCCGACGGAACTTGGCGCACCCACTGGGCTTTGCCGTGCGGCGTGTTGCGGCTCATCCAGGACTCCACCTGCGTAATCTTTCCTGCGAGTCCGTCCTTGATCCACTTGCGGGTATCCGCCAGCGAGCCGGAACTCTCGTGCTGCAAACCGATTTGCACCACGCGGTCGGACTTTTTCGCCGTCGCCAGACATTCTTCCGCTTCGGGAATGGACCAGGTCATGGTTTTTTCGGAGTAAAGGTCTTTTGCCGCCGCGAGGGTATCCATGAAATGCCGGGCGTGAATGTGAAGGGGGCTGGCAACGATGACGCCATCGAGGTCTTTCATGTCCAGCAAACGCCGGTGATCGTCGAACGTCTGAATACCGGGCGCCATCTGCTTGGCTGCGTCCCGCCGACGCGAATAGACGTCCGCGATGGCTACGAGTTGGGCGTTTGACACTTGCAGGACTTCTTTGAGCAGCTCCTCCCCGCGCCCACCAACTCCGATCATCCCGACGCGAACGCGATCGTTCGCGCCCAACACCCGCGGAGGCGCGTAGGCCGCCAAAGCGGCGGTCCCGATGGCAGCCTGCTTGAGAAATTCACGGCGTGTATTCGTCGTCATGTCCATACCCCCTGAAAGTTTGGCGGGAAAAACCGTCAAGAATGTTTCTGTTTGCCAGTGGCCGAAAGATATTGTGTAACAACGCGCGCAAAATCCGCCATGGCAACTTCCGGCTCCTCGATATCGGGATGCCAGGCCTTTTCCCATTCGAATGAATAGTAGCCTGCGTATCCGGTCCCAGAGAGTAGCTCGACTTGACGTTTCACGGGCACGTCGCCGCGTCCCGTAAGAACATAATTATCCTGCCCATCGGCAAGGCGTGCGTCCTTCAGGTGCGTGTGGCGAATGTACTTTCCAAGCGCGCGTACCGTGATCGCCGGGTCTTCTTTGCCTTCTACAAAGGTGTTATGAGCGTCCCAAAGCAACGCAACGTGAGAAGAAGATGCTTTTTCGAGAATTTCCTTGAGAAGCGAGGAATTCGTGAAATCGCCGTGGGATTCCAGAATAACGGTCACATTCTTGGGTCCGGCATAGTCTCCCAATTCGCGCAGCGAAGCGGCAATATGCTCGACTGCCGCGGCTTGCGGTCCAACCAGCTTGTTGCCGAAAACTCGAACGTAAGGAGCGCCGAGCCGCGACGCCAAGTCAATGAAGCGCCGCGCGTCGGCAAGCTGCTTCTCATGTTCCTGGCCGGTGTCGTGCATGTTGGCAGAACTGCTCACGCAAGAAATGCGCAGCCCGCGGCTTGCGATGTCCTTCTTAGATTGTTCGATCTGCCCGTCCGCAAATTCGGGCCGCGAAGGCAAGTCCATCGTTCCTTGCAGCCCGCGAAGCTCGACCGAAGCAAAACCGTTCTGCTGCGCGAAGTCGAGAATCTTGAGCCAGTCCCATGACGGGCAGCCGAGTGTCGAAAAGCCGATGGGCAAACGCCCATCCGCAGCGTGCACGGCCTCTGGGAGCGCCGCAAGGATCACCGCCAGGCGCTGAAGGAACTCTCGGCGTTCTATTTGCGTCATGGACATCAGTGGATGCCTAACGTCATTCCATACTCATCAGGCACTCATTATAGGGCGCCGGCTTTCTGCAGTACTTCTTTCATCCCCGCCCAGCTCTGGCGCGTCGATTCTTCGGGAGTTCCTCCGCCGCGCCAATGAGTTTCCAGGCTGACCGCAAGCTTGTACCCATCGTGCTTCAGCGCCTTGAATTGGCCTATCCAATCGATGATACCTCCGCCCATCGGCGCCCAACTATACTTGCCGTCCGCTTTTTTCACGGCATCCTTGCAATGACAGTGACCGATGCGGTCTTTTGGCAAGAGGTCGTAGCCGTCAGGATAAGGCGTCTCGCCGCGCTCCGATGCATTTCCCGGATCCCAGTTCAACATTAAATGGGGAGACTGCACGGCGCTGAGGACTTTGGCTGCTTCTGCGCCTGTGGCCGTGTTGCACGACGGCTCATTTTCCAAAACGAGAAGGACGCCCTTCTGGCCGGCCTTGCCTGCGGCGTCCAGCAACTTTTCATTCATGGCCGCACGATACGGCGCTTGATCGTCGAGCCGCCAAAAGTCGAAGCAGCGCACGCGATCCGTGTTGAAAGCCTTGGCAAGTTCGATGCTGCGCTCTAGTACCTCGTCCTGCTGCTCGAAGGTGAAATCGGCGTTGAACTGGTCGCGCTTGGGGCCGAATTTCGACAGAGGCGCGCCCTTCCAGTCCACTTTGAAGAGGGGGCTGGCAATGTCCGTTACGCGCAGCTTGTTCTTTTCCAGAATCCGCCGGGCTTCTTCAATCTCTTTCGAATCCAGTTTGAGCAGGTTCTTGTTCCACATGCCGCGTAATTCGATCCAACCCATGCCGAATTCTTTCGCGGCCACTTCGCAGGCTCTGCCAAAATCCTGCGCGATTTCATCGTTGATGACGGCAACCCGGAATGGCGAATTCATACCGTCACTCCGAGTTTTTCTTGCAGGTATTTCTTGCTGATGGCTCCGGACTCTTTGGGCGTGCGGGACTTGTCCGGTACAACATCGAGTTCGACGATGGCCCACCCGCGGAAATTCACTTTGTGCAATGCAGCAAGGACCGCAGGGAGGTCCACGCGTCCCCGGCCCAGCTCCACGAAGCGAAAGGGGCGCTTGCCTCTTTCGCTGTCCGGAACGGGTTCTACATCCTTGATGTGCAGGAAAAGCAAGCGGTCCTGATATTTCTCGATAGCCTTGGCGGGATCGCCACCACCCTGGAAGTAATGCGCCACGTCCAGTTCCAGCTTGGCGAAGCGCGGGTCCGTGGCCTGCAGGATTTGATCCACTTCCTCGGGGCGCTCTCCGAGCGACCCCATGTGGTTGTGATATCCGAGCGAGATTCCCAGATCCGCGGTGCGCTTTCCAATTTCTGTGATGAGTTTGCCCAGGCGCGCATAGTCTGCCGGCGTGATGGCGCGGTCTTTCGGCCGATCGTCGGTGACTTGCAGATAGAGACCGCCTACATCGTGCACAAATTTTGCGTTGGCCGTGTGCTTGGCGATTTCTTCTGCTTCGACGGCGGGATCAATCCGCACGCCGCCGCTCGAAAGCGCTACCATTTTCAGGTGATGCTTTTCGAGCAAATCGCGCAGCTCGGTCGCACTGGCAAATTCTTTCAAGACGTTGCTGCGCAACTGGATCCCAGGAAACCCCAACGCCGCGATGTCCTCAATGGCCTGGCGGTCATTGCCGTTCCAGGTGATGGACGCATATCCGAAATGAATCTCTCCGGGCCCCGGCGAAATCGGTGTATCAAAGTACGACAAGTCCATCGGCGGGTAGAGCCGTTCCGACCCGCGCAAGGAGGCGCCGGGAAAAGAGGGAACTGCGGTTGCAGCCGCAATCGCTCCTATCCCCCAAAGGAATTCGCGACGTGGCATTCGACACTGCATCTGTGCTTCTCCTCCGTTGCTTTTACAACATTCTAGTACCGTTTGCCAGGCCGCCGCGCCGATTCTCGCATCAACCTCTCGCGCCAAACTAAAACGTCAGCTTGGCCCCGAGCTCGAGTGACCGGTTGCCGCCGATGGTGTTAGTGATGTGGCCAAATCCGACGCTGTCGCTCGCGTTTGCGTTTGGCTGATCGAATTGTGGAGTATTCGTTATGCTGAATGCTTCCGCGCGAAACTCCAGGCCAACTCGCTCGGTTACGGGGAACCTCTTGAACATTGCAGCATCCAGGTTGAAATAGCGCGGGCCGGCAAACTTGAAGCGGCTCATGTTTCCCAACGTGCCGTTTGGAAAAGCAGGACAGCCAGTCGGCGGAGTTGAAGAAACCGGGCAGAAGGACGCGGTATCGAACCATGCGCCATTGGGAGAAGGCCCGATTCCTCCGAGAACCCGGAAAGCGCCAACCTGATCGGGCGTCTGACGGGTACCCGGCGCGTTGAGCGCAGTTCCGCTGGCGCTAAAATCCAGCGGCCTGCCGCTCATGACAGTCATAACCGTGCTCACCTGCCAGCCCCCGGCAACCCAGGTCGCCCAACGCGAATGCAATAGAGGCTTGCCCTTGCCAAACGGCAAGTCATAGACGATGCTTTGCACGAAAGTGTGCCTGCGGTTGTTGCTAAGCTGCATGTAGTTGCGGCGAAAGTCCAAATAAAAGGATGGACTGCCGCCATCATTGCCGCCCCCGTCCCCCACGTCGGATCGGTACGCCAAGGCTTTTGAGAAAGTATAGGAGGTGGTCAGCAACAGGCCGCCGCCCGTCCTGTGATTGAATCTCGCCTGCAAGGCGTGGTAATTCGAGCTGGTTGGCTTGAACAGGAAATCCGTGGCAGCCGTTCTGTTATACAAAGCGCACATGGGTCGGAGGGAACAGGTACTGCTCACCAATTTGGTCGGAGGATCGGTCGGCTGGCATCCGGCGGTTCCAGCAGCGACAAACTGACAGATGCCAGGGGCAGTGGCGGCATTCAGATCATAGTCCATGGGAATGTCCACGCCATGATTGCCGACATAGGCAACGGTCAGTACGAAATTCCTGGGCAGCGCGCGCTCCACGGCAAGATTCCAGGACTCGACATACGGCTGCGTGAAGTTCTTGTCGATCACGTTGTATTGGGAGTTCAGCCCAATGCACGCGACACCGGGTACAGGCGGAACTTGGCATACACCGGACACGACCCCGTTACTTGGTACTGCAGCTGGGGCTGGCGCCGGGAATCCCAAACCCATGGAAGCTATCTGACCACTGGGCCACGTCGGCAGAGCGCCAGCGGTTAATTGATTAGTGCCATTGGCCTGGCGCACCGGGTAATTCCAGGCGTACTGGTTATTGGGGAAAGGCTCATAACTGATGCCGAAGCCGCCACGCAATACAAATTTTTCTGTGAAGCGGTAGGCCAATCCAAATCGCGGAGCAAAGTAATGATACAAAGTGTCACGGCCAAGGTTCAGCGGGTTACCACCAATTCCCGCAAGCACTAAGGTGTTGTTGGTTGGATCGTAATTGGAATAGCCGCCGGATTGTGCTGGCGTTGGCGGGAAATAGAGTTCCCACCTCAACCCGAAATCCATGGTCAGCTTGGAGCTCAGTTGCCACTTATCCTGCGCGTAGCTGAAGAGCTCCGATTCGCGCCACGACCCGGATATCACGGAGACGTCGCGGCCTACTTCCGTGGGCGCATCGATCAGAAACGCCGCGAAGTTGTTCCCTCGAGATGTTGAAGATGTGGGAGTTGAGGTGGTGCTGTTGCCGAAGCGGAAGACTCCGCGTGGCCCGAACGTTTGCGCCTGCACCAAATCATCGCGTAGCCGCCGGAAGTCAACTCCCCATTTGAAGGTATGATTGCGATGGATTTTCGTCCAGTTGGTGACCGCGTTGATGTTGGTCTCGCCGCGGTCCCACGGCAGCGACGCTGAGTAACCAATCATGGGGCTCGAGAACCCGTTCTGAATGTCAATGGCGGTCAGGCCGCTCGTGAAGGCATCCAGATTGACACCCGTGATGCCCAGGTCGTCCGACGCTGTTGAGCCATAGTCCGAGTTACGCGCAATGTTGCGGTAGTGGCTGACACCGGCGCGCGTCTCCACAATCAAGCTTGGGGAGAACACATGCGTGTGATTGAGAGCTCCGCTCTGGACGTGTTGCTCGCCTG
>QHYM01000276.1 GCA_003223295.1 Acidobacteriota bacterium | reverse complement strand
GAGCGGTCCGGGGCAAGCAAGCGCCGCCCCTACAAACAATGAGGCCATGGAGGCGCGGGAAGAGTTGCTGGAAGAGACGGCGGCGAATAATGAGGGGATGCCGGAGAATGAGGATTCAGCGAAGACGGCAGCGGCTGGCGAGTGAGGAAGAGGGATACGAAATTCGAAGCAGAGGAAGCCTAACCCAGAGGGCACCGAGGCCGGAGCACCGAGGGCACGGAGAAGAATAGGACCAAATTCAGCCGAATACAACGGCTATCGAGAGCAGGGAAGATCGACGAGAGATTCCTCACATCCGCAGGCCGACGCTTTCGCAGGAAGCGAAAGCGAAAGAAAAGGCGGCCTGCTTCGTTCGGAATGACGGTGGATAGAATCGCCCATAAGACACAATAAGTTCCTTGCGGAACGAACATTCCAGAAAGACGAAACAAGAAAATGCAGGAACGATTGCAGAAGATTATTGCGCGGGCGGGGATTGCTTCGCGGAGGCACGCGGAGCAATTGATCCTGAGCGGACAGGTGCGCGTGAACGGGCACGTGGTGCGTGAGTTGGGGACAAAGGCGGACGCGGCAACGGACCGGATCGAGGCAGCGGGACGCGTGGTGAAAGAGCAAGAGCGGCGCGTGTACCTGGTGCTGCACAAGCCGCCGGAGGTTGTGTCGGCGATGGCGGACCCGGAAGGACGGAAAACGCTGAAGAATTGTTTGCGAGGCTTTCCGGCGCGCGTGTACCCGGTAGGGAATCTGGAGTATACGGCGTCCGGGCTGGTGTTTTTGACGAATGACGGCGACCTGGCGGCGGAAATGCTGAAGCGCTGGGGTAAGCTGGAACAAGTGTATTTGATGAAAGTGAAAGGGATGCTGACGCTGGAAGAATTGGAACGGCTGGGGAAAGAGATTGGCGTGCGGATGAAGACCGTGCGGCAGCCGGATGCGACGCGGCGTCGCGCGGCGAATTACTGGTATGAAGTGCGGATGCGGGATACCAAGAAAGATGAAATGCGGAACGTGCTGTTTCGGGAAGAGCATCCGATCGAGAAGTTGCAGCGCATTGGATTAGGGCCGCTGACATTGGAGGGTATTCCGCCGCGGAGATACCGATTGATGCAGGAGAAGGAAGTGCAGGATTTGAGAAAAGCAGTCCTGAGAAGTAAAGGAGATAAAGGAAGTAAATGAGGTAAAGGGAATAGACGGAGAGAAAAGAATTAACACAGAGGTCACAGAGCCCAGAGGCACAGAGAAACGACAGCAACTTGGTTTGCCTTCAGAACGCAAGGGGGAGTCCACGTGAAGTATTATTCCGTTGCGGAGATGGTGATCACGAACCGGGGCTGGGTGCCGGAGTAGGTCAAGAACGTGACGCGAATGGTTGAGCAGCATGGCGGCAGGTTTTTGGCGCGCACGTCCAACGTGGAAAGGCTCGAGGGGGAGCGAACGCTCCCACAGGTGTTTCTGATCATTGAATGGCCTTCGAAAGAGGCGGCGGAAGCTTTCTATGAGAGCGAAGAGTATCGGCCGTACCGCGAGGCCCGCATCGCGGGCGCCAGAAATGAGTTTTTGCTCGTGGCGGGTGAAGACGTCACCAAGACAGCGCACATTGCCGAGTAGGATGGGACGAGGTAAGGAAGTAAAGAAGTAAGGCAAAGACCGAAGAAGCGGATTTAACACAGAGGACGCAGAGGACATGGAGAAGGCGAAGAGAGATTCCTCACATCCGCAGGCCCACGCTTTTCCGACCAGATCGGAATCTTCGATCGCAGGAGCGAAAGCGAAGGAAAAAGTCGGTGTGCTTCGTGCGGAATGAGAAGTATTTTTTTATGCACACAGAAGGGGAGAAAGGAACCGGTCTGAAGACCGGGCACTACAAGAGCGGCCCGTTTCAGGGGCTAGAGTCCGGTCTACGCTGAAAAGCCTTTCGTGGGGGTTGGAGCCCCACCTCCTGCGGAGTCTTTCCACTATGGCGTTAGAACGATTGCAGAAAATTATGGCGGTGTGCGGGATGGCGTCGCGGCGCAAGGCGGAGGAGATCATTGCGGCGGGGCGCGTGACGCTGAACGGGAAAGTGGTGACAGAGCAGGGGACCAAGGCCGATCCGGAACGGGACGAGATTTGCATTGATGGGGAGCCGCTCAAGAAGGCGGAGCGGCTCGTCTATTACCTGCTGAACAAGCCAAAGGGGTATGTGACGACGGTGAGCGACCCGGAGGGGCGGCCGACGGTGATGGATTTGCTCCCGAAGCGCGGGGAGCGCGTGTATCCGGTAGGGCGGCTGGATTATGCAAGCGAGGGATTGCTGCTGATGACGAACGACGGGGCGCTGGCACAGAAGTTGATGAAAGCCGGCTCGCATGTGCCGAAGACATATCGCGTGAAGATCAGCGGGAAGCCGGAGGAGAAAGCGATTGTGCGTTTACGGGCGGGTGTCACGATCGCGGTGGAGGATGGGCGGCACGTGAAAACTTCTCCGGCGAAGATTCGGTTGGTCGAGGATGGCGCGAATCCGTGGTACGAGATGGTTTTGATTGAGGGACGGAACCGGCAGATTCGGAGGATGTTCGAACGCGTGGGACATCACGTGGAGAAGATCAAGCGCGTGCAGTTGGGGCCGCTGGTTTTGGACGTGGAGCCGGGGAAGTGTCGGGAGTTGACGGAGAGGGAAGTGGAACAGTTGAGACGAGCGGTCGAGGGAGGTAATTGAGTTAAAGGAGAGGACCAAAGACGGACCGGCTTAATCGCTTCGAACATGCTCCCTGTTCCGGCGGGCAGAAAGCGTGCGAAGGTGGGAGAATGGTGTAAGCAAAAGCAAAAAGAATTAACGCAGAGGACACAGAGACAGTGAGCACAGAGGGCGCAGAGAAAAGATTAGGGCTATGACGAAGACGATTGAAGAGCTGATACCGGATTACCTGCGCGGGCTGCCCGTTTACGTCCCGGGAAAACCCATTGAAGAAGTCGAGCGCGAGCTGGGGATTCATGCAGTGAAGCTCGCTTCGAATGAAAATCCGCTGGGGCCTTCGCCGAAAGCGATGGAAGCGGCGCGGGCGGCGCTGGGCGAGTCGCACCGTTATCCCGACGGTGGAACTCATGCGCTGCGGAAGACGCTGGCGGAGCTGCGGGGCGTCACACCCGAGGAACTTTTCGTGGCATTGGGGTCGAGCGAATTGATTGACCTGGCTTCGCGCGTGCTTCTGCGGCAGGGGCTCGAGGGAATTACGTCGGAGGGCAGCTACGCACCTTTTTCGATTGCCATTCGCGCGAGCGGCGCGAAGCTGGTGCTGGTGCCGCAGCGCGACTTTGCGTTTGACCTGCAAGCCATCGCGAAGGTGATCACGCCGAGGACGGGTGTGATTTACCTGGCGAATCCCAACAATCCGACGGGAACGGCTTTTACGGGCGCTGAGTTCCGGGAGTTCGTCGAGCGCGTTCCGGATGGTGTTCTGGTGGTGCTGGATGAGGCGTACATCCACTACGCGACGAGTGTGGGGCTGAAGGATTCGGTGGAAGTTTATCGTCGGAGAAAGAATCTGCTCATCCTGAGAACGTTCTCGAAAGTGTATGGATTGGCGGGCCTGCGCATCGGATACGCGATTGGAAGGCCGGAACTGCTCTCCGCGATGAACAAACTGAAGACGCCGTTCAATACGTCGGGAGTGGCGCAAGCGGCGGCGCTGGCGGCGTTGGATGACAAAGAGCACGTAAAGCGCTGCATCGAGACGAACGCGGCGGAGCGGAAGCGGCTGTGCGAGGGTCTCGCGAAGCTAGGATTGCGGCCGGTACCGAGCGCGACGAATTTTGTGTTCATTCCCGTGGGGCCGGAGGCGAGAGAGATCAGCGACGATTTGCTGCATTTGGGAGTGATCGTGCGGCCGCTGGGATGGATGGGGTTTCCGGAGGCGATTCGGATTTCCATCGGAACGGCAGAAGAGAATGAGAAATGTTTGTCGGCGCTGGCGCAGGTGTTGATGAAACGAACCGGGAAGGGCGAACTCGCGACGCGATGAGAGTGCTGGTTCCCGAGGGATCGGAGTTTGCGGCGCAGGGCAGTGCAGATCCCATTGCAGAAATTTTGAGGAAGTGCAAGACGATTGCGGTGGTCGGGTTGTCTTCGAACCCGCTGCGGCCTAGCCATGAAGTGACGGAGTACATGCAGGGTGCGGGGTACCGGATTATTCCGGTGAATCCGAATGAGACCGAAGTGCTGGGGGAGAAGAGCTACGCGCGGCTGGAGGATGTGCCGGAGAAAGTGGATGTAGTGAATATTTTTCGGCGCGCGGAAGAGGTGCCGCCGGTGGTGGAGAGCGCGATTCGAATTGGGGCGAAGGTGGTGTGGATGCAATTGGGGATTGAGAATGAAGAGGCGGCCGAAAAAGCGAAAGTGGCGGGATTGGCGGTGGTGGAGGATGCGTGCATTTTGATTGAGCACCGGAAGAGAGCCGGAGAGTTGCACAAATAGAGGGCGGGGAAAACATAGGAAAGGGAGCCCGCGCAGAATATGGCGCGGGCGTTTGATTTTGTACGGAGGAAAGGCGGGATTTCAACGCAGATGACACAGAGGTCGCAGAGAAGACACCCTGAGAGCGGGGAGTTTAGCGCGGGGGGAGGGGGAAGACGAGGAGGTTGCGTTTGCCGGGGACCACGACGCCGAAGAAGCGGCCGTCGGGGGAGATGGAAAATTCGCGGAAGCTGAGGCCGTGAAGAACAGTGACCGGCGTGGGTTGGGCGACCGGGATTTCCTTGTTGGGCGCAACAGGGGCTAGCGGGGGAACGGGGAACCAAACAATGTCCCCAGATTTTTTCTCGATGGCGCGCTTGAGGAAGATGCGCGTTTCGTCCGGAGCCCAGCGAAGGACGCCGAGGCCGACGCGGACGCGCGCGAGTTGATTGGCATTCGAAAGGCTGCGGATTTCGAGGACTTCGCGGTCGACGAAGTAGGCGACCTTGGTGCGATCGGGAGAAACGATCAGGCCGCCTTCGTAGCCGTCGAGGGTGGCAAGCTCTTTGACGGAGTCGTTGAGGACGTCGAGATATTGCAGGCGGGGCGGGCCGCTCATGGAGTGGTCCTGCTCGACGGCGACGGCGAAATTCATTCCGGCGAGCCAGGCGACGTCGCGAAAGGTGCGGCCCTCGTGCGGGGAAGGAAACGAGCCGCTGGAAAGGCGCGTGTTTTTGATGGAGAAGAGCGGAAGAGTCCTCACGGCGTTGGCGAGATACGCGATGGTGCTGTTGTCGGGGAGAAAAGCGGCGTTGGCGGCGTCGGAGATGAAGGTGTCGCCTTTGGCGATGCGCACTTCATGGCCGGAGTCGTCGAAAAGGAGCGTTTGGAAGGAGTCGACGGCGGTGCCGCTGTCATCGGTGAGGGTGGTGATGAAAAGCTGGACGAGAAGGTAATGGCCATTGGGCGACCAGCGGAGCGAGTCCACGAGGTAGCTGAAGGGTTGATCGCCGCGCGTGTATTTTTGGCCTTCGAGAAGACGGCGGCGTTTGCCGTTGGCTTCCTGGATCCAGATGTCATCGTGCTCGAGGTCGTACTGTTTGGTCTTGAGGCGGTGATAAGTGGCGAAGGCGATGCGGCCGTCGGGAGCGAAAGAGAAGGCAGTGATTTCTTCGTCGATGGATTGGAGAGGCTTGTCGAGGTTTTGGGCGGGGGCGGCGGGCACAGAACAACTGCCTGCGAGGGCGCATACAAGCGAACAAAAACGCCGGAACCAGCGAAATCGGCTGCGAGAGAAAGGGCAGGTCATGGTTTCGGGTGGGGACCAGTATACTCGGAGCAGCAGGGCTTTTGGACGGGCGTGAATTCCATGAGCTCGACGCGGGTGTCGTCGGGATCGTAAAGATTGAGCTGCCATTTGCCGTCGCGGCCGATTTGCGGTTGTTCGCCGGGTTTCCAGCCGTTTTTGACGAGTTTTTCTTTTGCCGCTTTGATGTCGGGCACTCCTAGCGCGATGTGATTCATCACCCCAAGCTCGCGCTTATCGGCATTCGGCGAAACGTTGAGCATGTACTCGAGCCAGTCGGTTCCGTCGGGGACTTGCATGTCCACCCAGTCGGTTTCGTTGTCCCTCATTCCGCCGTGCCAGTAGACGTGAAAACCGAGCATGTCCTTGTAAAAGTGGTCTTCGGCCGCCCGATCTTTCACCACGAAACCGGCATGAATCAACCTGACCGGAGACCGATGTCCCGAGTCGGTTTGATCATTCGACAGAGAAACATCTATAAATCGAATCCTATGGTGATCTGGGTCAAATGCACTGAAATCTTTTCCGTTCAGGCGGGCCTCGCTTACGCGCACATTTTGTGATTTCAAGAATTCCCTGAGCGTCGAAGCGTTGGAAGTCAGAAAGGTAACCGTAAAAAGAGATTCGGGTTCGCAACGAACATCTCCTCCACAAGGTGAAACAAGTGAGATGACCGGTCCTTCGGCCGGTGCAAAACACCGTTCGGCATTTAGATCACATCGGAGATCGACATTTGTTCCCGGATCAAGGTTTGTGTTCACGCGCGGTAAGCCTAGGATGTTTTCGTAAAAACCTTGCGACTTCGTGTCATTAGTCGTTACCAGGGTAACCCCAGCGACGCCGAGGACTTTGGGGCGTGCGGGAGGAGCGGAAGGAGAAGAGTTTAACGCAGAGAGAAGAGGGGAGGAGACGCAGAGGGCGCAGAGAAGGAGGACGAGTAGAGAGAACTGCAGTGCGCGGATGATGAGTTTAGTCGTCATGTTAGCTGGTGCTGTCTGTGGCTTTGGATTTGATTTTGCGAATTTCGTCCATGCGAGTGCGCAAACGGGCTTCGAAGCCCTGGTCGGTGGGATGGTACCAGGTGCGGCCAGCGAGATTGTCGGGGAGGCAGGGCATGTCGGTGACTTTTTCCTCGAAATCATGGGCGTATTTGTAGCCTTGGCCGTAGCCGAGGTTTTTCATGAGGCCCGTGGGGGCGTTGCGCAGATGGAGCGGGACGGGATCGGCTTCGGTTTTGTGTACGTCCTCGATGACCTCGATGTAAGCGGTTTCGAGCGCGTTGGATTTGGGCGCGAGCGAAAGATACACGGCAGCTTGCGCGAGGGCGAGATAGCCCTCGGGCGGGCCGATGAAGTGGAAGGCGTCCTTGGCGGCGAGAGTGATGGCGAGCACGCTGGGCTCGGCAAGGCCGACGTCTTCGCTGGCCATGCGCACCATGCGGCGCGCGATGTAGAGAGGATCTTCGCCGGATTCGATCATGCGCGCGAGCCAGTAGAGAGCGGCATCGGGATCGGAGTTGCGGATGGATTTGTGGAGCGCAGAGATGAGATTGAAATGCTCTTCGCCGGCTTTGTCGTAGCGGAGAAGTTTGCGCTGGAGAACGTCTTCGAGAAGCTCGGGAGTGATGACGCGCGGGGCGTTCTTTTTGGGACGCGTGCTTTTGACGGCGAGTTCGAGGGTGTTGTAGGCGGCGCGGGCATCGCCGTTGGCGAACGAGGCGATGCGAAAGAGGATGTCGTCTGTGGCTTCGACGGCTTCGCTACCGAAACCATGCTCTTTGTCCGCGAGCGCGCGGCGAAGAAGCTCGACGATCTGCGGCGTGGCGAGCGGCTCGAGGACGTAAACCTTGGTGCGGGAAAGAAGCGGGGAGATGACTTCGAAAGAGGGATTTTCGGTGGTGGCGCCGATGAACGTGATGTGGCCGGCTTCGACGTAAGGAAGAAACGCGTCCTGTTGGGCTTTGTTGAAGCGGTGGACTTCGTCGACAAAGACCATGGTGCGGTAGCCGGAGCGCGATTTGTATTCGGCAGCGGCCATGACGTCTTTGATTTCCTTGATGCCGGCGAGAACGGCGCTGAAGGAGACGAATTCGGAGCGCGTGAGACGGGCAATAAGGCGAGCGAGGGTGGTTTTACCGCAGCCGGGCGGGCCCCAAAAAAGCAGCGAGCCCGTATTGTCATTTTCGATTTGCATGCGCAGGGGCTTGCCGGGACCGAGAAGCTTTTCCTGGCCGATGAATTCGTCGAGTGTGCGCGGGCGCATGCGTTCGGCGAGCGGCTGGTTGGCCGCGGGGACGTCGGGGTCCGCAGGAGACGCAGGTAGTTTGGAGAAGAGGCTCACGGTTTCCCTGGAGGCCGCGAAGCGCCTGAGTGTTGGATGTGCGATGCGGAAACGGAGTTTCTTTGGCGGGCGGCTTCGTAGAAGACGACCGCGGCGGCGGCGGCGGCGTTGAGGGACTCAACGCCGCTGGCCATGGGAATGCGGATCCGGGCGTCTGCGCTGCGCTCGACTTCTTCAGGGAGGCCCGCGCCCTCGTTGCCGACGAGCAGCGCAGTCGGCTGGCACCAATCGATTTCCCAGGGGGCCAGCAGGGGCTGGCCGCCGTCTTGCGGTTCGCGCACGCTGGAAGCCAGCGTGCGGATGCCGGCGATTTTGAATTGCGTCAGGAGAATGGGAAGCGACATTCCGGCAAGGATTGGGAGATGGAGGGCGGCCCCGGCGGAGGCGCGTAGCGCCTTCGGCGAATACGGGCTGGCGGTGCCGCCGACGCCGGAGGCGGCAGTGGCGCCGCCGGTCGCGCCAAAAGCGGCGGCAGTGCGAAGAATGGTTCCTACATTGCCGGGATCCTGCACACCGGCGAGGACAGCCAGGAGAGGAGCGCACGCGGAATCAGGTGTGCGGACGAGTTCGTCGAAGGAAGTCTCGCGCGGTTTCACCAGAGCGGCCACGCCTTGGGGATGCTCGGTGTCGGCCAGACCTTCGAAGAGGCGATCCGTGGTGGGCAGCGTGGGAAAGCCCATCTCGGAGCGGTCAATGAGAGGGGCGAGGCGGTCATGATGGCGCTGGCCTGATTCGCTGAAGAGCACAGCTTGGATGGGGCAACCGGAACGCAGAGCTTCTTCGACGAGGCGGACGCCCTCGACGCCAACGAATCCGCTTTCCGTGGGCAAGCCGCCGCGCAGGGCGAGGCGAAACTCCTTGAGCCAGCGATTGTCGCGGCTCGTGAGGAGCGCCGAATCGTTGGCAGGTCGCGTGTTGCGGGCGGCTTTGCCGGGCGTGGCCATAGCTTGGAGGTTAGCAAATTTCTACTGAAAGGCGCTAACACCGCAAGCCACCAGGAAACGTGCTGTTCAGATTCGATACGAAGGAGAACGAATGCCTTTGTCGCGGAGATAAATTTCGGCTTGGCCGGGATGATGGGCGACGTGGACGTACATGGCGAGAAGAACTTCGCGGCCGGAAAGGCGGCCGTCGGGAGAGTTGTGCACAGCGCCGAGCTGCGCGTCCGTGAGATTCGAGATGACCGCGGAACAATAATCGAAGGAATCGCTGATAAACTTTACGACGGCGTCCTTCTCCGTGGGCGATGGCAAGGCGGGCGGATCGGAATCCTTGAGGCCGGCACAGAATTGGTAGTTGGTGGTGGCGATGTGAGACATCAACTGGCCGAAGTCCATGGATTCGGAGTGGGGACGGCATCAGATCCGAAGTGGCGTTACCTGGGGCTGTTAGACTCGCAAGAATTCGTTTCGGTAACCTCGTGGAAAAGCGACTGTTGCTATGGCTTGGCCAAGGCGCTCTTAAGGAGTGGGATCAAGTCCGTGAGCCCATTCCTGGTGGCGAGCGCCAGTGGGGTAATGCCGTGTTTGTCTCTGACGTGGGGATTCGCACCGTGCCGCAGCAGGAGTTTTAGGATTGCCACGCGTTCGTAACCACCTTTAGAGGCGGTGAGAAGCAGGGAGGTGTCGCCATTATTGTTCTTAGCCTCCACGTTAGCACCGCGTGCGAGGAGCAGTTTCACCGAGTCTGCCGTGGCGAGAGCGCTTCCAGCTGAGGCGATGAGCAGGGCGGTGTTGCCTTCCTTGTCTCGGGCCTCAACCTCGGCGCCGCTCTCGAGCAGCAATTGCACTATTTCGGTGCGGCCCCAACTGGCGGCACCCATGAGGGCTGTGGCACCCTCATTAGCTCGAGCATTGACGTTGGCCTTCTTCGCTAGAAGTAGCTTGACGGAGTCTAGCGTGTCGGGCATGTCGACGATGGCGCAACTACAGGCGGCGGCAATTAGCGGCGTAATGCCCACCTGGTCTTTGGCTTCCACGTTAGCTCCTCTCTCAAGCAGTAGCTTCACCGTGGCAGTTTGGCCGAAGCTAGCGGCACGGATGAGTGGAGTTGCACCGTCTTCCTCTCGGGCCTCCAGACTAAGACCGCTATCGAGAAGAAGGCCAACTGTTCGCGCATAGTCGAATCCTGGATAGTCCGCTGCAGTAGGCCCGGATTGTTTCTGTTGTTTCTCTAGTTAAGCAACCATCTCCGGAGTCGCTTCCTCTTTGAGCATCAAAGGTTCGGATTCGGCGACGACGAATAAGGCTTTCTGTCTAGTGTCGAGGCTTGTTCCCATATCGAGCAGTATTTGCATTTTCTTGAAATTCCCGCTTCGTGCTGTTTCAACCAGGACATCCCCACCGCTCGCTTGTCCTGCGACGCGGTCGGCACCCTTAGCGAGGAGGAGCTTCACCGTATCGGCATGGCCAAAGTCCGCAGCCAGACCCAAAGGAGTCAAGCCGCCATGGTCTTTGGCTTCAATGTTGGCGCCTTTTTTGATCAATTTGAGTACGGCGGTGTTATCTCCCTTCCGCGCGGCGAGCAACAACTGTTGATTCAAGGTTGCGGAGTCACTCGAATGACGTGCGCAACCGACTGGACCAGCCATAAGTAGGAAGCTAACGAATACAGATCGCACGAGAGACGTTGCGGACATGACGCGTTGGCGAATGAGAAGCTCCTCGTTGAGTATATGCTTGGCCGCACGCTGCTTCTTACCCTTCAGCGAAGAAGTGATATTGCACCAGTTACGAGTGGTGTGGTAGCGTCGCCCAAATACGGGCGGTACGTCTTCGCCAAAGGCCAAAAAATTGCCAGCTGAGCTGCTGCGCGTCAATCCAATCAACCCGGAAGCGGAAGTGCTGCGGTATGTGGCGGACTTTCTTTCGCGCGGCAGTGTGATCGCGATTCCCACAGACACGTTTTATGGACTGGCGGCGGACCCGTTCAATTTGGCGGCCGTGGACGAAATTTACCGCGTGAAAGGGAGGCCGGAAGCACGGGCGCTGCCGATCCTGGTGAATTCGATTGACCAGGCGCTGGCGTTATCGCGCGGAACGCCGGGAAG
>QHYM01000275.1 GCA_003223295.1 Acidobacteriota bacterium | reverse complement strand
CGAATACGCTTCGCCAATCTGCTCCTGGATGCCACCAGAGAAATTGTCAAGATTGAGGCGAGGCAACTCGGGCACGGCGGGAGCGTTTTGAGCCCCCAAACTGGAGGAAGCGAAGGCGAGTAAGAAGATCAAGCATAGCGCCTTTCGCATCACTTCTTCTCCACGTTTGCAGGCAGCAGAATCTGTCTGGCGGAATCAGAAGGCTGGCTCAGACGCAAGGGCTGGTCACCGGTCAGGAAAAAAGGGAAAGAGGCTGCGAATTTCTTCCTCGGTGGGCTGATGGCCGTATTCCGTAATTTCAAAAGCTTCCACGTGCTCCACGCGGTCTGCTTGCGCACCGTAGCGCTTCTGCAGCGCCTCGCGCCATTCGGGTTGCAACTTTCTCGACGCCAACGGCCCCGTCGCGAGCCATTTCTTTCGCTCCGCGGGATCCTTCGGCACTTGCTCGAACTGCCCCTCGGTCCACGGCAGCCACTCGTAGAATTGGGACACATGGGCGTCGAGCATATTGACCTTCTTTTCGAACACGTCGTCAATCGACACCACAATATCTGCACGAAACGGTTGCGGCCGCGTGAACCGGTCGCTGTAGTAGATGAAAACCGGATTCCGCTTGAGCGGCGGCGTGTCGGTCACCAAATCCGGCACGATCACCATGTACGAGGCGTCCTGCACCAGCACTCCCGTGTACCGATGATCGGGATGATAATCATTGGGGCGGGGCGCAATGACGATGTCGGCCTTCCACTGCCGGATCTCACGAATGACTTTTTCGCGGACCTCCAGAGTAGGCAGGAGCTTGCCGTCGTGGTTATCGAGGACTTCGTATTCGATGCCGATGCGTCGCCCGGCCTCTATCGCTTCAGCGCGCCGGCGCTTGGCGAGTGCTACTCCGCCCATCGACTGGTGCCCGGCATCGCCGTTGGTGATTGACACGAACTTCACTTTGTCCCCGTGCGCGGCATACTTGGCGGCGAGGCCGCCGGCGCCAAGGTCGCAATCATCGGGATGCGCGCCGAAAGCGATGACGCGCACGGGTTGATTCTGTGCTCGTCCCGGCAAGGCCAGAAACGACAGTGCAGCCAGAAGGCACGCGAACCTTTGTGGGCGGCGAGCAGATTTTGAGAAAAGGATTGGCGCAAAGGAATTCGGCATTCTCATTTTCATGGGACGAATTATATATCGGCCGCTTCCTCTTGCATTGTTATTTTGGCGCTTCGTCGAGAATCGCTTCCGCCTTCGGGTCCCAGTAGATTCTCTTCCCAGACCAATACGCATGCGTAGCCATCGTGCAGGCGACGGAGTGCGCGAATCCGTGGTGCACGGTCGCGTTGGGCTGTTTGCGACTGCGCAAGCAATCGAGCCAGTTGGTCATGTGCGATGGTTCTTCATCCCCCATTCCCATGGGCGGAAGAGCTGTGTCTCCAGGCAGCCGGACGTCTTTGACGGCCCGCTTTGAGTCAACCGTCAGGTCATCTTCGTGATTGCCTTTTTCCTCGACGATCTGCCAGCGCGGGCTGCCCTCGCCTCCCGTGTTGACCAGCGTGGCCTTCTTTCCCATGATGCGCGTAAAGCTAGGCGCATCGTTGCCAAAGCTGGTCGAGTAGCTCGTCAAGAAACCATTTGCATAGGTGAAG
Source organism: Acidobacteriota bacterium (assembly GCA_003223295.1). Lineage (GTDB taxonomy): Bacteria > Acidobacteriota > Terriglobia > Acidiferrales > UBA7541 > Acidiferrum. The sequence goes on along the minus strand of QHYM01000275.1, from coordinate 9,622 downwards.
AGCGCTTGGAAGGTATCCGGATTCTCCCGGCCGTCACGCCAGGCAAAAATCCCGCCATGCGCCACGACGGAATACGGATGTTCCACATCCATGAAAAAGTGGCATAGGTCGATGCCGTGGCTCATCCACTGGTCGGCGATGCCGCTCGAAAACTCTTTGTAGAGTCGAAACTCGAAATGAAGCTGCGGATCGAACGGCCGGTAAGGCTTGGTCATCAGCCAGGTGCGCCAATCGGTGTCCTGTTCGCGAATCATTTTGACTTCGGGACGCCCGCGCCAGCGAGGCCCATGATAATTCCATTCAATCTCATACTTGGTGACATCGCCGAGAACGCCGGTGCGGATCAGGTCGCGCGCGGCAAGCTGATACGGTTCGCTGCGGTGTTGCGTACCAATCTGAGTGACGAGATTCCGTGCAACTACGGCATCGCGCGCCGCCTTAACCTCTTCGAGAACGTTGCCCATGGGCTTTTCACAGTAGGCGTCTTTCCCCGCCTCTGCCGTCAACTTCAGTACAGGCGAATGCGAATGTTCGGGTGTGGAGATCATCACCGCGTCAACGTCCTTGAGCGCCAGCAACTCTTGTGGATGCTTAAAGGCGCGCGGCGCTTTGCCGTAGTATTTTTGATTTGTGGCCACCGCTCGATCGAGGTTGTGAGTCCACACGTCGCAGACCGCAGAGACCTCGGCGTTTTTCTTGTCTTTGAGGAACGCCACAATCCCATCGAGCTCCGTACCGCGGTTTCCGACCCCGATGTGTCCGAGCGAAATCCGGTCATTCGCCCCAACGATGCGGGAGTAAGAGAGCGCCGTGCCGCTCATTGCCGCGCTTCCCGCGGCCATTGCCGCGCTCTTTTGCAAAAATTCTCTCCGGTTGAGCTTGCTATCTGAACTATCCATTAGTGTTTCTCCCTGCCTAAGATTATAAGCCCCTGGCGCAACAGGCGCGGCTTCCTCCGCGGAAGCGCCCTTGAGTTACCAAATCAGCTTTAGCGCGAACTGGAGCTCGCGGTTGGCCGCCGCGGTGGTCGTGATCGTGTTGAAGTCGCCCGAGTCTATAAACGGATTGGGCATGGAGAAGATGGGGTGATTCAGGAAATTGAAGGCCTCAAAACGAAACTGAAGTTTGAGGCGTTCGGTGATGGTGGTTGTCTTCATGGAGCTGAAGTCGAAGCTAACGTACTTGGGTCCGCGCAGGACGCTGCGGCCGGCGTTACCGAAAACTTCCTGAGGAGTGGGCGTGGCGATAGCGGCGAGATTCCACCAATTGAGAAGTTGCTTGGGACCAGCGTTGGGATTTCCAATGATGTCGCAATTGTCTTGTTCAAAGGCCACAATGTTGGTGGCGTCGTCGTTGGTCGTGAGACAAGAAGTTGGCAAACCTGTGCGGACAACACTGATACCGCCGATCTGCCATCCGCCCAATAGTTTCTCCTGCACTCCGGACCACCCGGATCCCCAACGCCGGCCCTTGCCAAAAGGAAGCTCGTATAAAGCGCTGTTCACCCAGTTAATTTTGGCGTCGAAGACGGAAGGCCCATAGTCGAGCCGGAGATCGTAAATGTGAGGAGTGGCTTGACCATTACCGCCGTCGCGGGTGGATGAGGCGGTGTCCATCGTCTTGGACCATGTGAAGGAACTCAAATAGGAAAAACCGCTTGTGAAGCGTTTTTCCAGCTTCCCTTGCAGGGAGTTGTAGTTCGCCGATGTCGCACTCTCAAAAAGGTTGTAAAACGAAGCTAGTGACGGATATTTGGGCGGCAGGTAGGTCACGGGTTGCGTCACCTGGTCGCCCTGCATTTGAGGGAAAGACTGATTTTGGTCGGTCAAGTGAGGAAGGTGCGTGGATGCGGAACCCACATAAGCAACCTCCAGGACGAGGTTGGGAACCAACTCATGCTGAATTCCAAGACTCCATTGTTGGACGCGAGGAGTTTTCAAATGAGGTTCAACAACAAACATGGACGGCTGAATGATAACTTGCGACGTGTTGGAGAAAACCTGGTCCACAACCGTCAGTTGACTGCCCTTGCGGATGAACTTGGCTGACCGGGGAGCGTTGCGGGCGAAATCAAACCAGGGATCAGCGTTCATGGGCGAGTAGAAAATTCCGGCGCCCCCGCGGACGACTGTCTTGTTGTGTCCGAAACCGGGTGTCCAAGCAAAGCCAAAGCGCGGGGAGACGTTGGTCTTGTCCGTGAAGACGAGATTGTGACCGAGCCGGTTATCCCGCACAAAGGGAAGAAAAGTAGGCGAATTGGGATTCGTGTCAAAAGTGACTTGCGGGAAATCTTGATAGGGGTCACCGCTGCCGGGACGAACGATAACGGGGGTGGCACCGCTAAAGTCCACATTGACCATGGAATCCTTAAGGTCGTGCCAATAGGGAGCAATCTCGTAACGGAGCCCGAAATTCAAGGTGAGATTGCGACGGAACTTGAAATCGTCCTGAATGTAATAGGCCTGAGTCCAGCGGAAGAGATGAACATGGGAGTCGCCGGTGGCCACCTCGGAGTCGTTGCTGATGCCAAGCAGCATGGTAGCCAGAGAGAGGCCGGAACTGGCGCAATCGGTATCCAGCACGGACTGTGTCGGAAAACAGGGATTGGTAAAAGCGCCCCGCGCGATGTTGTGCGAAAGGAGGTTTAGATTCTCATGACGGAAATCCCCGCCCGCTTTGATCACGTGACGTCCCTTGATGAGAGACCAATCGTCGCCATATTCATACGTAGCCTGAACCTTTCGGAGTGGATGGCCGAAGGCATCTTCACCCAGGCTTTCGAAGCTGTCGCCGGAGCCGTCGAAGCTGGGCGTACCAAAATCGACGGGGTCACCGGAAGCACCTGAGATGCCGAGCTGCTGGGACACGTTGGTCTTGCCCGAAAGCGAGCCGATGCGGCTGCCTTTGGCGCGAACGTAGTTGATTTTGGCCTCGTTGACCATGTTGTTAGAAATGGACCAGGAGTGATGAAGGCCCAAGGTCATGGTTTTCACGGCTTCGGTGAGGTTACGTACGGGCATAGCGTTGTTGTTCACTACGTCCTCGCGGGCCCAAGAATACCTTCCCCAAAGATTCATGTTGGGCTTGAGGACGTAATCGAGACGTCCAGCAACCTGGTCGTTATTCGTGGGGATGCCGACGGCGGCCGTGTAGTTCTTGAGCACGCCAGGCAGGTTAGGGGCGGGCACGTAGGAGGAGGCGAGAAAAGCGGCAGTCGCACCATTCCAGCACTGCTGTGGGATTTTCATGCCCGGCCAAGGCACGTCGGTGTTGGGATTGGAATTGAAGCACCCCGCGGGAAGGGTATTGCCGGAGCGGAAAACGGGAGAGCCATCGGGATTGGTGTCGTGGGGCATGAAAATCGGAATGCCATAGTCGGAGAAGTCGCCATTCTTCACATTGGGCATGGGTACCGTGACCTTCTCGTTGGAGTTGGTGCGGTCGCGCAAACCTTCGTAGGCGCCAAAGTAAAAGAGCTTGCTGGCGATAATTTTCCCACCCGCCGTAGCGCCGAATTGGTTCCGCCTGAATGGCGGCTTCGGCGCATTTGGGACTCCCGCATTGATGTCCGTGAAAAAATCTTTTGCGTCGAATGCGTCATTGCGAAGAAAGTCGTACGCAGTGCCGTGAAACTCGTTCGTGCCACCCTTGGTGACGGCGTTGATTTGAGCAGCACCGCGCCCGTACTCGGCCGTGTAGGAGTTGGTCTGCACCTTGAACTCCTGAATTTCATCGACCGACGGAATAGCGGCGACGGTATTAAAGTCGGGAGAAGTGTTGACGGCGCCGTCGAGAAGGAAATTGGTGTCCTGAGCGCGGGCGCCGCCGACCGAGTACTGGTCACTCACGCGACGGCCGACGTCGCGGACCTCCTGAAATGCCGTATTACTATCTTTGGTAAAAGTGACACCGGGGCCCAGCGTGGCAAGATCGAGGAAGCTGCGCCCATTCAAGGGCAAGTCCACTACACGCTTGTTATCAATCACTTGCCCGACGGTACTTGACTCGGTCGAAAGCAGCGGGGCCTCCGCCGTAGCGACAACCGTGTCCGTGGTTGCTCCTACCACCAGTGTCACGTCGACGCGTGCCTTCTGATCCACCTGCAGTTCAAACGCGGGGACGTTGGAGGTGCGAAAGTTCGCATGCTTTACCGTCACGGTATAGTGACCTGGTTCGAGCGCGGGAATGGTGTAGTCGCCAGAAGCGTTGGTGCGGGTCACAAAATGCGTGCTGCGCTCGACATTCGTTACCGTGACTTCCGCATCCGGTACCGCCGCTCCGGATGCATCGAATACAATGCCCGTGATGCTGCCGGTGCCGATCTGCGCGTAAGAGCCAGCCGCCGTCAGGACGAGCAGCGCGAGGCAGAGGACGATGCGGGAAAGGATCTCATGGCCGAAGACTTTCGTGTCTTTGTGCATAACTCACCTCTCTTCTGATCGAACTACTAAAGTTTCAGAAAAATTCGCCGCTTGTACAGCCAGTAGCACAGGTACCACATCACTAGCAGCACGGTAGTCGCTTGCGCCACCGGAGCGAGCTTTCCGATGATGCTGTAGTGGAACGTGAACACCCCGACAGCGCGGTCCAGCCACCCGCGCAGGACCTCGCTCACGAAGTAAATGAAAATCGAATTCATCCCCACAACAAGAAGAGGGAAGGCCCACTTGCGGTATTGCAGGACTTCGATGATCACGTAGAACGCGATCAACATGAACAGCACCCATCCGAGGCTATAGAGGATGAAGCTTGCCGTGCAAAGCTGCTTGATAAAAGGAATCCAGGGGCGCAGGGCGAATGCCACCGCAAAGGAAAAGACCATCCCGGCGGCCAGCTTCTTCAAATTGTCCGCGTGTGATTTCGAGTGCATCAGCAAGCGCCCCACCCACGCGCCGCTCAATGTCCAGACCGTGCTCGGAATAAAGTTGAGCGTGGAATAGGCCGGATCATAGTCATAATGGAAAATCGCGCGGTCTACAACGAGCCCGATGTGATTGCGGTGGGAAAACGGCCCGTCGGAACCGGGAAAGGCGAAGAACAGAGCTGTCCATCCTACGAGGAGGACAATGGCCGCAACGGCCTGATACCGCCACCGCAATTTCAAAAGCAAATACGTAATGGCGTAGGTGAACGCAATCTGCGACAGGACGTTGATAAGCTGCGGTTTGATATGGCCCGCCCCGACCCAAATAATGATTTGGCTCAAGATGATGAGGTTCAGTGACCGCATCAAGACATGGCGCAAGTTATCGCTCTCGCTCGCGCCCAACTCCGTGCGCCGCGCCAGCGCGAAGGGCATGGCCAGGCCCACCATAAACATAAAAGCCGGCTGGATCATGTCCCAGAAAACGCCACCCTCCCACGGTACGTGATCAAACCAGCGCGCAATGCCGCCCCAGTTGGGATCGCCATGCAATGCGGAAAAGCCAAAACCTTCGGAAGCGAGGATGAGCATGATGAAGCCGCGGTAGGCATCGAGCGAGGAGTAGCGCTTCGGTTCCGTCCCGGGTTCACCTGGCCCGAGCTTCACCGTCACTGAGGTTCTGTGGGTCTCCTGGGTTGCGGTGGCCAACTTGCCTTCCTAGGGAACCTTGAAATCATGCGCCGGCTAACAGCCGTGGCTGCACGCCACGGCGAGCGCCCTTCTTAATCGGTCGGGAGTGTATCACTTTTTTGAATCGCCAGAATCTAAAGGACTGTATCACGCCATCAAATCCGCCTAACCAGCCCTTCCTCCGTCGCACGAGTATTTCGAACGAGAAGTAACACGAGAATCATGGCTAGAAAAGGAATCATGCCCGCAACGACGACGATGGCGTCAAAGGCATGGCCGCCGGCAGCCTGGTGTGCATCAGAGAAATGGCCGATCAGCAGGAAGGCGATGATCGTGCCGATGCCTGCGCCCGTGCCACTCATACCGCTCACCGAGGCTACCGATTCGCTCTTAAATAGGTCCGAAGGCAACACGTTGGCAATCGTGGAAAATGCCGCATAGGAAAACGTGGCCAGCGCAAAGAGCCCCGTAATCGCCCACAATTTGAAAGTGAACACCGTGGGGATAAGCAATAGCACTCCGAAGCCGCCGAACACAACCAGCGCCTTTCGCGCCGCACCAAGAGACCATCCGCGCTTGATTAGATAGTCAGAAGTGGCACCGCCGAAAAAATTACCCAAATCACTGGCGATAAAGGGAACGGCTATTGCGAATTTGCTGCTCTGCAGAGCGAAGCCCTTGGCCACGAGGTAGGTCGGGAACCAGTCCGTAACGAAGAACCAGACAGGATCGGTCAATCCCTTGGCGACAATCGTTCCCCAGGCTTGCGGCAACTTAAGCAGGCTGGCCCAAGGTGTCCGTGGCCTACCTTCTTCAGGATGAAGATCCCGCGTGTCGGCGAGAATCATTTGCCGTTCGGATTCGCCGATGCGGGGATGCTGTTGTGGTGTGTGATAAGAGCGTCGCCAAGCCATGAGCCAGAAGAAACCGAGCAATCCAGGAATAATAAAGGCAGGGCCGCGCCCCCATCTTAGGTAGATAGGCAAAATTAAATAGGGAGCTATGATGCCCCCAATGGACGATCCACTGTCGAACAGAGCCGTTGCTAAACCGCGCTCACGCTTTGGAAACCATTCCGAGACCGCTTTTGTCGCGCCTGGCCAGTTTCCCGATTCTCCCGCCCCCAGCAAGAAGCGGAACGCACCGAAACCGTAGAAACCTCTGGCCAGCGGAGTAAGAATCGACACCAGTGAATACCCCAGCACCGTCAGGCTCAACCCACGCCGCGTGCCAATGCGGTCCATCAACCTGCCGCAAAGTGTCTGGCCGATGGTGTAAGCAGCGCGGAATCCGATCCAAAGGAATGCGTAATCGGTGTTGGTCCAGTGGTAGCCCTGCTTGAGGTACGGTCCCAGAACGGAAAACGTCTGCCGGTCGATATAGTTAATGACCGTGGAGGCAAACAGTAGGCCGCAAATCCACCAGCGCAAGTGCGCAATGGGCCGCCGCGGCGACGGACTGCTTTGACGGTTGAGTGCCATGAGCGCTGAGGATCTAGGCAGTGTTCCCCTTGCTTTGCGAGCTCAGCAGAGCGGAAGAAAGTTTATCTAGGAACACGGTCGTGTTCGCGTGCTCGCGCAAAATGGACGCGGGCGCCAGGGGACTGATCGGGCCTTCGATGCAGGACTTCACCGCCTGTGCTTTTCGCGCATCCGGAACTACGACAAGAATTTCTTTCGCTTTCAAAATCTGCCGCACCGACATGGAAATCGCCCGCTTGGGGACGTCTGAAAGCGAGTTGAACCAGCCTTCTCCCACTTGCTGGCGCCGGCAGGGTTCATCGAGCTCAACAATGATATAGGGCTCTTCTGTTTTGAAATCTGCCGGTGGGTCGTTGAAGGCGAGATGGCCATTCTCGCCGATGCCTACGAAGGCGATGTCGACGGGAGCCGCCGTCAGCTCCGCCGACACCTTCCGAACCATCGCTGGAACATCCCCTTCGCCCTCAAGAAAGTGGTACTTCGTAATCCCAGTCTTATCAATCAGCCGTTCGCGAAGATATTTCCGAAAGCTCGCGGGATGCGAAACTTGCAGCCCGATATATTCATCCAGATGAAACATCTCCACCTTCGCCCACTCGATGTCGGGCTTAGCGGTTAGAGCATCCAGGAATTCGAATTGTGAGGCGCCTGTCGCGGCAATGATTCGTGCCCTGCCGGTTTTCTTTATCGCTTCACGCAGAGAACTTGCCGCCTGCTCCGCCGCCGCCCGGCCCAAAGAAACCTTGTCTTCGTAGATTTTAGTGACCATCGGAGAGCCCCAGCATGCTGGACAGCGTTCCGCCCATGATCATCTTGCGCGTGTGCGCCGGAATGCCACACGCTTCGAACAGGGCACGATATTGGTTCACCACCGACTCGATCCCGTCCAGACCGTTGTCCGACCCGAAGACAATCTTCCCAAACGCGCTCGCGTCGCTGTCCGGCTTCTTTGCCTTCCACTCGGGGCTCTGCCATTCCGTGTTCGACCACCAGAAGATTTTCTGGAAATCCGCGAGACGCCCCTGCATTTTTGTGAGCGTAGAACCGCTAAGGTCCCAAAATACATTTGGATTCCAGCGGGCAATTTCCGCCGCCCACTCGTATTCGGGATTGCCGCAGTGCGCGCCCAGCACAGTGATTTTCGGAAATCGCCGGGCAATCTCTTCCAGGTAAATGGGCCGCATGCGGCCGGAGGCCACATCTTCCGGTTCATCGAATTTTCTCCGCAGCACGATGCCGGTGTGGAAAAGAACGATCCAGCCGTAGCGGTTCGCCAATTCGTACACCGGAAGATACGACGGATCGTTGTACGGCTTCTTCACAAACTCCAGCTCGCCCAAGCCGCGGTAGCCCATGGCGTGGAGTTCCTCTACCTGCTTGACCACGTCAGGCGCGTCCAGGTCCACAAAGCCAAACGGAATGATTTGCGTGGGATGCTGCTTCGCCGCATCGGTGACCACTTTTCTGTTCGCAAAAGGCGTCAGCATACACGCCGTGAGATTTAGCCGCTCCGATACCTTCAGGAAGTCGCTGATGAAATTGGCATTCTTCTCCTCAAAATGCACATGCATATCGACGATGCGATCTGCTGTTCCGGGGGCAGCAGCCGCTCCGTCGCCCAGTGAAACCGCGTTGCGGGGCGCTCCTCGGAGCAAATCCCAGCAGCCGGGAATGGCCGCCGCTGCACCTGCACTCCCTAGAAACTTCCGGCGCGATAGTGGATGGCTCACGGGATCCTCCCTTTCCAAGGCTCGGCGCGCTTGCCATCGTAATACAACGCGCGCTATCGGTTCTCTGCTTATTTTGTGATATGCAGTATGGTCAGTGTGGCCGCGAGGAGTTGCAGTTCCGGTCAGGAGGTCCTGATGTTTTTGTTTCGCCGCCTCTGTCGATTCTGTCTTCCACTCCTCACCTTCCTCTTTTTTGCCCCTGGTCAAGCCTTTGGCCAAAGCGAACCGGATGCCATCAGCCAAGTCCTTGGCGAAGAGATTCTAGCACCCAGTGTCGCTGTGCATCAGGTCAAGTCGTACATTCTCAGCCGCGTAGCTCCGCCGCCCACGGTGACGAGTGCCCAGCAATGGACCGAACAGGCGAAGCGCCTCCGCCAACATTTGCTTCAAGACGTCGTGTTTCACGGGTGGCCCAATGAATGGGTCAACGCTCCGCCCAAGTTTGAAGACCTTGGGGTGATCGAGACAGGTCAAGGATACCGGCTCCGCAAGCTTCGCTATGAGATTGTGCCCGGCTTTCAATCCGTTGCGATTCTTTACGAGCCGGAAAAGATGCAGGAGAAACTGCCTGCAATCCTAAACGTTAACGGGCACGTCGGCCCACCGGGAAAGGCCGTGGAGTACAAGCAAAAGCGATGCATCAATTTCGCGAAGCACGGAATTCTGGCGCTTAACCTAGAGTGGTTTTTCTTCGGGGAGCTTCGCCAGGAGGGGAATCAGCATTGGTATGGCGCGCATCTCGACTTGGTGGGTGCAAACGGGCTCGGGATCTTCCTGCTCGAAATGCGCCGCGGGCTCGATTATCTCTACAACCATCCCAATGTGGATCGCAACCGCCTGGGCGTCACGGGCCTCTC
>QHYM01000382.1 GCA_003223295.1 Acidobacteriota bacterium | reverse complement strand
GACGCGCATTCCGGCCCATGCGCAAGGAGAGTTCGTCGTCATTGAGCAACTTCAGGATGGCTGAGGAGAGTCTGCCGATGTCCCCCGGAGGAACAACGAAGCCTGTCACCCCATCCAGGGCGGCATCCGGCAGACCGCCATTGTAAGAAACCACTGTGGGCTTGCCCATGGCCATGGCTTCGAGATGAGCAATGCCCAGGCCCTCGATCCAGGTGGTCGGGCAATGCACAAAGAGATCTACCAGAGAAAGAATCTCGGGAATGTCAGTGCGCCAACCCGCAAAAATGAAATGATGGGCGAGCCCGAGATTCTGGATCCTGTTCTTTAAGTTTTTCACGAATGGCCCGCTCATGCCGTTTCCGCCGTCCCCGACGATCAGGAAGACCACGTCTTGGTAATTTCTAACAACGGACGCAGCAGCTTCGACGAGCTCGCGGTGTCCTTTGCCCTCAATTAAACGAGAGACACAAGCAACAATCTTTTTGCCCTTGGGGATGCCCAGCTCCTTTCGCAGTTTGGGATGGAGCGAGGAGGGAGCAAACCTTTCCAGGTCGACGCCTTCAAAAATGGAGACCATCCTTTTCGTCGCCAAGTTGTTCTCCACCTGGTCCTTCGAAGTGGCCGCGGAGATTGCAATGAAGAGGTCTACCCAGGGAGTCAGGATTTTCTTGAAGAGTTTGCCCTCACCGATACCACCAGCTTTTCGGCAAATGCAGGGAATACCGCTGATCCGGGCAGCCAGGGTTCCGACGAAGTGATAGTGGACGTCATTGTTCAAGAGAATCACGTCGATATGATTTTTCTTCAAAGCCCGCAAGAGTTTCCACAGCCGGGGAAGATCGACGAGAATCGATTGAAGAAATAAATGCATGGCCACCCTACTCAGGTGCAGCCATCGCCACCTCGACTGAGCAGGCAGGAATTTCGCTTGGAGATAGTTCTCGATCGTGCGAGATCGGCTGAGGAAGAGTGTTGGCACTCCCATGTACTGAACTGCGTTCGTCTCCGGAGAAACATGGAAGTAGTAGAAGGCAACAAAAGGCTCGAACTTCTCTTTGTCTAAATACCTCAGGAAATAGCGGAGGAACGCGCCGGGGCCGCCATAACCGCCGCCACTGTCGATGATTAATATTTTGTTGTGCTCAGATGATTCATTCATATGTTTGGACGAATTCGCTGAGAACACAAATTCCGGTGCGACTGCCAAGGGCGGGGAAGGCAGGTGTGGCTAGGACGCGGCCCGAAAGACGCTCTCCACAAGAAACGGGTTCATGTGGAGATAGCGCGTGGCATTTCGTTTTGAGTCGATGAACCGGTATATGCGCTCAGCTTGCTCCACAGTCAATCCTGTGGCGGCGCCTGCTTCGATTGCAGGAAGGCCCTGGTTTCGCGCATAAAGGCAGAGGTCCATTTTGTCGTAAGGAAGAGCAAAGTAAAACTCTTCCTGAGACTGGTCCAAGGAATACGTATCGGTAGTGGGCTGACGTTGCTGAATCTCGCGTGGGATGTTGAGGTACTTCGCGAGCAGATACACCTGGGTTTTGTATAAGTGGGCGATCGGTTTGAGGTCGGCGGCTCCGTCACCATTCTTTACAAAGAAGCCCTGGTCGTACTCCAAACGGTTGGGAGTGCCAACGACGGCGTAGTTGAGACGATCGGCGTGGTAGTACTCGATCATCTTGCGTGTTCGCTGCTTGAAATTACTGGCTGCCACTATCCCCAAAAAGGCTTCTGCGGTGAGACGCGTGCGTGTTTGAGCACCTTGCGGGGATTGCACCACGACGGAATAATACGGGTAGGTCGGACCATTGAGGAGGTTTGGCAGGACAATCTTGCACTTGTGACCTTCCACGTATTCGGGAACGATCCTGCGAATAGCGTCGTCGCGGCGCCGGTAGCATCCTGCGGCTCGAAGAATCGGGGTAATGTCTTCGAGAACAGTTTCGATTCCCAAAGTATCGGCGACGAGACGGGCTAAGTGCATCGTCTCGGGAGAAGATTCGGCTTCCGGCATGAATAAGCCAAGCACGCGATCAGCGCCGAGGGCTCGCACGCACAATGCAGCGGCGACGCTGCTGTCAATGCCTCCGGACAGCCCGAGTACAACGCCTTTGCGCTTCAGTTGGTGATGGAGACAGTCGCGGATACTTGATTCGATGTGTTCGGCGACCTTGGGGGCGTCAATCTCCAAGACTTCGGGCGACAACCTGGTTAGTGCATTCATTCTGTGGCTCCCACGGAGACAGCGAGTTCGCGCTTGCTGATTTTTCCGGTCGAAGTTTTCGGCAGCGAATCGCGGAATTCGATGAACTTTGGAACCATAAAATCTTCCAGGTTGGCAAGGCAGTGGCGCTGGACGTCGCGCTCGGTGAGTTGTGCGCCCTCGCGCACGGTGACGACAGCTTTGATTGCCTGGCCCAAGACATCATCGGGAACACCGACGACGGCTGCTTCGGCGACGCCGTCTAGGGAATATAAGGCGTCTTCGACTTCCTTGGGGCTTACTTTTTCTCCACGAGTCTTGATGATGTCGTCCTTGCGGGCGACAAAATACAGAAAACCTTCTTCATCCATTTTGAAGAGATCGCCGGTGTACAGGACGTTTTCTCCGGGGAGGGGGCCAGGGCGCAACACCTTGCTGGTTGCTTCCGGTGACTCCCAATATCCTTTCATCACATTCGAGCCGCGGACCACCAATTCACCGATTACCTTTGGACCGACACGCCGGCCACTGTCATCGACGATGTAAACCTCTTCATTTGGCATGCCTCGGCCGACGGAGGTTGGCCTTTGGTCCAGCTGATCGGGT
>QHYM01000381.1:519-3251 GCA_003223295.1 Acidobacteriota bacterium | reverse complement strand
CTTGTTGATCATGGCTTCATAGCGCAACAGTTTGTCGAGTTCTTCTTTCTCCGGCAAGAAGAGATGATCCGTCATGGCGTCGATCTCGGGGCTACTGGATAGCACAGACTCCGGTTCTGCTAGACCGTCTGCTTTTGATTGCCCGAGTTCGTAGCTGTGCTCGGCCAGAGCTCTTGCGATTTGCCCGCTCTCACAACGGATCAGACGGCGAAGCCGCCAGGACCATACCGCGATCTTTTCCGCCCAAAGTACCTCGAGCCACCCAACCGGCTGGTAATGTTTACGAATGTCAGCGTAGAAGTCATCGTATTCACTTTGACTCTCCTTTCCATCCTGGTGCTGAACCAGCAGCCAACTGCGATTTTAGCCGACTTTCATTGACTTCGGCTTCTTGCTCATTCTTTTCTTTCATTGGGCCTCACCATTCCGAAATTTGGTTCGATCGAGTTCCGTAGCACTCTCATTGGGTTGCCAGTCGTCCTCCTCGATTGGGCCATGTAAGACTTTGTGGCAAGAAGGACAAATTTCAGGGCCGTGGTCGTATTCCACCTCGACCGCGGGAGCTGGCTGGAGACCCAAAGCTCGCCACTGCTGTTGCTGTTGGAGAACAGCACACTTCAACCTGCTCATTCCCACTAGAAAAGCAAGTGGGAGAGCGGAGCTTCGTGACTTATGGCGCGCCAACACAAGCTCTTCCGTTCGGGGTGCCAAATCCAGCAAGTTATCGATTTCCCTCTGAAGCTCCGGATCTTGTTTCAGGGCCTCGGGCGAGTTGGCTTCATCGTGGTCTGAACTTGTGAGCGGTCTATTTCTGTCGCGGCAGTCACACGGCGTGACATATATCACCCGCAACCGGATTCGTTGCTGTTCTCTATCAGCTATCAAGATGTGCTGGAGAAATTCCAGCGCGGAGATCATTCGAAGCGCCACGATTCGCAGTGAGTGGCCAGCGACACGGTATCGTGCGGTGGTTAACCCGGGATATCCAATACGTTGTAACTCGCGAAAAGCGTCGCGATTCAACTCGCGTAGTTTGCGATTCGTGTTCTTGATTTGTTGCAATTGCCATTGTGTGAAAACAAGGGGACTTTGATACTTTCGCAACACTAAAGCGTACTCCTAGTCGATTTGTGTCGCTTCCGGGAAGTCCTCCCGCTGCTCACGTAGACTTCCCGTAGTGGCGCGGGCATTACAGTGCCTTGGGCTCATCTCACACCTATATTGTCGTATTGCCAAGATCACTCAGGTAACCATTCCGAACGGCGACATGGATTTCGCTGTCTTCGGGGGCTTGTATCAGCGGTCCCGGAATTAGTGGCGGTTGCCCTTCCCAGCAAACGATGGAACCTTCAACCCCGGACCCTCCGCCTCTTCCGGATGCCATTTCCGATTGGTTAAACCCTAGTTCCAAGGCCAGACCCATGTCCAGACTGCGGTGCCACCAGTATTGGGAGAGTCGGTCCGCAGGAGCGCTGCAATCAATGCGGCAAGCAGTGGGGATCAGTATCGCAAGTCGATCGAGGTCCGAGCAGGGCAGATGCACTCATGGAATAGCGGAGAATGGATTATTCCTTCTCTTTCTTCTGTTTGGCCCATCTAGCAAGGGCAGCATCCTTAACCTTTCTATTCGCGTTGGGAAGGTTACCAAAAGGCATGTACCGAAGTAAGAGCCGGTGCGAAGTAGGATCTCGACCAGTGGCGATTCGTGAACTCAATAAACACGCTGAAGCTACTTAGGATTCGCGCCCTCGCGCTTCCTTCGCGCAGTTGCTTCCTGCCGTTGCCACAAATTGGTCAATGCCGTCTGGAGGTAATTGGTCAGCGATCGGTGTTCCTTCTTAGCCGCTTCGATCAACTTTCGCTTGAACTCCGCAGAAACACGGAAATTGAGAGTTTCCTTCTTTTTCATAGAGATGGAGCGCTGCGGATTCAAAGCTGATGCTACCGGGAGAACACCACAACGGTCAAGCAGAGGCCCGTTTTGGGGGTTGACATCATGTAATGCAAGATGCATTATATAGGTAATGCACAATGCATTACATCTGCGAAACAGGAGGAGAATTCAGGTGCCAATCTCAGCAGATCGCTTGTACCACCATAACCGGAGAATCGCGAAAGAGAAACGGGGTTTCCTTCTCAACCATACAACACTAGAGTCTCTGAAGGCCTTTTCCGGAGGCTTCGAGTTTTCGATAGCAGGAGGTGATCTCCTTCTGCTAGACGACAGCTGGTATGTGACTCACTCCGGTCTTTTGCGGCTAGCTCGCCGGAAGAATTGTCAGGGCATCCGAGTACAGCCTGTTCGCGACTTCTGCGATCCGACCGCGGCACGATATAGCTTTAGAGCAACCGTTTACACATCCAAGAACTGTAAAGGCTTCGTCGGCTATGGCGATGCCGATCCTTCCAATGTTTCCCCGCTAGTCCATGGCGCCGAGATGCGAGTGGCGGAAACTCGCGCAGTCAACCGGGCCCTGCGCAAGGCGTACGGGATTGGCATCTGCTCGGTCGAGGAAGTCGGATCCTTTGCCGAACAGCGTGAATCATCGCGGGATTCGAAAAAGATCCCCGCACAACCTGCCAACGGGAACTACGGCCCCAAGGTCCGCGACCGCCTCTGCCAGATCATTCGCCAGCATCAACTCGATCCCACCTTGGTCAAAGCCTACGCCACCGACTTCTGCGGTACCAAAACCCTGCGCGAAGCCAAGCGGGAGCAGGTCGAGAACTTC
>QHYM01000381.1:0-503 GCA_003223295.1 Acidobacteriota bacterium | reverse complement strand
CAAGGAGGGTGCAGCATGAAACGCCGAATCCAAGGACTGAGCGAAGTGGCTCGTTCTTCTGCCGATGCGGTGCCGGATGGGGTGTTCCTGGTCCGCGTGGACAAGGCCCAGTACCGCTGGCGCCGGCAGAAACCGTTCTACCTCCTGAAGCTTTCTGTCCTCGAACCGCGCGAATTTGCCGGGCACACCATCTCCGGCCGACTCTATTGCACTCCTAAGGCCTTGTGGAAGCTGGGCTGGTTCCTGAGAGATTTCGTATACGACCCGGAATTACTCGGACGAGAAGAAATCGATGAAAGGGCTCTGTTCGGACTCCGCGGCATCGTCAAGATCAGCCAGACGACCGTCAATGGCACAGCTCTGCTGAACTTCGACGGCTTCGCTCCGGCCAGTCAATGGGAAGAGCTGTCCGCTGTGGCTGCTCAAAAGCCGAACAGCTCGGGAGTGGCGCGATGACCTACAGCTACACCCAGATCAGCCACTACCTGACCTGCCCGCGCCGA
>QHYM01000274.1 GCA_003223295.1 Acidobacteriota bacterium | reverse complement strand
TTCGGCTGCTCGCCACGCGGGGTACGGCCGCCGCTCTCGAAGCCTCTGGTATTCAGGCCGAAGCGGTTTTCAAGGTCAATGAAGGCCGGCCCAACATTGTGGACCTGGTGAAAACTGGAAAAATCGATCTGATTATCAATACGCCTTTGGGCCGCGAATCCTTCTACGACGAGAAATCGATTCGGCGCGCCGCAATTCGCTACAATATACCTTGTATCACCACGTTGGCTGCAGCCAATGCGGCCGCGCGGGGAATTCGCGCCCTCCACGAGCAGGGCATCGAAGTCGCCGCCCTGCAGGATTTGCATCGCGGGCAAGCCGCTGCCTCCGGCGCGCCCGCATCAGGAGATTAAGTCATGGATTTGTCCGGAGTTTTTCCCGCTTTAACCACCCCGTTTGCCGCTGATGGCTCCGTTTCGCTCGCCGACTTGAAGCACAACATTCAGCAGTACAACCGGATTGGACTGGCCGGCTACGTTGTAATGGGTTCCACCGGAGAGTCCGTGCTGCTTTCGAAAGCGGAGGCGGAGTCTGTCCTCGTCACCGTGAAAGAAGCGGCGGGGCCAGGGAAAAAACTGATTGCGGGCACGGGCGCGGAATCCACGGCCGAAACCATCGAGCGCACGAAGCGGGCCGCGGAACTCGGCTATGACGCTGCGTTGGTCAAGACTCCGTATTACTACAAACCGGTTTACAAGCCGGAAGTGTATATCGCGCATTACCGGTGCGTGGCCGACGCTTCGCCGATTCCCGTACTGCTCTATTCCGTGCCGCAGTTCACCGGAGTGGCGCTCGAGCCACCGGAAGTTATCGCGCTCGCCCAGCATCCAAACATCATGGGAATCAAGGAGAGCTCAGGCAATGTGCAGCGTGTGGCGGAAATCATTGCCGGCGCACATCCCGACTTTCAGGTGCTTGTCGGTTCCGCAGCCACCATCTATCCATCGCTCACCATCGGCGCGCGTGGAGCCGTCCTTGCGTTGGGCTCGGCTTTGCCGGACAAATGCGTCGAGCTGTATGAATTAGTGCGCCAGGGACAGCAGCAGAAATCCCGCGAGCTGCAAGTCGCGATTTTGCGCGCTTCGAAGCTCATCGTCTCGGAGTGCGGAATCGCTGGCGTGAAATACGCCATGGACCAGCGCGGTTACCGTGGCGGCCTGCCGCGGCTCCCGCTCCTCCCGCTCAAAGATGAACAAAAGAAACGTGTTAACGCCATTCTGGAAACATTCGAACCGGCGACAATGCGAGCCTGATCCGGGGCCACAAGGGCATGATTTGGGTGCTTCCTGCAGGCGTTCGAAGCTGTATTCGAATCGGAAATTGATGAGACGTTTTGTCGCGGAGTTCATCTAACCGCTCATGGATTGTCGCGCCCTCGCGTTCCGCCAGCTCCCCCACCAGCCCAAGCTGTTTCTCGCCTATCTCGAGCGTTTTGAGAAAGTGACGTCCTTCTATGCTCATCCCCCCACGATACAAGCGGTGACGCAGGCAAGCCGCACGTTGGACTACCCGGGGGAGAGACGCAGGGAAGTAGCGGCAATTCTCGGCAAGCAGAGCGCAGCGCTGGGGGCGGGGGCGGAGACGAACGCCAACTTGCAGCGGTTTGCGAACGGGGCTGTTGCTGTTGTCTCGGGGCAGCAGGTCGGGCTGTTTGGCGGGCCGGCGTACGCCATCTACAAGGCACTGACAGCAATCCAGATTGCGGAGGACTTGACGCGCGAAGGGATTGATGCGGTGGCGGTTTTCTGGATGGCGACCGAAGACCATGATTTGGAGGAAGTACGCCACACGAGTTGGTTTGATGCGGGAAAACTGATTCGCTTTGAGTTGCCAGACGGAAATGAGGCGGGGAAGCCGGTCGGACGAATTCCGCTGGGAGATGAAGGTGAGCGGCTCGCGCGAGAGGCGGCGGAATTACTTCAGAACCAGGGCGGGGAACTGCTCGCGGGCTACGTGACTGAGAGTTACAAGGCGGAGGAAACTTACGGGAGCGCGTTCGGGAAACTGTTTGGGCGCTTGTTTGCGCAGTACGGACTGATCTTGGTCGATCCGCTGGACGCCGGGCTACACCGAGTTGCAGCGCCTTTGTATCAGCACGCGCTGGCGGAACGCGATGAACTGAATGAGAAGCTGCTGCAACGCGAAAAGGATTTGGACCGCGCTGGGTTCGATGCGCAAGTCAAGGTGACGTCGAAGAGCACGCTTCTATTTCGCTTTGAGGGCGGAGCGCGGCAGGTAGTCACGGCGAGCAACGGACAGTTTCTTGCTGGCGAGAGAACCTGGGCGCGCGAAGAATTAGTGCACCTGACACATGTAGAGCCGGAGAACTTCAGCCCCAACGCTCTTTTCCGGCCGGCGGTGCAGGATTATTTGCTGCCGACGGTGGCGTTTATTGGCGGGCCAGCCGAGCTTTCCTACATTGCGCAATCCGAAGTCGTTTACCGGCATCTTCTTGGGCGCATGCCGGTGATGCTGCCGCGCGCCGGCTTCACGCTGGTGGACGCAAAAGCCAGCAAACTTCTGCGGAAATACGAACTGGACGTCGAGGATGTGTGGGCGGGCTCGCAGGATTTGCGGCACAAGATGGAGAAGCAATCCGTACGGGGATCGCTGGCCAAGGACTTCGAGCGCGATCAGCAGCAAATTGGCGAGATGCTGGCGAAACTAGGGGAAAAGATCGAAGCTCTCGACCCCACTTTGAAGGCCACCGTCGAAAAGACGAAAGAGGGCATCGAGTTTCATCTCAACAAACTGCGCCGCAAAGCCGGCATGGCGCTCGATCAAAAAGAGGGCTTGCTCGCCGCCTATGTGCAACATCTGGAGTCACTGCTCAATCCCCACAAGATGCTTCAGGAGCGGGAACTGTGCCTGCTGCCGTTCCTGGCGCGCTGGGGCCCGAGCGGCTTAAGCGAACTGCAGAAGCTCTGCGGTGCCAAGCAGCTTGGGCATCACTTCATCGTGGAATTTCCTTAGACAGTTTTTCCATTGTTAGGCGCCAGGTGCCTGGGCGATAAAATCCCACATGCAGACATTGATTGTGACGACGGACCGGCGGACGCAGCTTCTGGACGTGACGGCCGAAGTACAGAAGGCGGTATCCGCAGCGAAAATTTCAAAGGGTATCTGCTACTTGTGCGTGCCGCACACGACGGCAGGGATTGCCATCAACGAATGCGCGGACCCGGATGTAGCCCGGGACATTGAGGGCGCGCTGGACCGGCTGGTGCCGAAAACGGGGCCGTACCGGCACAGCGAGGGCAACTCCGACTCCCACGTGAAGTCGGTGCTGGTCGGCGGCAGCCAGATCGTGTTCGTCGAAGAGGGGAAGCTGACGCTGGGGCGCTGGCAAGGCATCTTCTTTTGCGAGTTTGACGGCCCACGCGAACGAAAACTGATCGTTAAGGTCGTCGCCGAGTGAGGGAGCGCAAGTTCTGGACCGGAGCGGTGCCTGTCAGACCCTCTCGGCTCTCATCCGTCGCCCCTTGAAGTCGGCGAGTAGTGTCATGCGGTGACACCCAGAGTATCTTGGCGCAACCTGGCGATGTCCCTGGTTGGCGCACTCCCGAAGAAGCGGCTGTATTCTCGGCTGAACTGCGAAGCGCTTAGGTAGCCCACGCGCTGACACGCAGTATTCGCGTCCATCATCGTGGACAACATGAGGCGCCTCGCCTCCTGCAGGCGGAGCACCTTTTGATAGTGCAGCGGGCTCATCGAAGTGACCGACTTGAAGTGCTCGTGGAACGAGGAAACGCTCATATTCACCAATTCGGCCAGCTCTTCGACCTTCATGGGCTGAGAGAAGTTGGCGCGCAGCCAGGAAATCGCCTTTGCCACTCTTTGCACGCTGGACTCCGCAAGACCCATTTGGGCGAAGCGAGGACCAATGCGGCTTCGCAGCAGCCGGATCAAAATCTCATCCACGACGAGCGGGGCGACCAGTTCAGCGTCCCCAGGCTGCGCGAGACAGTCCATTAATCTGGCCGCGGCGTCGACAATGCTCACGTCAAGCGGAGCAACATAAACGGCGCTTCTCTCGGAAACCGGAGGGAGACCGTGCGGAAACACCTTCAAGACCAGCTCCGCAATCTTGTGCGGATCGAAATCGAGCCTTAGAGCGAGGTAAGGCTCGGAGAAGCTTGCTTGCGTGACCTGAGCAGCAACTGGAAGGGCAACGGAGAACACCAGCATACGCGAAGCGTCGTAGTGATAGACCTCCTGCCCCACGATTACAGACTTCGCTCCCTCTGTGATAATGCATAACGACGGCAAGTGGAGAGCATGAACGCATTCCGTGTTGACTCGCGAAAAACGGCTGACATGCAAACCAGGAATGCGTAGGTCAAAAACACCATCGTGAGGGGCATAGGCGGCAATCAAGCGTGCCAGCCTGGCCATGTCTAATTCGTTTAGACCGGTCTTATTGGCGGTCCGCCGCAAAGGCACTACTTTGCCGTTCGTCTTCACGCCTTTGAGAATACCTCCTTTGCATCTTGGTGGCACTCATTGCATCTGAGTGAGCACAGCAACATCGAATTTCGAATAGTACTTCTTCACATCGCTGGCCCCGTACTTGTCTCGGAATTTCTTGACCACAGACGAGACGCCTGTGGCATCAGTGATAGGAACAGCCTGAAGTTTTGCCTCCGCATCGCGTGCATCAATCCGAATGGACGGGTTCTTGAGCACGTTCTTGTACCATTGTGTATCCGACCCCTGCACTGGCAGCAGGTAAAGCTTGTCGCCCTCCAATACGAACCAGACGGGAATGGAGATAAGGCGTCCGGACTTTCTTCCGGTCACCCTGAGGCTAATTTGGCGATACCGGGAAAGGCGGTCTTGTAGAGCATTGTTCCGCGTTGGCATGTGTACTCCTGTCCTGACTAAACCCTGTCCATCGTTGCCGCGCACGCATAGGTTCTACTGTCTTTCAAAGACGCCTGAAAGAGTGGATCAATCCGTACGGTACCGGTGAACCACTCTGACGGTCCCTTGGCGGAAGGTTGCGTGCCAACTCTTTTGATTTCCATTTCTGAATTCCTCTGGCTGACCGTAGAGGTCGCTTGTCTCGCGCTCTTAGCCTGCTGCGGCGGCGACCTGAATCCAGCCAGAGAACCTCCCCTGCCGCTCAGCGGCCCACTAACTTCTGCAGTGCTTCGGGGTACCGAGCGCCTTGCACCGTGATCTTTGAGGCTGCGGCTTCCAGCTGCCGGAGATCTTCCTGCGAAAGTTCGACGGCGGCCGCTCCGATGTTTTCTTCAAGCCGATGCAGCTTCGTCGTCCCGGGGATTGGAACGATCCACGGCTTCTGCGCAAGCAGCCATGCGAGAGCAATCTGGGCAGGCGTCGCCTCTTTCTGTTGCGCGAATCTGCCAATCAGGTCAACCAACGCCTGATTCACTTTCCGGTTCTCCGCCGAAAAGCGAGGAACGATGTTGCGGAAGTCGGTTTTGTCGAACTGCGTGTCTTCGCTGATCTTTCCGGTGAGGAAGCCCTTTCCCAACGGGCTAAATGGAACGAACCCAATCCCGAGTTCCTCGAGTGTCGGTAACAATTCCGCTTCGGGCTCTCTCCACCAGAGCGAATATTCGCTCTGAAGAGCCGCGACCGGCTGAACGGCGTGTGCGCGACGGATGGTCTGAACGCCGGCCTCCGAGAGCCCGAAGTGCTTCACCTTGCCTTGTTGGATGAGGTCTTTCACGGCTCCGGCGACGTCTTGGATCGGAACGTTGGGATCTACGCGGTGCTGATAGAACAAGTCGATGACGTTGATCTTGAGGCGCTTGAGGGCTGCGTCGGCGACTTCCTTGATATGCTCTGGACGGCTGTCCAACCCGACCTGTTTGCCTGTGTTCGGATCAAGTTTGAACCCGAACTTGGTGGCGATCACCACTTGATCACGAACTGGAGCCAGTGCTTCACCCACGAGTTCCTCGTTTGTGAAGGGGCCGTAAACTTCGGCGGTGTCGAAGAACGTTACCCCACGTTCGACGGCCGTTCGAATCAGCGAGGTCATCTCTGCTTTGTCTGCGGGCGGGCCATAGCCAAAACTCATTCCCATACAGCCCAATCCAATAGCGGAGACTTCCAAGTTGCTTTTTCCAAATTTGCGCTTCTGCATTGTTCCTCCTTCGGGCTATCACCAGTAGTTCCTGTAATTCGTGCGCTGCTGCCCTGAACTCCTCACTCGGCTGGCGCGACGGGGAGAAGTCTAGTCTCTTAACTCTTCATAGGTTTGCCTATTCCGCCAAAGTTCTTGCCAGATCCTCCGAGGCTTGGGCAAAACCGCGACTCCTGTCCACCCTGCGGCTGGGCCCCGATCATTCTTGTGCTTAAATGGTCGAGATTCAAGAAGTGAGGCCATTCCGATGATTGTCACCCAGAACGAAAAGGCAGTTCGTTTCCGTGCGCTTCACGAAGGCCCCGGCGCTTTCGTAATTCCCAATCCTTGGGATGTTGGCTCCGCCCGCATTCTCGCGGGCCTGGGCTTTCAGGCGTTGGCTACGTCAAGCGCGGCTTCGGCCAACGCGCTTGGCCGGAAAGATGGTGATCTGACGCGAGAGGAGGCGCTGGCGCACACACGCTTGATTGTCCATGCGACGGATTTGCCTGTTTCTGCAGACCTGGAAAAGGGATTCGGTGACGAGCCGGAAGCCGTGGCGGAAACGATCCGTCTTGCAGCACAGGCGGGGCTCGTTGGCTGCACGATCGAGGATGCAACTCGCGATCAAGACCGTCCACTTTACGATTTTAGCCTGGCTGTCGAACGCATCGCTGCAGGGGCAGAGGCAGCCAATAAGTTATCGTTCCCGTTTGCGCTGACCGCGCGGGCGCACGGCTTGCTCTACCCCAACCCAAACTTGGATGAGATCATTCGCCGCCTGCAGGCCTTTGAAAAGGCCGGAGCCGATGTGCTTTTTGCGCCCGGCCTCCCCGACCTTGCCGCGGTACGCGCCGTTTGTGCAGCGGTGTCCAAACCGGTCAATTTCATGGTGGGAATCAGAGAAAAGTCCTTTTCCGTGAGCGAACTTGTAGGGGCCGGAGTCAAGCGCATCAGCCTGGCGACGTCGCTCTATCGCGCGGCAATGACCGCTTTTCTGGACGCTGCAAACGAGGTAAGCAACAAGGGTGAGTTCAGTTTTCTCGACCGGTGCGTGACGACGCCGGAGCTGAACAAACTCATGCGGATTTGAACCTAAAGTGTCATAAGCCGATTCCTTAGAGAATAGCCATAACCCCTTTATTTTCAAAGGGCACGTTGCCGCTATTTTCATGGTTCGCTGGTTGTTCGTAGAGCCGTGCCCTATTCGTAACGCAGGGCGACCAGGGGGTCGACCTTTGTGGCGCGGCGCGCCGGGATGAGGCAAGCCAGGAGTGCTGCACCAACGAGGAGCAGGGTCACGCCGCCGAAAGTCAGCGGATCGGTGGCGGTGACGCCAAAGAGGAGCGACGCCACAGTACGCGTGAGAGCGAGCGACCCGGCAATCCCACTAGCGACACCCATGAAGATGGTGCGCAATCCCTGGCTTAGGACCATCCTCAGGACTTCGGCGGAGCCCGCACCGAGAGCGATACGCACGCCTATCTCGCGGGTGCGACGACTGACCGAATAGGCCATTACGCCAAACACGCCTGCGGTTGCAAGCAGCAGCGCGGTGATTCCGAAGAAGCCAGTGAGAATCACGTTGAACCTTCGCGAGCCCAGCGAAGCCGAATAGACTTGCGAAAACGTCTGGAACTTCGCCGGAATCTCTGGATTAAGGTTCTGCAGGATACTGCGCGCCGCGGAAGTGACGGATCGCGTGTCGGCATCGCTCAGCATGGTCACGGTGATTGCCGGGCGCGGCCGCTGGAACAAATTGACGTAAACGGTTGGCTGTGGCGGCGCATCGAGGCCGTATTCGTGAGTGTCGCCCACGACCCCGATGATGGTGAGCAAACGCAAGTCGCCATCCATGTTTCCAAACTGGATGGTGTGGCCGATGGGATCCTGATTTGGCCAGCGATCGCGCGCCAGCGATTCGCTGATCACGGCAACGTGCGGAGAATCCGGGCCGTCGCGCTCGTCGAAGATTCGGCCACGAATGAGGGGGATTCCGAGAACCTGGAAGTATCCGTCCGTGACGACGCCGAAGTCCGCGCTGCCGAGGCGTTCTTTCTGTTGGCCCAGCGAACCAAAACCATCCGGGGTTTTGGGCATCTCGTTCTGGGTCATCAGTAGAAACATGCCGTTGGGAAGGCCGCCTTCGAGCAACGGCAGGCCGCTCGTCGCGCCAACCTTGCCCACGCCCGGAATTTGTTTGAGCCCGTCAATCAGGTTTGAAAAGAAAATCCCCTGACCCACCTTTGCTTTGGGATCTTCCACCCACGGAAGCGAGACGTCCATGGTGATGATTTTATCTACGCGAAAGCCGGGATTCACTTCGAGCACTTTCAGCAGGCTGCGCCCGAGCAGTCCTGCTCCGACCACGAGTACCAAGGTGATGGCGATTTGCGCCGCAACGATTGAGCGGCCAACGCGCTGGCTGCCTTGCGAGCCCGCTTGTCCACGCCCGCCCTCTTCAAGGCCCTTGCGGAGATCACCAGAAGTCGCTCGGGCGGCCGTGAATGCTCCGAGGCCCGCGGCGACGGCGGTGGAAAGCAAGAACGCGAAGACAAGCACTGGAATACTGATCGAGACGCTGTCCAGCCGCGGCAGATTTTCCGGCGCCAGGCCAGCCAGTGCTGACACACCCGCGAGCGCTCCCAGTACTCCAAGACCGCCGCCTGCAAGTGAAAGCAGGAATGCTTCGGTGAGGAATTGGCGGATCAGCCGTCCGCGCGCCGCACCAAGGGCGCTGCGAATGGCGAGTTCGCGCTCTCTCACCGAGGCTTGGGCCAACAGCAAATTCGCCACGTTCGCGCATGCCACTAGCAACAAAAAGCCCACTGCTCCGAGCAGAACAAGCAGGGCGGGGCGAGCTTTGCCGGTGATTGAGTCCTGGAGCGGGACCACAATTCCGTCCTTGAGGAGATAATCGCCTTGTTCGCTCGATGTTTCGTGAATGTGCCGGGCGATCGCGCTGATGTCTAGGTTCGCTTGCTCGACAGTGACGCCGTTGCGGAGGCGCCCGACCGCATAGTAGTTGTGTGAAGTCCTGCTTGGATTTTCTCCTTGCAAATCGGCTGGCAGCCACAGATCCACGTCGGCTGGGAAGCGAAATTCGGCAGGGAGCACGCCGATCACGGAGTAGACGGCGCCGTCGATTTTTAAGTGCGCGTGGGAGAGGTCCTCGGCCGACGCGAGATCCTGCCTCCAGTAGCCATAGCTAACGAGAACGGTCGGGCCAGCCCCTTTTTTCGCGTCGTCGGCGGTGAAGTCCCGCCCGAGGATCGGCTGAATACGGAAAACCTTGAGAAAGTCGGGCGAGACGGCTGCAACTATGGTGCGCGTCGGCTGCGCAGCTCCTGAAACGGACACCACGTCATTGTTATATTTCGCAATCCTCTGAAAGCTGCGGTTTTGATCGCGGAAGTCGTCGAAGTTCGGGTCCGCAAGATGTGACCACCGGCCCTGCGAGTTGACCTCGAAGACGGCCATGATGCGGTTCGCATCGGTGTACGGCAACGAACGCAATAGCACGCCGTAGACCACGCTGAAGATTGCTGTGGTCGCGCCGATGGCCAGCGCGAGCGTAAAGACCATGACCGCGGTGGCGCCAGGGTTTTTACGGAGTTGCCGGAGGCCATAGCGGCAATCGGAGACCACGGAGCGGAGCCAATTGGCCGTCTGCACGTCGCGAACCTGTTCTTTCATTTGTTCGATCCCTCCCAGTTCTATCCGCGCGGCACGTTGCGCCTCCTTCGGCGGCATGCCCGCGCGAATGTTTTCCTCAGTCAGCAGTTCGAGATGGGAGCGAACCTCCTGATCGAGGTCTGCCTCAACACCACGAGACAAAAGGAGATTGCGCAGGAAACTTCGGGCCTTCACAAGGAGCGGCATAGTGACTCCTCTTTACGAGGCTTGCAAAGCTTGGGCGATCGCCCAGGAAACGCGGCCCCATCGTTTGGTTTCGACTTCGAGTTGCTTCCGCCCAGCCTTGGTCATGCGGTAGTATTTCGCGCGGCGATTATTTTCGGAGTCTCCCCAAAAGGAGGATATCCAACCTTCTTGTTCCATGCGGTGCAACGCGGGAAAGAGCGAGCCGGGCTTCACGACAAAAGTGCCTCCGGTAATTTGCTGGATTCGGCGCGAGATTCCCAAGCCGTGCATCTCGCCGGCGATCAGCGATTTCAAGATGAGCATGTCCAAAGTCCCCTGCAGGAGGGTGGTTGGTTCAGAGTTCAAGAGCTATCTCCTATCGAAACTCTATAGGAATACATATAGAGTGTCAATACGAAGGGGCAAGGCTATCCAATTAGGGCAGGGTGAAGGCGACGAGTGAGTCGCCGAGTTTTTCTTCGGTGATTTTAGGATGGCCGCCGGCGGCGATGACCAAATATTGTTTGCCAGTCGAGCTCAGGCGATAAGTCATGGGAGTGGCGTTGCCGCACGCTGGAAGCGAAGCTTTCCACAACTCTTTGCCGGTTTCGATGTCGAAGCCACGGAGGATGCAATCGGTCGTGCCTGAGATAAAAGCGAGACCGCCCGCGGTGACGATGGGCCCACCTAG
The DNA here is from genome assembly GCA_003223295.1 of Acidobacteriota bacterium. Classification (GTDB taxonomy): domain Bacteria; phylum Acidobacteriota; class Terriglobia; order Acidiferrales; family UBA7541; genus Acidiferrum. The sequence goes on along the minus strand of QHYM01000274.1, from coordinate 6,353 downwards.
GCTGATAGAACCCGGTGGGATTTGCTGGGAGTGCCACCCGCCAAAGTTTTGCATTGAGCCAAGCGGGACTTGCCAGCGAATTTTCCCCTCCGTCATGTCTACAGCAGTAAGCATGCCCCAGGGGGGAGCGCTGCACGGGAGGTCGGATGTTGACTGTAAAAATCGCCGGTACAAGCCATACGGCGCGCCGGTTTGATCACCATAATCCCCGTCTTCGGTGTGCGAGCCGCGATCATTGTATTTTTCGCGGGGAATCAGGCGAGCGACGGCGACAAGATTGTTGATGTTCGCTACCAAAATGTTGCGTTTGGGGTCGAAGGCGTAGCCGCTCCAGGTCATGCCGCCGATGTTTCCCGGAACCATGAGCGTTCCTTGCAGGCTCGGGGGAGTAAAGATTCCTTCGTTGCGAACGTGCTGGATGTAATTGCGACACGACTCGCGATCTTCGGGCGTCGGGCCCCAGGCTTGGTCAGCGGAAAGAGTTTGCGGAGCGAGGGGAGGAGGCTTCACGGGAAAAGGCTGGGTTGGCCAAGTGACTTCGCCAGGGACGTCGCTTTGCGGAACAGCGCGCTCTTCGACGGGGAAGACGGGCTTGCCAGTGTCGCGGTTCAGAACGTAGAGCAGCCCGGACTTGTTGCCTTGAATGACGACGGGGACGTCCTTCCCATTGAGATGCAGGGTCGTCAGCAGGGGCGGCGGGGCGCTGTCGAAATCCCAGAGGTCATGATGAACGAGCTGGAAGCCCCAGGCGAACTGGCCGGTTTTGCCGCGCAGGGCGACGACAGAATTGGCCCACCTGTCGTCGCCAGGGCGAAGTCCGCCATAGTAATCGGGGCTGGCGCTTCCTGTGGGGACGAAAAGTAAATCGCGCTGCTGGTCGACGGCCATGATGGACCAGGCGTTGCCGGCGCCGCTCCGCCAGGACTTATTCTTGCCCTCGGCGGCTGCAGCCGCAGCATTTGCGGGAAGAGGGTCCCAACTCCAGCGCAGGGTGCCCGTGCGGGCGTCGTAGGCGCGCACCACGCCGCGAGCCATGTCGACGCGATGATTGTCGTCGATGGCGGAGCCCACGACGACGAGATCGTCGATGATGGTGGGAGGGGAGGTCATGTGATACCAGCCAGGATCGTAGTGAAGCGCGTCGCGGAGGCTGACCTGGCCAGCTTTGCCGAAATCGGCGCAGGGCGTGCCGGTGGCGGCATCTACGGCGACGACGCGGGCGTCCTGCGTGGATTCGAAAATGCGGCGACGGCACGGCTGATCGGCGGGCCGCGTGGAGTCAACCCAAGTGGCAACGCCGCGATTGACGAGGCCGTCGCCGTAGTCGCCGTCGAGGTCGATCTTGGGATCGTAGGCCCAGCGCTGCGTCCCGGTTTGTGGATCGAGGGCCACGATGCGATTGAAGGCGGTGGTCAGGTAGAGAGTGCCGTCAACAAGAATTGGTGTGGTCTCGAAGCCGCTACGTTTTCTGCGGCCGCTACCCTCGGAAATGTCGCCGGTGTGGAAGGTCCAGGCGACCTTGAGCGTGGAGACGTTGTCGCGATTAATCTGGGTGAGCGAGGAGTAGCGTATTCCGCCGGCATCGTGACCGTAGTAGGGCCACGAGTCGTCTTCGGCGTCGGGCTTGGAGGGCGCAGCGGTCCAGGTGAGAAGGGCGCAGGCGGTCAGAAGCAAACCGAAGTATGGAGATCGGGCTCGATTCTTCATTCTTGGCTCCCCCAGAGAAAGACGGAATTGTACACGCGTTTGTTCCACATGACCGACAGCCGCCCCGATAAGTCCCACTCGCAGCACTCCTTCCCAGGAATACCTCGAGCACAAGTCCTCTTTGGGACAGGTGTGCTAGAGTTTTTGTGCGATGGAGAGACTGGGAATTTACCTGCAGGTGCCGTTCTGCCAGACCAAGTGTACCTACTGCAATTTTCATACGGGAGTGGTGGCGAAAGAACGGTTTGCGCCGTATGTTGCGGCGGTGTGCGCGGAGATTCGAGGGCATCGGGAACTATTGAGGGCGGCGGGCGTGGAGTTGGGCAAGGGGTCTGAAAAGCAAGAGGACAGCCAGGAATGGCTGTCTCATCTTGTGGACACGGTTTATTTTGGGGGCGGGACACCGAGTTTGCTGGAAGCGGGGCAGTTGCAAGAGATTGTGGACGCGATTCGGGAAGCGTTCAAAACCGAGTTTGAAGAGGTAACTCTGGAGGCGGATCCGGAGACGATTGAAGAGGGCAAAGCGACGGCGTGGGTGAAGGCGGGGATCAACCGCGTGAGTTTCGGAGTGCAATCGTTTTCGGATAAAGAGTTAGCGGCGGCGGGGCGGATGCATCGGCGCGCGGACGTTTACCGGGCCGTGCCAATTTTGCGGCAGGCGGGGATTCGAAATATCAGTTTCGATTTGATTGCGGGATTGCCTCACCAGACCAAGGAGAGTTGGACGCAATCGCTCGAAGCGTTGATCGCACTCCGTCCGGAGCATGTCTCCGTGTATTTGCTGGAGGTGGATGAAGGAAGCCGGCTGGGGAAAGAGTTGCTGGCTGGCGGGGCGCGGTACAGCGCAGGGGCAGTGCCGAGCGAAGATGAAATGGCGGAGTTTTATGAGAAGGCGCAGGCAGAACTGGCTAAGGCGGGATATCACCATTATGAGATTTCGAATTGGGCGAGGCCGGGGTTCGAATCGAAGCACAACTTGAAATACTGGCGGCGCGAGGCGTATTTGGGATTTGGGGCGGGAGCGCATTCGTTTTCGGGGAAGCTGCGATGGGCAAACGCGCACGACGCGGCAGCTTACGCGCACGCTATCGAGAGTGGGCGATTGCCGGTGGAGCAGTTGGAGGCTGTGACGGAAAAGATGGCGCTCGAAGAAGAATTGTTTCTCGGGCTGCGGCAGTTGAGCGGAATTGATGTGAGGCGGATTGAGCGGGAGTATGGTGTCGCGCTGGCAGGACGATTCGAACCGCTGGCTGCGGCGGGATTGGTGCAGCGAGAGGGAAATGTGGTGCGACTGGCGGAAGAGAAATTGAGCGTGTCGAACGAAGTGTTTGTGGAATTGATGAGATGAGCGCCCGCGACGCGTTGGCCAAGCTTGAAGTGGACGGTTGGCTTTTAACACAAAGGACGCAAAGAGCACACAGAGGGTAGAGCAAAGCGTTGGAGAAAGTGCTGCTAGAAAGAAGATTTAAGAGCAGCAACAGCGGAGCAGAAAGGGAAGACAAGATGAGTTATACGGTGGCGAAGGGGAATCAGAGAGTGGATCCGGATGAAGTGAAAGTGAGCGGCAAGGCTCTGGAAGGTGTCGTGGATTTGCGAAGCGACACGGTGACGCGGCCGACGGATGAAATGCGCCGGGCAATGGCGGCTGCGGAAGTCGGCGACGACGTGTATGGAGAAGACCCGACGGTGAACCGGCTGGAGAAGCGCGCGGCGGAGATTTTTGGGAAAGAAGCGGCGTTGTTTGTGCCGACGGGCTGCATGGGGAACCTGATTTCGATCAAGATTTGGACGCATCACGGAAATGAAGTGATTTGCGAAGAGCGCAGCCATGTGAATTTGTACGAACTGGCGTCGATGTCGGCGATTGCGGGATGCATGCCTCGCGGAGCACGGGGTGAAGACGGGATTCTGACGTGGGAAGAAATTAAGGCGGCCATCCGGCCGAAGATTTATTACGACTCACAGACGGCGCTGGTGTGTCTGGAAAACACCAGCAACATGGCAGGCGGAACGATATACCCGACCGAGCAAGTGAACGAAATTTGCGACAACGCGCACAAGATTGGGCTGAAGGTGCATCTGGATGGGGCACGGATTTTCAATGCGGCGACGGCGCTGGGCGACCACGTCGCGGTGACGACGAAGAAAGTGGATTCGGTGATGTTTTGCTTGTCGAAGGGACTGGGTGCGCCGGTGGGATCGATGGTGGCGGGAACGAAAGCGTTCATCGAGAAGGCGCGGATTTATCGAAAAATGTTTGGCGGAGGGATGCGGCAGGCAGGAGTGATTGCGGCCGCTGGGTTGATTGCCCTGGAAAAATCGCCAGCCCGGCTGCACGTCGATCATGAGAATGCCAAGCTGCTTGCGGAAGGGATTGCCGAGATTCCGGGATTGAAAATCGATCCGAAGAAAGTGCGTTCGAACATCGTGATTTTTGATTGCGCGAAAACGGGGATGACGGCAGTGGAATTGTGCGACGCGGTGCACGCACACGGTGTGTGGGCACAGGACACGGCGCTGTACTCGGTGCGCGTCGTGACGCATTGCGACGTGCACCGGGCAGGCTGCGAACGAGCACTCGAGGTGTTGAGAGAAGTGGTGACGAAGACGCGAAAGGCGGGGGCATGAGGGCAAGCCGGGCGGCAGTTTTTTGTGGGGCTGTGGCGTGTTTGCTTGTCGCGCAGGCAGTAGCCTTCGCGCAAACAGCTCGGCCGAAGAGCGCCGGCAATAAAGCAGCACCGACAACCGAGGAAGCGAAGAAATACATCGAGAACGCGGAGAAAGAGCTGTTTGATTTGGGCCTTAAGGCTTCGCGGGCTTCCTGGGTGGAAGAGAATTTCATTACCGAGGATACGGAACAGATCGCGGCCGACGCGGGCGAGGTGGTGAATACGGCGAGCGCGAAGTACGCGAAGGAGGCGCACCGATTCGATAGCTTGAAGCTAGCCCCGGAATTGGCACGCAAACGGCTGCTGCTGGAATTGGCGACAGGATTCCCCGCCCCGGATGATCCGAAAGCCCAAAAAGAGCTGGCGCAGATTCTGGCGTCACTCGATGGCGATTATGGAAAAGGAAAGTGGTGCCCGGACGGCCAAAAGGGAACGTGCCTGGACGTGACAGCGGTGGAGAAATTGATGGCAGAAAGCCGCGACGCGGATGAGCTCGAGCGCGCCTGGGTGGGATGGCATGCGATTGGCGCGCCGATGCGGCAGCGGTATGCACGGATGGTGGAGCTGGGCAACGCGGGGGCGCGCGAGTTGGGATACGCGGACGTGGGAGCGTTGTGGCGTTCGAATTACGACATGCCGACGGAGGACTTCGCGAAGGAAGAAGACCGGCTATGGGAACAGTTGAAGCCACTGTATCTGTCGCTGCACGCCTATGTACGCGGGCAACTGCGGAAGAAATATGGAAACGAACTGGTCCCTGCGAAAGGTCCGATCCCCGCGCATTTGTTGGGAAACATTTGGAGCCAGGAGTGGAACAACGTTTATTCGCTGACGGATTCGCCGAAGCCGCCGCAAGGTTATGACCTGACGAAGATATTGCAGGACCGAAAAACGGACGCAAAGGGCATGGTGAAGTACGGCGAAAGCTTTTTCACGTCGCTGGGATTTGTACCACTGCCGCCGACGTTCTGGGAACGTTCGCTGTTCACGAAGCCGGCGGACCGCGATGTGGTGTGCCATGCGAGCGCGTGGGACGTGGATTTCAAAGAGGACCTGCGCATCAAGATGTGCATCCAGATCCGGGAAGAGGACTTCCGGACGATTCACCACGAACTGGGACACAACTTCTATCAGCGCGCGTATATGACGCAGCCCCCGCTGTTTCAGAGCAGCGCGAATGACGGGTTTCACGAAGCGGTGGGAGACGCGATCGCGCTTTCGGTCACCCCGGAATATTTGAAACAGATCGGGTTGATCGAGGCGGTGCCGCCCGCTTCGGGCGACATTGATTACCTGCTACAACAAGCGCTCGCGAAAGTGGCGTTTCTGCCGTTTGGATTGCTGGTGGACAAATGGCGGTGGGAGGTATTTGCAGGGCAGGTCAAGCCGGGGGATTACAACAAGGCGTGGTGGGAACTGCGGAGGAAGTATCAGGGTGTCGCGCCTCCGGTGGAGAGAACGGAAGCAGATTTTGACCCGGGAGCAAAATACCACATTCCCTCGAACACTCCGTACGCGCGCTATTTCCTTGCGCGGATTTTACAATTTCAGTTTCACCGCGCGCTTTGCAAGGAAGCCGGTGTTGCCGGGCCGCTGCACCGCTGCTCGATTTATGGGAACAAAAGGGCGGGCGAGAAGCTGAAGCACATGCTTTCGATGGGGCAGAGCAAACCGTGGCAAGATGCGCTCGAGACGCTGACCGGACAAAAGCAAATGGACGCGATGGCGCTGGCGGATTATTTCGCGCCGTTGAAAACGTGGCTGGACGAACAGAACAAGGAGAAGGGGTATGCGGTGGGGTGGTGAGAAGAGCAGTTGTTAGTCTTAAGTCTTAAGTCTTAAGTCTTAAGTCTTAAGTCTTAAGTCTTAAGTCTTAAGTCTTAAGTCTTAAGTCTTAAGTTGTAAGTGAAAACCAAGGAAAGAGACGAATAGAAATTGCGGCATGGGCTCGCAGAATCTTGCGCTCTTAAAAAGCGT
>QHYM01000380.1 GCA_003223295.1 Acidobacteriota bacterium | reverse complement strand
TCGCCTTGTAAATGGTCAGTGCCGCGCATAACGCCAAGGTTGGCACTGCAGGAAGAGCGTGGCGAATACCTGCGTACGAAGCGCCAGAGGCAAGAACGATCAGGAGGAGCACGGCGAAACCCACAGCGCTGAGTATTGGTGTGAGCCATTGTGGGGAAATACTGCGCGTAAATAGGAAGAAAAGCCCAATGGCCACCAACGCAAGCAGACCGATCGGAATTTTCACCACCAAAACCGAAGGGAAAAAATAGAATGGCGCCCTGTTGTAGTAACGCCTGCCGAAAAAGTAGATGGATTCCGCTCGGCCTTCCACCCCCGCACGAATTGTGTCAGCGAAGCCCCAAATGTATGCCCGCGGCAGCAAACGAACGGTTGCCAGGGAACGCTATATTAAGGTCTTTGATCGTACGTGCTCGAGGCGGTGGAGAAGGCGCAGGCCCGGATCGAAGAATTAAGACAAGCGAAAGTAGGTCCCCAACAGTTGCAGTTGAGATTCGGCGACCCTCTAGCCTACGAGCGACCGATGTAGCGGAGAGTCCAACCGGCCGCGGTCTTTCGCACTTTTCAACCGACTGGTCAACAGTTGGTCACCACAGCATTTCTGGTTCTGTGGTAAGCTGTTGAAAGTAAACGCCGGAGAGGTGGCAGAGCGGCTGAATGCGGCGGTTTGCTAAATTCTACCTGACCCGTTCGCACCGACCGATCTTCGTTTGTTTTGTTTGGGCACTTCGCAGTTGCAGCGAAATACCCTCATTGGCATTCAAAAGATCAGCAAAAGTTCAGGAAGACTCTGCTAGTTCTGGTGTTCCCCGCTGCGTCAGACATCGCTTCGTTTGTTGAGAGGAGGGCGAGACCTTGCCGGAGACGTCGATTTCCTCAGCACTCCCGGAAAAGGACTTTGATACCGTGTCCGCATCTGTACGATCACGGTGGTCAGCTCGGCCCTCACAATTCCATTGGCGATTCGTTCATGTCGGCCGCAACTGTCCCAACTCCAACCATTATGGAATCGCGGCAAAAGGATTGTCGATGAGTACGCCCATGATTGTTTGCCCAGAGTTCAGATCTTCCGAGAGGAGGCGCATCGCCCCACCTTTGGCGGCCGAGGCAATTATCAGCGCATCCCAGAATCCGATCTGCGACTCATCTTCAATTCGAAATGCTGTCGAAATATCGACCAGAGTGCTCTCGATGCACCAACTCGCGTAACTGTTAATCACCGTGCGCGCCGAAACCTTTGAGAGCGGAGAAGCAATCTTTCGCGTGACGTTAACGTAGAACTCCTGAAGTACCTGTGTGCTCAGGAGGCCGGCTCGGTTGCTCCACAGCTCGCGGATAACGCTCTTCGCTATTTCATGCTTGGGCCCTGCGTCGATGTCGTGAGCGTAGATTAAGACATTGGTGTCGACGAACGTTTTATCGTTCATGTAATTCGTCTCGGCTCGCGCGGATTACGCCACCCATATGAAAACCCTGGTCGAGTAGCGTCAGCGCCTGCCGTTCCGCGTGTTCATACTCTTCCTCGTCGCCTACTAAGACTTCAATCTGTCTGGCCAAAAGTCCGCTAATCGACGTACCGCGTTTAGCCGCCAAGATCTTAGCCTTTCGAAGCGTCTGCCGCTCAAGGCTTAGCGTCACGTTCTGCTTCATCTGGCTCATGGCTCAAGTTTCCTTTACGCGCACATCCGACCAGTTACACGCATTCTACGTGTACCACGTAAAACACGTGCTGTCAAGCTTGGCGGGCTGCAGCCAACGATTCCGCAGCGAGTGTTGGCTCTGAAAACTCGCAATTTGTGTAGTCACGTCGTACCTCGCCGGTGGCAGTCCCGTCAGGCGGTATTCGCCGCTGGCGTCAGTTTCAGCGATATGCCGGATGCCTTTGCCGGTCTCCAATGCGAGGATCGTGGCCTTCGGGATGCCCGCTCCCGATGGATCGCTTATTGTGCCAGCGATATCACCCGAGGAGCCGACGCCCTGTGCGTGCACCGAACTAACGGCGACCATTGGGCAAAGCAAGAACCAGGCCCACTTCATTAGGTTCATCGGTCCTCCTTCCATGCGTGCGAGTCTTCAGGTAGGAAAGGCAGTTGTCAGATGTATACCGCATAAAGAGGCAAACAGTAAGCATTATGTGGGCACTCTTGTCATCCGCTAGATCGAGAGTCATCTAATTCACCGTTACGGATATTGTTGTCGAGTGCTGCAGCGTGGCCGAGGTCGCCGTGACCGTGACCGTATAGTTTTGCGCGACGGGAGGCGGCGGGTTGCTGCTCCCTCCTCCGCACGCCACAGGCAGAATCGTGGTCACGATCAGCAAGAGGCACAGTGTCCACACTCTCCGGCGCTTTCTGTCGAAAAGCACCAGGACAAAGCCGACGATTCCTATTGGCAGCAACGTAGCGTGGAGTCGTGTCGTCGTGTTGAAAAATTGCGGCGTCAGCGCCGCCGAAAGGCTCGCCGCGTTAACGGTGAGCGTCGCGTTGCTTCCCGGAGAGACAGAATTTGGCGAGATGCCACACGCAGGCATGGGAGGAGGGCCGCTGACTGAACAAGCCAGCGCAATCGATCCCGAGAAACCGCCTTGTGCAGGAAATGTCAGCGTATCGCTCACCTGGCCGTCGTGCTTCATAGTTAAACTCATGGCCGCCGGGCTCACCGAAAAATCCGGGAGCAGGCTGAACTTGGCGGTGACATTCATGTTGGAATTCAGGGTCACACTGCAACCATTTGGGTCACTCCCTGTACATGCGCCATCCCAGCCTACAAAAGTAGAGTTTCTACCGGGGCTCGCAGCCAGTGTGTAGGCAGTCCCTGGCGAAATTTGGCCCACTGAGCAGGTTTGTCCGCTACTTTCACAACTAATTCCGGCGGGATTGCTAGCAATATAACCGCTTCCATCTCCTATGAATGTAACGGTCAGCACATAAACGATAGG
>QHYM01000111.1 GCA_003223295.1 Acidobacteriota bacterium | reverse complement strand
TTGCACGCAAAGTAGCAAGCACGTCGGGCCGAATTAACTCCCAACGAGGAGATGCGATGCTCTCGAAAATTTCCCGCCGGAGATTTGTCGGGAACACTGCGGCTGTGTCTCTGTGCTCGTTGATTCCGCGGTTTATCGGCGCCGCTGCGGGCGCGACCCGAAAGATTACCGTGCGCGTGGATTCAGAAATTGGCACCGTGCGACCGGAATTTCATGGACATTTTGCAGAGCATCTCGGTTCCTGCGTCTACGGCGGTCTATGGGTTGGCAAAAATTCACCGATTCCCAATACCAACGGCTATCGCCAGCAGGCCGTCGAATATCTGAGGGAATTGGGCATCCCGGTTTTGCGCTGGCCGGGTGGCTGCTATGCGGACGACTATCACTGGCGTGACGGGATTGGTCCGCTGCAGGGCCGTCCCAAGCGCGTCAATATCCACTGGGGCGGCTACGTCGAAGACGGAAGTTTCGGGACGCACGAATTCATAGGGTTATGCCGACTGATCGATGCGGAGCCGTACCTCGCCGGAAATGTGGGAAGCGGAACGCCAGGGGAAATGCGCGATTGGGTGGAGTACTGCAACATGCCCTCGGGAAGCACGCTGGCCGAGGAACGCGTCAAGAACGGCGCGGCCGAACCCTTCCGCGTGCGCTACTGGGGCGTGGGGAACGAAGCATGGGGCTGCGGTGGATGGATGCGCCCTGAAGTCTATGCCGATCATTACCGGCGATTTTCTGTCTATTTGCGAAAGTACGGTGGGACGGACCCGTTTCTAATTGCCAGCGGCCCGAATGGAAATGACACGCGCTGGTCCCGCAGGTTCATGGATACCCTCGAAGGGGGAACGCCCGAAGGTGTCTCCATGCACTACTACGAGGGCGGGGACGATCACCCCCTCCATTTCACAGCGGAGCATGTGAAAAAACAGCTCGCCATTTTTTCCCGCGTCGAAGAAGCCATTGTGCAGCAGCGCTCGCTGTTTGACAGCTATCGCGAGGGGCGCAAGATCGCACTGGTCTTGGATGAATGGGGCGTGTGGGATCGCATCGCCGAAGAAGACGAGAAGAAATTCGGGAAATTGTGGCAGCAAAGCACTATGCGCAGCGCTGTGGCAGCAGGTTTAGGACTAAATATTTTCAATCGCCAGGCCGACAAGCTCTACATGTGCAACATCGCGCAAATCGTGAACGTGTTGCAGTCGCTGCTCCTGACCGCTGGTCCGGAAGGGAAGCAGTGCGTCCGTACTACGACATATCACGCTTTCGCCCTGTTCAAGGGACACCGTGGCAAGACCGCGGTGAAGGTCGAATCCGAGGGTGGCGCGCCGGACAAAGACAAGGCGTCGCCGGACCTGTCTGTTTCAGCTTCGACAAAGAACGGAGTTGTTGTGCTCAGCCTGGTCAATCCCTTTCCCGACCAAGACTTGGAGATTCAATGCGTGCTGCGTGGCGCAACGGCGAAAGATACGAATGCGCTCCTGCTCCATGACGCGGATTGGAATGCCTGTAACAGTTTTGACGCTCCGGATCATGTGGTGCCAAAGCAACATACTGCGAAATTGGAAGGCTCAACTGTTCGGCTGGACTTGCCGCGGATGTCTATCGCCACGGTGACGTTGACGCCATGAGCCGCTAGGTGGTCGAGCGCGTAGCGTTATCGCGCAGGCCGAAACCCGATTTACGGGTTTCCATCTCAAGCGTAAATGCGTAGCATGCCAGCGGCACACATCCTATTTGCGATAGGAAAGGGGATTGGGTGAATGCGCGCTACTTCGGTCTGTCGTCCCTCGATCAAGGCAGGACTGCTGCTCTGGGCTCTAGGAACTTTCGCGTCGCTCGCTTACGCGCAAAGACCACCGGGCGCTCGCAGTGACGAAGAGACTTTCCGGTTTCGGTTTGTCGGACCTCGTACAGGGAATCGCGTAGCTTCGATTGCTGGCGTGCCCGGTGATCCGAGCACGTATTATGCGGGCGCTGCTTCCGGTGGAGTCTGGAAAACCACGGATGGCGGCAACCGCTGGGATCCCGTCTTTGACAAGCAGCCGGTAGCGGCCATTGGGGCCATCGCCGTAGCTCCATCCGACCCGAGCGTGATCTGGGTGGGCACAGGCGAAGCCTGGGCAATTCGCGACAGCGATGTGATGGGCAATGGCGTTTACCTCTCGACGGATTCCGGCAAGAACTGGGCGCATGTGGGTTTGGACGAGACGGGGCGCATTGGGAGAATCCTGGTTCACCCCACAAATCCGGATATTGCATTTGTGTGTGCGCTTGGCCGTACAACTGGTCCGCAGCAGGAGCGAGGCGTCTATCGCACCACGGACCGCGGGCAGCACTGGGAGCGCGTGCTCTTTGCCGACGCCAACACCGGCTGTTCGGGGCTGGCCATGGACGCGCACAACCCGCGAATTCTCCTTGCAGGAATGTGGCAAGTGGAAATGCACACTTACGGAGAGTTGAGCGGCGGGCCGGGCAGCGCGGTTTACATTTCGAAAGATGGCGGCACTAAGTGGACAAAGATTGAAAGCCACGGCTTACCGAAACCACCGCTCGGGAAAATCGATGTGGCCATCGCACCGACTAATTCCGAGCGCTATTTCGCACTGATTCAGACGAAAGATCAAGGAGCAGTGTGGCGCTCCGACAACGGCGGCGAAAACTGGCAAGCCATGAATTACCAGCGCCAGTTGATCGGACGCGCGGGATATTACATTCGAATCGCCGTCTCCACGGGCAACGACAACGAAGTCTACGTGGCCAACAGCAGCTTTCTTGAATCGCTCGATGGCGGTGAAATCTTCAAGGAAGTGCCTTGGGGCGGCGACAATCACGACATTTGGATCGATCCGCTGAATCCTGACCGCTTCGTTATCACGGATGATGGCGGATTAAATATCACCACCGTGCATGGCCGTGGCTTTCATCGCGTGCAACTCCCCATTGGGCAGATGTATCACGTGGCCGTTGACAACCAGGTTCCTTATTACGTCTACACCAACATGCAAGATGGCCCGAACATGCGCGGCCCGAGCATTGCTCCGCCGCTCGAATACGGCCGCGTGCTGGACACCGGATGGGAACGCCGCATGGGGGGATGCGAATCGGGATTTACGCTCCCGGATCCGACGGACGCGAACATCGTGTGGGCCAGTTGCTACGGAAACGAAGTGACGCGGTGGGACGCGAAAACCAAGCGCGCGCGCTCGGTGAGCCCCTGGATCCACTCCCTCGATTCGCCGCCGAATGAACTGAAATACCGCTGCCACTGGACGCCACCTCTAGCTATCGATCCGTTCGAACACAATACCGTCTACTACGGCTGCCAGGTCATTTTCAAAACAACCAATGGCGGGCAAAGCTGGGCGGTCATCAGTCCGGATCTTTCCACGCAAGACCCGGCCCGGCTTGGCTCTTCCGGCGGAATTGTCGGGGACAACCTCGGCCAGTTTTATGGAGAGGTCGTGTTCGCCATCGCTCCCTCAGAAGTGCAGCAAGGCCTTATCTGGGCGGGCACGAATGATGGTTTGATCTGGTACACAAAGGACGGCGGCGCGAACTGGGCCAACGTCACAAAAAATATCAAGGATTTGCCGCCTTGGGGTACGGTGACGCGCATCGAGCCATCGCACTTCGATGCTGGCACGGCCTACGTTTGCATCGACTATCACTTGATGGATAATCGCGACCCTTACATTTTCAAGACCACCGATTTCGGCAAGACATGGACGAAGATTTCAGAGGGCTTGCCCAAGCACGCGCTGGGGTACGTTCGCACCATCGCGGAAGATCCCAACCAGAAGGGCTTGCTTTTCGCCGGCACCGGAAACGGCCTCTTTTATTCTCTGGATGATGGCGCACATTGGATGGCCCTTAGCGCAGGTTTACCGCACGCGCCCGTTACCTGGGCCGTGGTACAAAAGAAGTTTCGCGACCTCGTCGTCTCGACCTACGGCCGGGGAATCTACATTCTGGATGACATTACGCCGCTGGAGCAGATGGCACAAAAGGTTGCTGACGAGCCCGTGCGACTCTTTGTTCCCCGTGAAACGCTCCGGCTTTTCCCCAATGGCGGCGCGGCAATTACCTATTCGCTAAAAGCCGCACCGAAAGCTCCGCTGAAAATCGAAATCCTCGATTCGAATGGATTGCTCGTTCGTAAGCTCGACGGCCCAGGACGGACAGGCATGAACCGGGCGGAATGGAATTTCCTATACGATCCGCCAAAGCTGGTTGCGCTTCGCACCACGCCCTCCGAGAATCCGCACATTTGGGAAGAGCGCCGCTTCCGTGGCAGTGATTCGCGGCAGGTTTTGCATTGGGGAATCCGAGAAGCTGAGGTCGGCCCGATGGCGCTACCCGGAAAATACACGGTTCGGCTTACTGTGGATGGACAGAGTTTCACGCAGCCTGTGACCATCGTCAAAAACCCCAATGTTCACGCAAGCGACGAGGATTTGTCTGCTGCCTTCAAACTGCAACTGCGCATCCGCGACGACATCACGAAAACTTCTGAAGCCACCAACAAATTGGAATGGATGCGCAAGCAGCTCGATGTGATTGCGCGCATGTTGGGCGGGCGCAAGAGCGTGCTTCAAGGAGCGACGGAGAAGAAAGAGGAAACCAACGACGCAACAAAGGGGGCGAAACAAGAGAAGAGCGAAGCCAATCCCGACCCCGAATTGCTGAAGACTGTCGAAGCCATGGACCAGAAGATGCAGGACGTCGAGTACAGATTCATTTCGCGCGCCGACGCTTTGAGTGACGACAAATATTATTCCATTCCAGAAAAGACCTATCTCCAGCTGATCTGGCTGAACGGCGAAGTCGGTACGGGTGCGGGAGATGTGGCTGGAGGTGTGGATAGCCCTCCCACTGATACCGCTGCGGCCATCCTGCAGACTATTGAAAAAGACCTTGCCGAGGCGCAGAGCGGCTATCAAAACCTCATTGAAAAGGAGATTCCTACGTTCAACCGCACGTTGCTCGATAAAGGAATCACTCCCATCGCCTTCGTGCGCCCCGCAGAGACAAAAGACGAAGACGACGAAGGCGGCTAAACAAAAGAGAACGGCCTGAAAACATTTCGAGGAGGAATCCCCATGAACGCTTGCCCTCGGCGCTGTTTCTACGTTGCTGTTCTGCTGCTCTTTTCTCCCCACGGCAGCGCGGCTCAAGGCACCCGCGAGGACTATCAGCGCGCCGAGCAATTTCTTCCCGGAAATTTGCGTCACCGCATCTATGTTGCCGAAGTGGCCCCACACTGGATCGCCAAGAATAATCGCTTCTGGTATCGGAAGGTAGGCACGAACGCAACTGAATTCCTTCTCGTCGATCCCGATCAAAACTCCTCGGGTCCTGCGTTTGACCATGCGCGGCTCGCCGCGTCGCTTTCGAAGGCCCTAAAGCGCGAGGTGCAATCGACCGACCTCCCCTTCGAGGCCATGGATTTCTCCGAAGGAGGAAAATCCATCTCTTTTCAGATTGACGGCGTGCCCTGGTCGTGCCTGCTCGAAAACTACGAATGCAAGAGAGGGCCGGAGCCAGTAGCTGGGCAGTACGAAGAGGCCTCGCCAAACAAAGAGTGGGTCGCCTATGTCAAGGACCACGACCTGTACGTGCGTTACGTTTCTACCGGAGAAGTTGTGCGCCTGACGCGCGATGGTGAAGCATCCTACGAATTCGCCACCGAAATTCCCTCGCTCCGTCCGATGGTGGCGCAGGGAACG
Source organism: Acidobacteriota bacterium (assembly GCA_003223295.1). Lineage (GTDB taxonomy): Bacteria > Acidobacteriota > Terriglobia > Acidiferrales > UBA7541 > Acidiferrum. The sequence continues at coordinate 36,073 of QHYM01000111.1, read as the reverse complement.
CAGGACGTCAGACAGCGTGCTGCGGTGTTCTGGTCGCCCGATTCTTCCAAGCTCGTCACGTACCGCATGGACACCCGCAACGCCGGGCGCTTCCACTATCTGCAGTTCGTTCCGCCCGGCCAACTCCGGCCGAAAGCTTACACGGTCGTGTATCCCTTACCCGGCGAAGTCCTGCCTAAAGCTGAGCCGATCATTTTCGAAGTGCAAAGCGGCAAGCGCATCGAAGTGAAGACCGCGCCTATCGAGATGCAATTCCAGGGCGGACCTGGGTTCGACTGGTACGCGGACAGCAAGACGTTTTCCTACGATGCGGCCGAGCGCGGCGAAAAATCCATCGACCTGCGCGAGGTGGACGCAAATACGGGCGAGCAGCGAGTCGTGATTCGCGAGAAGGCCGAGCGCTATGTCGATCCCGGAGAAACGCATTTCCGGATTCTGCATGAGACCGGCGACGTCCTATGGACTTCCGAAAGAGATGGCTGGAATCATCTCTATCTTGCGAGTCTCAAGACCGGCGAATTGCGCGGCCAATTGACCCAAGGATCGTGGGTCGTGCGCCAGATTGTCGAGGTCGACGAAAAAGCGCGGCGAGTCTTTTTTCTTGCCAGCGGCCGGGAAAAGGACGAAGACCCGTACCAGACTCACCTCTACGCCGCGGGTTTTGACGGTAAGGGCCCTACTCTGCTCACGCCGGAAAATGCCACTCACACGGTGAGCTTTTCTCCCGATCGCAACTACTTCGTAGACAGTTTTTCCCGGCCCGACCTTCCCGCGGTCTCCCTGCTGAAGCGCACGAAAGACGGCTCGCAGGTCAGGACCTTGGAGCAAACCGACACCAGCGAACTCGTTAAAGCTGGCTGGAAATCGCCAGAACCGTTTCGAGGCAAAGCCAAGGACGGTACTACGGACTTGTACGGCTTGATCTGGAAGCCATCCAATTTTGATTCCTCAAAGAAATACCCCATCGTCGAAATGGTTTACACCGGCCCGCAAGCCTTCTTCGTTCCAAAAACGTTTGGCGCCGCTCTGCGCAATCCCGAACAGCAAATTGCCGAGCTTGGCTTCATCGGAGTGATGATTGATGGCCGCGGCACGACTGGTCGTTCGCGGGCCTTCCACGAATTCTCTTATCACAACCTCGGCGGTGCGTTTGAAGACCACGTCGAAATGATCAAGCAGATGGCTGCGAAGTTTCCGTACATGGACGCGGATCGCGTCGGCATTTACGGCACCTCCGCCGGAGGCTACGGCTCTGCGCACGCCATCTTGTCCTTTCCCGATTTCTACAAGGTTTGCGTGTCCATTTCCGGCGATCACGACGCGCGGCTCGACAAAGCGTGGTGGAACGAACTCTATCAGGGTTATCCGGTGGGACCGGATTACGCCGAGCAATCCAATGTCACCATGGCCGATCGCCTGAAGGGCCACTTGCTCATCGAACATGGGGATATCGATGACAACGTGCATGTCGTGGAAACCATGCGCCTGACTGATGCCCTCATCAAAGCCAACAAGAATTTCGACCAGCTGATCGTTCCGAACATGTACCACGGCGAAGGCGGCAATCCTTACTTGATCCGCCGGCGCTGGGATTATTTCGTTCACTATCTCCTTGGAGTGACGCCGCCGGCTGACTTTGCCATTCATGAAGAGCGGGACAACCCTCCGCCGCGTGCTCGATGAAGAGTCCAAATACTCCGGCGGAAGCAACTGCTGCAATCGAGGAGGCGCATTCGTGAATTCAAGAAAGATTTCTGCGGGAGGCGCGAGCCGCCTGTCCTCAATCTCGCGTGCTATCGTGCGCCAAACGTTGCGCACTATTTTGTCAATTGCCACGCTCGCGGCAATTGCAGGGAATACTTCTGCACAGCTCCCTCCAAAGGCCCCCAACTCCAGCGTTATCACCTTGACTCCCCAGCCCGGATACTTCACCGAGCCAGGTATCGCCATCAATCCCAATAACCCGCAGCAAGTAGTCGCTGTGTATCAGGACAACGCGCACGCGGCGTATTCCTTCGACGCAGGCCGCACTTGGCAGATTGCCACGGGCGTCGAGCCACGCGACTACCGCGTGTCTGGCGATGTTTCCACGACCTACGACAACCAGGGCCATGCTTTCATCTGCTACATCGCGTTTGACAAGCTCGGAACATTCAATTATTGGGGCCACAACTCCTCCCGCAACGGAATTTACGTTCGGCGATCGCTCGATGGCGGAAAAACCTGGGAGGCCAAGGACATCGCCGCGACCGAGCAGCCCGACAAAACCCCTGATCAAAAGGATGTGCCTTGGGAAGATAAACCGTACATCGTCGCGGACAACAGTCACGGCCCCTACGCGGGCAACTTATATATAGGCTGGACGCGCTGGACCGTCACCGATTCGCAGATTCAGTTTGTGCGTTCTACCGACCATGGGAAGACCTGGTCGAAGCCGATGGAAATTGATAACGTGCGCGGTCTTCCGCGCGACGACAACGGCGCTGTCGAAGGATTTTTCGGAGCGGTTGGTCCAGACAGCGCGCTTTATGCTGTCTGGACGGACGGCAACCACGTTGTCTTCACTGCTTCTTCGGATGGCGGCTCAACGTTCGCTCCCACGCGCAATATTATTGATACCGCGCCGACGATGTTCAGCATCGACGCCGTCGCGCGCGCCAACGGCTTCCCGCAAATTGCCATCGATCCGCGTGGAGGCCCGAAGGGCGGGCGCCTCTACGTCACGTGGGCCGACTATCGCAATGGCGAGATTGACGTCTTCTGTTCTTCTTCGAAAGATTATGGTGCCACCTGGTCTCCCGCAATTCGTGTGAACACGGATGCCGTTCATAACGGAGCTGAGCATTTCTTTCAGTGGATGGCCGTGGATCCTGCGGACGGTTCGATAAACGTGATCTTCTATGATCGCCGTGGAGATCCGAGAAATCGCGCGCAGACTGTGGTTCTCGCCCGCTCCACCGATGGCGGCCAATCTTTCCAGAATTATTCCTGGACCGATCAGCCCTTCAATGCCAAGGGCGGCTTCATCGGCGATTATGACGGGCTTGCTGCCATGAACGGCCGCGTCTACGGAATCTGGACCGAAAAGCCGGACAACATTACGACGCGAGATACCGTGATTCGAATTGGTGTTGCGGAATTCTCCTCCGCTTCAGCCGCAAATTCCTCGGCCTCGCCAAAGGCGAATCTGAAATAATACGGGGCGTTGAGCGCCGTCCGATGACCGGGCAAGACAGGACAAGGAGGTCGACTTGGCAGGGAACCGCGGAATGTTGATATGATTTGGCGGTTTCTATCATCATGAATTTTGAAGAGCTGCTTTCCAGTCCGCACAAACGCTTCAATCCGCTCCTGCGGGAGTGGGTCCTGGTCTCTCCACAGCGCACGCAAAGGCCGTGGCAGGGAAAAGTAGAGAAACTCGTGGCTGCTCCTTCCGTCCTGTACGATCCAGACTGTTATCTTTGTCCCGGGAACAAGCGTGCCGGTGGCAAGCAAACTCCGCAATATACGGAAACGTACGCATTCGACAACGACTTCCCGGCGCTGCTGCCGGAGGGTGAGTCGTTGCATTATGAAGGGAACGGTTTGCTCGTGGCGCAAACGGACCGTGGCCTCTGCCGGGTCCTGTGTTTTTCACCGCGGCACGATCTCACCGTTCCGCGATTGAACTCTCGCGAATTGCGTGGCGTCATCGACGCCTGGACCGAGCAATTCTCCACGCTCGCGCAGGTTCCCTGGGTCCGTCACGTACAAATCTTTGAAAATAGAGGCGAACTGATGGGCGCCAGCAACCCGCACCCTCATTGCCAGATTTGGGCGAATGCCACGGTCCCGAATCTCCCTGCCCGCGAAGACGAATCTCTTCGCGCCTATCGCGCAGAAAAACATTCGTGCCTGCTCTGCGATTATCTGCAATTGGAGTTACATCGGCTCGAGCGGGTCGTTTGCCAGAACGACGCGTTCGCCGCCCTTGTCCCGTTTTGGGCGGTCTGGCCGTTCGAAACGCTCGTCTTGAGCAAACGCCATGTCGGCTCTCTCGAGCTACTCAAGGAGGGCGAGCGCGATCTGCTCGGCGACATTCTCCGCCGCGTAACCATCCGCTATGACAATCTGTTCGAAAGCGCGTTTCCTTATTCAATGGGCTTCCATCAGCAGCCGACCGACGGTGAACCTCATGAAGCATGGCATCTGCACGCGCATTATTTCCCGCCGCTGCTGCGTTCGGCCACCGTTCGAAAGTTCATGGTGGGCTACGAACTGCTTGCCTCCCCGCAGCGCGACTTGACCCCCGAAGCCGCATCGATCCGGCTCATCGAAGCTGGCGAAACGCATTACCTGGATCGAGCGGTAAGCAGGAATCAGCAATAGGGCGGCGTCAGGCGATTGATTTGCCTGATGATCCGCATCAAGGATTTGCCGCTCCCTTCGCCCATTTCGTAGTGGCGCTACTCGCCATTCTGTTTAACAATCTCATTCCATGAGCGGATTGGATGGCTTGCGAGTTTTGGCGCTGGAGAGTCGCCGCGCCGCGGAGCTTGCCAAACTCATCTCCACGTACGGCGGCACGCCGGTGGTTGCACCCGCGATGCGCGAAGTACCGCTCGAGTCGAATACCGAGGCGCTGGCCTTTGCGGAAGCGCTCCTGGCCGGGCAATTTGACATGGTCATTCTTCTGACCGGCGTTGGCACGCGTGCCGTTCTAAGCGTCGCCGAGACAAAATTCTCTCGTGACGCCTTCGTGGCCGCGTTGCAACGCGTGAAAGTCGTTCCCCGCGGCCCCAAGCCCATCGCGGTTTTGCGCGAACTCGGTGTTACTCCCGCGCTTACCGCTCCCGAGCCCAACACCTGGCGTGAGCTTCTCCAAGCTCTCGACCAGGCTGCAAATTCCTCACCGGAATTTCGCCTGCGCGGCACGCGCGTGGCGCTCCAGGAATATGGCGTTTCGAATCCCGGATTGATCGCTGCACTTACGGAACGCGGCGCCATTGTCACGCGCGTCCCGATCTATCAATGGGCCTTGCCCGAGGACATTGCGCCGTTGCAATCCGCCATCAAGGAACTTGCTGCGGGAAAAATCGATGTTGTTGTCTTCACTACAGGGATTCAGGTGGCACATCTTTTTCAAGTTGCCACCGAAATGAAATTGGAAGAGGCCGTGCTCAAAGGATTGCGTCGCGCCGTCGTCGCTTCGATTGGCCCGACCACTTCAGAAGAATTACAGCGGAAAGGGATTTACCCGGATCTAGAGCCTTCGCATCCGAAGATGGGCTTTCTGGTGAAGGAAACCGCCGACCAAGCTGCCGCGCTGCTCACTAGAAAGCGGCACGGAAGCGCCTCCGCTTGAACCAGCCAGGCAACTCTTCTTAATCCTGCTGGAGACGGCGAACTGACAACTGACTACTGCACTTTACCCAATAATCTCCTCTTCCGCCCGCGACTCGCCCAAATCCAGAATCACCTCGGTGGCTTCGGGCGTTTCCCATCCGGAATCATCTTTTCCTTGATCGACCGGCGGCAGAGGCCGCGCCACCTCGCCAATGATCAGCAGGGAAGGAGCAGGCAGCCTCTCTTCGAGCGCCAATTCTTGCAGCGTAGTGCGATGAATTCGCTGTCCGGCTTGCGTGGCATTTGCAACAATCACACACGGCGTTGCCACGTCCAGCCCGCCCTCCAGCAATTTCGCGGCGATTTCACCATAGTTTTTCCCCGGCATGTACACTGCGTACGTTGCCTCTTTGAGCGTCACGTCGTCCCATTCCGGAGACACGTTTCCCGCCGTATGGTGGCTCAGGAATACCAGTTTCGAGGCATACCGCCGGTCCGTCAGCGGAATCTTCGCCACCGCCGCCGCGCCCATCGCCGATGTCACTCCGGGTATTACCTCGAAGTCAATTCCCGCACGCGCCAGCGCTTCCATCTCTTCGCCCACGCGCCCAAAGAGCAGCGGATCTCCGCCCTTCAGTCGCACAACCTTCTTGCCTTCACGCGCCGCGGCAATCAGCAGGGTGTGAATCTGGTCCTGTGAAATCCCCGCCTCCCCGCAGCGCTTGCCTACGTTGCGCACCTGTGTCCACGCCGGAATCAAATCAAGGATTTCCTGCGGCACCAGGTGGTCGTGCAAAACCACCTCGGCGGTCTTCAGAATCTCGGTCGCCAGCACGGTCAGCAGGTCCGGACTCCCTGGCCCTGCTCCTATCAAATAAACCTTCCCTTTTCGAATTGCTGTGTTCATAACCTGGTTCCCGCGTCGGGTCAAATACCCGGGCACTCCCTAGACTGTAGACTTCGGCTGGATGCCTAACCCCTGCCGAAAGTCTCAACCCCAGCCTACCACCCCGTTGGACGCTTCATTGCTCGGAACATTGGATTCAAAGCATCGAAAAATTCGATGCTCTGGTTAAGGCCGGAGCGCAGATTGAATTGTTGGAAGGAAGGGCCTGAATAGGCCGAGGGGCTAGGCTTTCTCATATGCACAAAGGAAAACTGGCAAGACGAAAACCAGATACATGCGGGTTCACGCCCGTGCCGTCCATTCACCGGTGTGCGCCAGAAACTCCAGACCCACCGCAAAGGCCCTGGATTTTAGAGTCTGGCAGTACACCACGCGTGCGCGAGCCCACAGATCGCCCAGCGAAGACTTGATGAGCACGCGACTGTCCGGCCTCCAGGGCCGCTCGGTCCGCACGCGTGCTCCGTGGCAACTGACGTTTTCCGTCGCCGCATATTCGGCCACGACAGGCTGCGCGCTACTTGAGAGCAACACCCTAATTGCTCGGGGACTTCGCTTCACTCTTCGGCCGTCCATCGTACTGGCCTAGTTTCCGAGGGGTGGGCTCGCACTGGGGAAGCTCCCCCGAGTGGTTAGGGCTTAATATCAAAAGCCTGCAACAACTAAAGCCTTATCAATTGCAAATACAATCAGGTATGTACCTTAATTCGAGCGGATAAACTCTCTATCGAGATTTTGCGGGCTGGCGCTCGTCGATAGCGAGTGGCCGCGTAAAATCACTTCTTGGAGCGTTTGTACCTTCGGAGGAAGGATTTGAAGGAGTCGGCGCTGGCGAGATCGTGGAGAAGGCGTTTGCGCTCCTCGGGATCCATAGCGGCGGCGAAGAGTTTCTCCCGCTCCTCGCCTAGTTGTCGCAGCCAGGCTTCGTATTCGGGCCCGAACAGTTCCTCGAGCTCCTTACGAAGACGCTGAGCTAGCGCGGGGCTCTGGCCGGCGGTGGAGACGGCGATTTGCAGCGCACCGCGCTGCGCCACGGCGGGATAGTAGAAGTCGCAAAGCTCGGGAACGTCCACGACATTGCAGAGCACGCCCCGCCGCCGTGCTTCGGCGAAGATTTGCTCATGCAATTCGGGCGAGGAAGTGGCGGCGACGACGAGGAACATCTCGTCGAGGTCGGCGGGCTCGCAAGGCCGCGCGAGCCATTCGATTTGGCCGGCCGTGGCCCAGGATTGCACTTGCGGTGTGGCTTCGGGAGCGACAACGCGAACGGTGGCGGCGGCGTCCAGCAGACCGGCGATTTTGGATTCCCCGACGGGGCCCGCGCCGACAACCACACAGCGGCGGCCAGCGAGCTTGAGGAACATGGGGAACAGGCCCGGGGCAGGAGCTCTTTTGAGGCTCGGTTTCACGACTTTTATTTTAGCGGAGTCCGGGTGGCAAAGCGGAGAATCTGTTCAGGAAAGGCGGTCTGGAGTGAGCCGGGCTGTCATTTCCACAACGCGATTGTAGTAGTCGCGTTGCGTGAGCTGCGAGGCGGCCGGCTCATCAAGAACGAAGGTCACGTCTGGATGGAGTTGCAAGGCTGAAGCGGAGACGGCGCAGGTGATAGGGCCTTCGATGGATTTGGCGGCGGCAGCGGCTTTGGATGCACCGGTGGCCAGCAAAAGAATCTTGCGCGCCTCGAGAATCGTACCGATACCCATGGTGATGGCGCAGCGCGGGCTCTCTTCGCCCGGGCCAAAGGATTTGCCGTTGTCGTCGAGCGTTTCGCGGCTCAGGACTTTGAGGCGCGTCCGCGAAGCCAGGCTGGAAGTGGGCTCGTTGAAACCAATGTGCCCATTGCGGCCGATGCCGAGAAGCTGGAGGTCGATGCCGCCGGCGGCGCGAATCGACTGTTCGTAGGACGCGCAGTATTGGTCATAGTCGCCGCGGATGCTGCCATCGGGAATATGGATGCTGTGCGGCGGCACGTTAACGTGCCCAAAGAAATGTTCATGCATGAAGTGTCGGAAGCTCTGCGGATGCGAAGCGGAAAGGCCCAGGTATTCGTCGAGATTGAAGGTCACGACTTTCGAAAAATCGAGTGAGCCCGCTTGGTGGAGGCGCACGAGATGCTGATACAAGCCGACCATCGTGTTGCCGGTGGCGAGACCAAGAGTGAGGGATGGCTTCTTCTTGATGGCGCTGGCAATGAGTTGCGCGGCCTGCTTGTTCACTTCTTCGTTGTCGCGCTTCAGGATCAACAGCATGTGGAGGCCTTTCGAAATTCGCTGACGTTCATAACCTGGGGAAATTTGTCGCGCAAAGAGAAGTTCGGCGACGCGTCAACCGCTCACCTAAACCGGCGAATCACCAGATTGTGCCGGTCCGAGCGGTAAAAGCCCAGCACGTACATGATGGCTTTGCCCTTCGTTGAATAGATAACCTGGCGAATGCGCAACAGCGGTTCGCGGCGCGGGATCGCGAGCATCTCGGCGATGCGCGGGTCCGCCGCCGTGGCGTCCACCTCTTCGTCGGCGTAGCCCAGTTCCACCTTGTAATCCCGTTCGAGAATCCCGAAGAGCGATTCCCGGGCGATTGGCGCGTCGAGCAAACCAGGACATTCGGCGGCCTCGAGGTAACAGGTCTCGAACGCAAACGGCTCGCCGGCCGCATGACGCAAGCGTTCGAGTTTAATGATGGCGCTGGTGGGTGGAAGGGAAAGGCGCGCGGCGGCTTCGTTCTCGTTGTCGACAATTTCGGCGAAGAGCACTTTGGCGCTGGCGGTGAGCGTGCGTGCGGCCATCTGCTCGGTGTAGCTCATCAATTTGTTGAAGTGGATTTTCGGCGGTGCGACGAATGTGCCGATGCCACGGCGGCGCTCGACGAGGCCTTCGCGTTCCAGGAAAGCAAGGGCGTGGCGCGCAGTCATGAGACTGACATGGTGGGTCTTGGCGAGGTCACGCTCCGACGGGACGGGGTCGCCGGGCTGGAGCTGGCCGGAATCGATGCGCTTGCGAATGACCCTCTGAATGCGTTGATACGCGGGCAGACCGCCGGGCATACGGGCGGGGAAGCGCTGAGCCACAGCAAGAGTTTTTTTGCCGGAGGGCATCGGTTGCACCTGTTGCAAAGAACGATATTCTATTTTGGAAATACGTCAAGCCCGGAAATGTGGGCGGCCCTGGTGGAAGTCGTTCCTCGGCCTGCCGCACTGCGCGTATGGCTTTGGTAGCGCCTTGCCAACGGTGCTATAGTCCAGCTTTTCCACCATCGTTATAAAAGAAGAATTATCGTTTGACAACAGAAAAGTAGTGCTATATAGCGATAAACGATCGGGCTCATAGCACAACGAAATACCTCAAAGGTCTTCGGTCAGAGCGCTTTCACTCGAAAGGAGCTGTCGTGTTCGAGTGTGATGTAAGCGAGGACTGGAAAGTGCGGCACGACGGGCCCGAGCGCGTGGTACGACGAAACCACTTTCCGGCGACGGCGCTGCTCACGGACCGATCGTTGGTGACCCGGACATTTCAGATCGATCGCGCCAGCTGTTGACGCAAATCCGCAGATGGTCTAGGGACTCAAGAAGCCACTGACTTCCTGCGTAAAGCGTTCCGCATCTTCGATGTTCGAGAGATGCGCGCCGTTGAGTTCCACATAACGCGCGCCGGCGATGTGCTCGGCTAGGAAACGGCCGTCCGCGGGAGTAGTCGCGGGGTCGTGCGTTCCAGAGATGACCAGACCCGGCGTCCGCATCTTGCCAAGTCTCTCGCGAAAGTCGAAATCGCGAACCGCCGCACAGCAAGCGACGTAACCTTCGGGGTTAGCTGATTCCAAAACCTTGTGAACGTTTCTCACGGCGGATGGACACTTCGCGCGGAAAGCCGGAGTGAACCACCGTTCGATGGCCGCGGCAGCGACGTTTTTCAGTCCTTCTCTTCGAACGGCGTCAATCCGAGCGTTCCACATTTCGGGAGTGCCGATGTTGGCGGCGGTGCTGGCGAGGACAAGTTTGTTCAGCCGCTGCGGAGCGTTGGCGGCGAGCCACATTCCGATCATCCCGCCCATAGACAGACCGCAGAAGTTGAAGCGGTCAAGTTTTAGGTAATCGGCCAAGGCGAGGACATCGTTCGCCAGCTGCTCGATGGAGTAAGGGCCGGGTGTGACCGAAGACTCTCCATGGCCGCGCGTGTCATAACGCAGGACCCGTAGGAATTTTACAAATTCAGGGATTTGAGGATCCCACATGGAAAAGTCCGCGCCCAGGGAATTCGACAGCACGAGAACGGGCGTGTCCGTGGCGCCTTCGAAAGCGTAATGAATTCGCGCGTGATTGGAATCCACAAAGGGCATGAGACTAGTGGGGCGGCTGCGACTTGCTGTGATGAGTCACATGAATTCTCGCTTCCTCCTCCAAGAGTCGAACTGCAAGCTGTGTTTCGCGAACCATCAACACGCAACCAGCGGTCAACCCCAGAACCGCAGATGCACCCGTGAGGATCGCAAGCGCGGCGGCCCCTTCAAAAAGAACGCTTTGGCCGTAGTACGACACAATCGAGCCGCCCACGGAGACCAGAGCAGACGCGGCAAACAAACCGAGTCCGGCGTAAAAGAGCCGCAGCGCCTTTACGAGGAGTTGCGCGCGCACTTGCAGAGGTGCCAGCTGCCCAGCCCACGCTTGATAATCGGCTGTGCCCGGCTCGAGCACAGCCACCTTTGCGGCCACGATGCGAGTGCGGTCCACTACGCGTGCCAAGCGGTTACTCGTACCGAGCGCTAAAACGGAAGAGGCATTGGTCAGGATGGCTGGAGCCACGATAGCGGTCAGAACTGCAAAGGGATTGCCGGCACCAGTTGGGTATTGCATGGCTGGGCCTTTCTTGGCCTTGAGTCACACCGGATTCGCACGCGACAGGATCGTAATTCGAACCGAAATGCCGCGTGAGCAGATTAGGCCGTCCTAGGGATTCAAGCAAGTCTTTCACAGAGTGGTTGGAATTCACTGCGCGGATGGATGAGTAGCGCGTGCCGAGCAGAAGTAGGACGTACTAAGGACGAGCAGGAAGTTCACACCCGTTCAAGGATGACGGCAATGCCTTGGCCGACTCCGATGCACATAGTGCAGAGGGCGTAGCGGCCTTTGGTGCGCAAGAGTTGATAAAGCGCGGTGGTGACGAGGCGCGCGCCGCTTGCGCCCAGTGGATGGCCGATGGCAATAGCGCCGCCATTGGGATTAACGTGAGCTGCGTCATCGGGAATTCCGAGGTCGCGCAGGACGGCGAGCGCTTGCGAGGCGAAGGCTTCGTTGAGCTCGACAACGTCCATCTGAGTGAGCGACAACCCCGCTTTCGCTAGAACTTTACGCGTCGCTGGCGCCGGACCCATGCCCATGATGCGCGGAGCAACGCCCGCGGCGGCGGCCGCAACAACGCGAGCCTTGGGTGTTAACCCGTGGCGCTTTGCAGCGGCGTCTGAAGCCAAAAGCAACGCGCACGCGCCATCATTCACTCCAGAAGCATTTCCTGCCGTGATGGTCCCATCCGGTTTGACGATGGGCTTCAATTTGGAGAGCGCTTCGAGAGTTGTGTCAGGGCGCGGATGCTGGTCCTCGGAAAAAAGTACGAGGTCGCCCTTTTTCTGCGGGATGGGGACGGGAACGATCTCTTGTTTCATACGGCAAGCGCGCATGGCATCGGCGGCCCGCTGCTGGCTGCGGAGGGCAAACAGGTCCTGATCCTTGCGTGAAACGTGAGATTCTTCCGCCACGATTTCGCCGGTCTCCGGCATGGAATCCGTGCCATATTTCGCTTTCATGAGCGGATTGACGAAGCGCCAGCCGATAGTAGTGTCCTCGAGTTTCGCCGAACGTGAGAAGGCGCTGTCCGCTTTAGCCAGCACGAAGGGTGCTCGGGACATGCTTTCGACGCCCCCGGCGATGACCAAATCTGCTTCGCCGGATTTGATGGCGCGCGAAGCAATGGCCACGGCATCCATGCTGGAGCCGCAGAGTCGGTTTACGGTTGTCCCCGGGACTTCTTTGGGCAGGCCGGCAAGTAAGAGGGCCATCCGGCCGACGTTGCGATTATCTTCGCCAGCCTGGTTAGCGCAGCCGTAGACAACGTCGTCGAGGCCATTCCAATCGACCTGGCTGTTTCGCCCGACCAGCGCTTTGATCGGGATGGCGGCAAGGTCATCCGTGCGAATCGCAGCCAACGTTCCGCCGTAGCGGCCAAAAGGCGTTCGAATCGCGTCGCAAATGTAGGCTGGTTCCATAGGCATCCTTGAAGGCTTCTAAGCTTTCTATCTTATATGGAACAGGTTCCGCGTGTGAAATCGGAGGACGATTCCGTTGACAGTGCCGTTTGTGAACAAAAGTGAGCTGTCAAAGTAAAGGAAAGCACTCGCGGAGAGGAGAATGGGACCGCGGAGCGCTGAGTATGAAAGCTACATTTCCCGGATCTTCACCGACTGAAGAAGTTTAAAATCAAGCGGGGTCTCCGCCGATAGCGTGATGTCGCGATTGCCGGTCAATCCCGCGCCCCCGGTGCCTGCAGCAGCTCCGATCAGAGCTCCGATGGCCGCGCCCTTGCCGCCGCCGGCAATGCCACCAATCGCCGCGCCTCCGGCTGCGCCGCCGCCAACCATTGCCGCGGTGCGCTTGCCTTTGCCCTTACTGGACATGGCCGCGGACGAAGTTTGAACTTCGTGCTCCTTGCCGGCCACAGTGATGCTCGTCAGTTCGAGTGCCAGTGCGGCGCCCCCCTTGAAGCGGCCCGCCGCCTTGGCATCCTTCACCACGCCATCGGCGCGCGCGCCCTTAGGAATAGCCACTTTGCCCCCGATCTCTACAGGAGATTCGATAGTGGCCGAGAACTTGTCGCCGGGATGAGCTGTCTTCGAGCTGATGGTTTGGTCGAGCACGACCGAAATTACAGAGTCAGCGGGAACGACTAACGGTTTCGGTTCAAGCGCCCTCTTTACGGCGCTCTTGGCGGATTCCGCCGGGGATGGAGAGGAAGCCGCGCTTGCATCCGGGCCGCCCGCAGCTTGTTGGTCCGCGGTTTTCTGGCCCTGGCAGCCGGCGATGAGCAGGCCGAGAGAAAGAAAGCACACAACAATTGAAGCAGAGCGACGAATCATCAAGAATCCTCCAATTGGGCTGGATAACGTGATTCTCTAAACATACTCCGAAAAACGGTGAAGTCAAAGTCACATCGGAGCGTATGTGTAAATCAGGGAATCAAACCAAGCCCCGGTCGGAGCATGGCAGGATTTCTGCGAAGTTCCGCCGAGAGTCCCGCGGTCTGACACTGGTTCCTGGCGATGGTTGGCCAGATGTTTTCCGTTAGGTTCAAGAAGACGCTTGCCACTTGTGGATCGAAGGAAGTGCCGGAGTGTCTTCAGGGCTCTGCTCCACCTGCCGGGGGAGTCGCGGTAGACTGATGGCCCAATTCGAATGGGGATTCGCTCTGGTTATCGCTTGTGAGGAATATGATGACAGCTCCAGCTCGTCAAAAACAAAAAGTGCCGGTGATCGAAACCGAACGGCTCCGCTTGCGCGGGCATCGCCTCACGGATTTTCCTGATTCTGTCGCCCTGTGGTCCGATCCCGTGATCACCCGCTTCACCGCCGGCAAACGCCTCTCCGAGGAGGAAGTTTGGGCCAGACTCCTGCGCTATGTTGGCCATTGGGCTTGGCTGGGCTTCGGTTACTGGGTCGTGGAAGAAAAGTCCACAGGTCGCTTTGCCGGCGAAGTGGGATTCTCGGATTGGAAGCGCGAGATCAACCCTTCTCTCCAGGGATTGCCGGAGCTGGGCTGGGTCCTCGCGTCTCGGGTTCACGGCCAGGGTTACGCCACGGAGGCTGCTCGCGCGGCCATCCGGTGGGCCAATGTTCATTTCAGCAAAACTCTTCCTCACGCGCGCCCGGCCGCTTCTGCGCGCTCGATCCCGCCGCAATTGAAGTCCGCGCGCATAACTTGCATCATTTATCCAGCGAACGTTCCCTCCATCCGCGTCGCGGAGAAATGTGGCTTCAAGAAAGTCCTGCGCACCTTGTATCAAGGCAAACCTACAATTGTCTTCGCTCAGTAGGGAAGTGACGTTTTGAGGAGCGCCGGTAAGCCAGATCCCGTCCTATTTTCAACGCCCTGCTTGCTTCTGCGAGGTCACCAAATGGGCCGACGTATCTCTTTATGCAACACGGCTCATGCTTCTTCTTTCGGAGCCATCCATTTTGCGCTGAAATAATAGGTTGAGGTCATCATTCCCGTCAGGCTCGGCAGGTGCATTATGAAATCCAGTGCAAAACATCTTTTTGGGGTCCTTTTTGCTCTCCTTCCATCGTTGGCATGTGCGCAGCATCTCGGTCAGGTTGCGTGCACGCGCCAGGATAACTACGCGTATCTGTACAGCTCCCTCACCACTATGGAAGTCGTGCGGACCCTGCAGTGCGGCGAGCAAGTCGAGGTCACCGGGCGTTACCAGGGCTTCTTCGGCGTGCGTACCGCCAGCGGCGAGACTGGCTATGTTGGGGAAGGCACCCTTGTCCTGCTGAAAGACAAGTCCGGCCCCAAGACGCCTCTTCCCGCTACTCCGCAAACCGCGCGGCCTCGCACTGCCTACGACCAACCCGTTGCTGCGCCTCCTCCCGCGAACCCTGTCCCTGCTGGTTTCGACCTCACTCTGCCTAACGGCACGCCCATCCACTTGAAGCTCAGCAAAACCATCTCTTCGGAAACAGCCCATGTCGGCGACACCGTCGAACTCACGGTTGCGGAAGACGTACTCGTTGACGGCCTTTGCCTGATTCCTAGCGGAGCGTCTGCCGTGGCTACAGTGACCGAAGCTGAACAGAAGAAACGCATGGGTAAAGGCGGGAAGCTGGGTATTAACGTGAATTCAGTCCGTCTTGCTGACAACGAAAAGGCCGCCGCGCGTTCCTACCAGGAAAGTACGGGCACGAATTCGACAGTGGGATCAATTCTGCCCCTTGCGCACGGCAAAGAAGTAGTGTTCGCGCGAGGTGCGGAAATCACTGCCTACATTGACGGTGACATCTACCTGAAGCGCGCGTCCTTTCAGCCTTCAAAGAACGCTGCGAGTGCCGCGCCTGCCGCCGCAAATCCCCCGCAACCGCATCGGCGCTGAGGCTCAGGCACAAAACCACTGACGACGGAAAACTTTCCTTACCGTAAATCCTTGCTCAGGCGCTCAACTATGTCTTTTGGCTCCGTCTTTGGCGCGTTGTTCAAATACTTCCCGAAGAAAACTAGGTAGCGCTGCCAGCGGTCCTGAATATGCCGCGGTTCCACGAAGCCATGGTTTTCCCTGGGATAGGTTACATACTCCACGGGAACGTGCCGTTCATATAACGCGCGATAGAATTCTTCGGCTTGCGGTATCGGCACACGCGTGTCTGCCTGCCCGTGCAAAATCATCGTTGGCGTCTTCACGTTGGCCACATACTTCATCGGCGAATGCTCCCAATATTCCTGGAAATTGTCCCACGGTGCCTTCATGCCGAAGAACACCGTCATGTACCGATGAATATCCGTTTGCGAATACATCGAGTAGAGATCCGGCAATCCTGCGCCCGGTGAGATCGCCTTGAAGCGGTCCGTTTGCGTGTCGATCCACATGGTCATGTAACCGCCATAGGACCAGCCAAACGCTCCCAGACGCTCTGCATCCGCCCAGCCCTTATCCACCATGGCTTGCACGCCGCTCATGTCATCTTTGTAATCGCCTTTGCCCCAATCGTTCTGGTTCGCACCCGCAAATTTCTCTCCGCGCCCGGTCGACCCTCGGAAATTTGGCTCGAGCAGCAGGTAGCCATTCGCCGCCAGGATTTGCTCCGTTGCGTTGAATGTCAGGAGAGACGCTCCTGTCGGTCCGCCGTGTGGGTTTAGAAGGAACGGATATTTCCGCGAAGCGTCGAAGTCCACCGGCTTGGTCACAATGCCGTCGATTTCCGTCCCGTCCTTGCTGCTCTTCCATTTCGCCACTTCCGTGCCACCCAATGCGTATTCCGCCAGCCAGGCATTGTGATTCGTCACCGGCTGAACATCTCGAAACGTCAAGTCGCTCCGGAACACTTCAGCCGGGTGTTGCGGATCGCTCCGCGTTCCAATCGCGATTTGTCCGTTCGTGCTGATTTCACTGAGGTTCAGCACTCCGGGCTTAGTGCCAACTTGCCGTACACCGCCGGCTGCCACGTCCGCGGCAAACACTTCCATCGCCTCGCGTGAGACCGCGCTGAAATAAATGGTCTTGCCATCCGCTCCCCATATCGGCTCGCCCGCATTCAGCTCGAACCCGCTCGTCAATTTCTTGGTCGGCCCTAGGTCTGCGCTTACTACAAACAAATTCGTCTGCTCAACTGCAAATCCCCGGTTGCTCAGGTACGCAATCCATTTTCCGTCCGCCGACCAACGGGCCGTGTGGGTGTAATCCGTCGTATCGGCCAATTTGCGCTGCTTTCCGTTGGGCACATCCAGCACCCATACCGTCTGCAAGCCACCGTCGTCCTGTCGTGGTGTCGGATTGCTGGTAAACGTGATATGCGTGCCGTCCGGCGACCATCGCGGATCGCTCACTGTAAAATCACCACTCGTCAATTGCTTTTCCTGGCTGCTGGCGATCTCCCAGGTCCACAAGCGCGCCATTTTCAAATCATGGTCCACCACTTCGGCGTCATCCTTGTTCTTCGTGCGTTTTTCCTGGTCCTCACTGTCCGCCTCCGCCGCCACTAGGAGCAGAGTCTTGCCGTCCGGCGAAAATTCAAACGATCGCACGCCGGATTTATGCTTTGTCACCTGCCAGGGCTCTCCGCCGTCCACGTACATGAACCAGACTTGCTGTTTCTTATCTTTGTCGTCACCCGCGTTCATCAGGAAGCCCAGCAGTTTGCCGTCGCGTGACCAGCTCAAGTCAGAAACGCTCTCTTCGCCCCGCGTGTATTGCCGAGACGCGCTTGCAGGCCCATTCGTTGGCACCACCGATAGTTGTGTCACGGATTTCCACGGCTTGTCTTTCTCCATTTTGTTTTCTGCAACCAGGTACGCGATGCGTGACCCGTCCGGGGAAATTCGCGGAGAGAAAACGCGCGCCACGCGCAGCGCCTCCGCCGTCCCGAACAAATTCTTTCCGTCCCGGCTGTGCGCCGCCGGTGGTTCTTGCTTTTCCTTAATTTCCTGGGACCTTGTTGTCGCGCAAGTCGTGAGCAACGCCCCCAGAATGCACACCGCTGGCTTCCGATGGATCATCGCGTAGACCTCTTTTCTGTAAGAGCTTCAGACAGGGTGGACTGGAATACGGCGCGAAGTATACTGACACGCGGGCATGGATACAATCGCTCCGTGCCAGCTCAGCCTTCTTGTGCTTGTTAGTGGATTTGCTTCGTCTTCCGGGACATGTAATCCATCAACAGATACTGCCCCAGCGTGTACGGCGTAGTGAAGTAGGCCTTGCCCCGGCACATCTGTGTAATCTTCTGCACGAAATTCACCAGCGAATAGTCGCTCGCGAGCATGAAGGTATTGATCATGATTCCCGCGCGCTTGCATTTGTTCACTTCTTCGAGCGTCTGTCCCACCACGAAGGGGTCCAAGCCAAATGCATTTTTGTAAATGCGCCCGTCTTCCAACGTTAATGCCGAAGGTTTTCCGTCGGTGATCATCACGATCTGCCGCATGTCCTTTTTCTGCCGCAGCAGAATGCGCTGTGCCATGCGCAGGCCTTCGCGCGTGTTTGTGTAATACGGCCCTACTTGCACGCGCGCCAGTTCACCAAGCGGAACTTCCTCCGCCGAATCGTGAAACAGCACCAGACTCAGCGTGTCGCCCGGATACTGTGTTCGGATCAAGTGTGAGAGCGCCATGGCCACGCGCTTTGCCGGCGTGAACCTGTCTTCGCCGTAGAGGATCATGCTGTGGCTGCAATCCAGCATCACCACCGTGGCGCAAGAGCTCTGGTATTCACACTGGTGCACCATCAGGTCCGAATAATTCATCTCGATAGGTACCTTCGCGCCTTCGCGCCGCACCGCGTTGAAAAGCGTCTCGCTGATGTCCAGGTTCAGCGTGTCGCCAAATTCGTAAGGGCGCGAAACGCCGCCCGATTCCACGCCGGTGGCCAGGTCGCGCGTGTCGTGTCGCCCAAAGCTGCTTCGTCCCAGCGAGCCTAGCAAATCCTGCAGCGTTTTGAATCCCAGAAAGTCCATGGTCTTGTCCGTGATTTCAAAGCGCGCTTCGGTGCGATCTTGCGGTTGGCCGAGCTGCCCGCGTGCAGAAGTTTGCGGCGGCGGTGTCACTTGCGGGGGCTGTTGCGGATTGATGAAGCCCTCGTTGGCCAGCCGCTCCGTGATCTTATCGATCAAATCCTTCACCGCCTGGTTGCTCATGGCATTGGAATCATTCAGCATTTCCCGCAGCTCATCGCTCATCGCGCTGTCTGGCAGGTCGCCCTCCTGCAGCGCACGCAGGATGGCTTCTCGCAGCGCTTCCATCGAGCGCTCCGGACCCATCTGCGAAACGCCATAAAATTGCGATTCGAATCCACTTTGCAGGAAAAAATTCCCCAGGCGCTTCACCAACTCTTCCAAGTCGATGGCGTCGGCCGGCTCCCCGGTGTATTTTCCATATTTGATAAACTTCATTTTGCGCCTTTGCTCTCGCTCGTCGCTAGTTGTACTGTCGCCGTGGCGGCCGTCCTGGCAAATCCCGTTCGCGATGCTCCATCTGCTTCGGCTTTTCCGCGTGGAAGCCGCGCTCTTCGCTGCGTCCGATGCGGCGATGCGCCCACAGCCCTTCCAGAATCATTTCCGCCGCTGCTGCGGCCGAGGCAGCGTCTCTGCGGTCCTGCGCGCCGAGCTTTCCGATATGCTCCATCAATCCCTGAATTTTAGAAAGCTGCTGGCAGCGCTCGACTGACGTCGCCAGTTCAGGCAGCTTCAACTCACCGCCGAGTTCGAACCATTGAATGACTGGCTGAAAGTTCACGTCGGTAAAATGCTTGCTGAACACTCGTCCGAACGCCGCACGAATCAGTTCGCGCGCGATGCTGTCCGCTCCTTTCAGTTCGCCTTCATACTCCAGTTCCATTTTTCCGGTGATCGCCGGGAGCGCGGCATAAACATCCGCCGCCCGCGCAACCGTGGATTGTTCGTCGCTGCGCGCCGCGCGCTGCTCCGCACTGCTCACCACGCTTTCGAGCGTGGTAATCGGCAGCCGCTGGCTCACGCCCGAGCGCCGGTCGACGCGTTTGTCTTCGCGCGCTTGAAACGCAATTTCCTCCACGACCTCTCGCAGGTAGGGCGGCACTTCCACTTTGCGAGTCGCGTCGCGGCCGACCCAGGCTTCCTGCGCGGTGATGCGCATGCCTTCTTCCAGCGTCGATGCATAGTGCGTTCGAATTTCCGCGCCGATGCGGTCTTTCAGCGGTGTAATGATTTTTCCACGCGCCGTGTAATCCTCCGGGTTGGCTGTAAAAACCAAAAGCACGTCCAGCGGCAGCCGCAGCGGGTAGCCCTTAATCTGAATGTCGCCTTCCTGCATGATGTTGAAGAGTCCAACCTGGATTTTTCCCGCCAGGTCCGGCAATTCGTTGATTGCAAAAATACCGCGGTTCGCGCGCGGCAAAAGGCCGTAGTGAATGGTGAGTTCGTCGGAAAGGTCGCGGCCGCCTCGCGCGGCGCGGATGGGATCGACGTCACCGAGGATGTCCGCCATGGTTACGTCGGGGGTCGCAAGTTTTTCCACGTAGCGATGTTCGCGCGGCATCCAGGCAAGAGCAGTGTTCTCTCCCTCTGTTGCGATTTTCTCGCGGCAAGCGCGGCAGATGGGCTTGAACGGATCATCATTAATTTCGCAGCCGGCCACGACCGGCATTTCCCCGTCCAGCAGCCCGATGAGGCCTCGCAAGATCCGGCTTTTCGCCTGTCCGCGCAGCCCCAGCAGAATAAAATTGTGGCGTGAAAGCAGCGCGTTCACGATCTGTGGAACTACCGTGTCTTCGTAGCCGTGCACGCCGGGGAAGAGCGTCTCGCCCTTTTCCAGTGCGCGCAGCAAATTACGGCGGATTTCGTCTTTGACCGAGCGCGAAGCGCCGCGAGGATCGAAGTCCGGTATCCGTTTGAGTTCGCCCAGGGTGCGGGGTCTGGCCTGTCCTGAAGATTGTCCTGAAGACTGCGATGATGTGTTCAACGTCATTGAGGTCCCGTTCTGCGGTCCACCCATGGCGGACAGCACAAAGCTAATTCAATCCGTGCCCATTACCTCCAGCGCGTTGCCGCATGACCTTCTTATTCTGTAGATGCGGCGCCCACTCGCGAAGATATCCCACCAGCCGCTCCTGCCGGTCTTCCTCTGAACGCAGTTCGAGAATTTGTTGCTTCCACAAGAGGTCCAGTGGCAGCGTGCTCGCTATGCGATAAGAAAGTTCCTCCACGGGTGTGCCCTCGAGGTTTTTCGGGTAATCCTCAAAAAGGAGCGTGTGGCACGCTTCGTAAAGTTCCACGAGCTGCCGCTGCACCACCGGGTTCCCGGGCGCTCCGCGGTCCTCCAGGTAATCGACTTGCCCTTCGAGCAAAGGGTTTTGCTCAAACAGCTCTACCACGCGAAAGGGAGCGCGGCCGACGGTGATAATATCCATGCGCCCGTCGGGATAACGCTTCACGACTTCCAAGATTTCCGCCGTGCAGCCCACGCGCGCCACTCCCTTCGGCAGAGACAACAGCATCCCGAACTCTGATTTGGCCTCAAGGCATTCCTTGACCATGTCTTTGTAGCGCGGTTCAAAAATATGCAGCGGAAGCGGAGCGCCGGGCAGGAGAACGACGTTCAACTGAAAAAGCGGAATGCGTTCTGGCCGCAAGATTCCCATAAGAAATGATACCAGACCCTGGGAATACTGGTAATGCTTTGCCGTTGGTGGAAAAATGGGTGTTGGAGGTGCGTTTTTAGCGGGTCTCCGATTTATCTTCCATTTATGTAGAGATGCTGAGAATACGGTCTGAGAAGAAGCTGGAGGAGAAGTGAATTACGCCGCGTTGTTGCGGTCCGCCGTCGTCGCGCTGCTGCGCAACAAGTTGCGAAGCGTGCTCACGGTCCTGGGTATCACCATCGGGATCGCCGCGGTGATTTGCGTGGTGGCCATCGGCAAGGCCGGTCAGGAGCGGGTCGAGCAGCAACTTAATAATCTCGGCGACAATTTTGTATGGATTGAAGCGGGAGGTCGCGCCGTCAACGGCGTTCGCACGGGCACGCACGGCACGAAATCTCTGGTGCTCTCCGACGCCGTGGCCATCAAGAATCAAATTCCGCTCATCAAGAGCGTTTCGCCGAACGTCGACTCTTCGGTCCAGATTATCTACGGGAATCAAAACTGGTTTACGACCTACCGCGGTGTGTCGCCCGAGTTCTTCGACATCAAACGATGGTTTATCGACCAGGGCGCCGCGTTTTCTCAAGAGGACGTCGATCGCGCTGCCGACGTCTGCGTGATTGGGCGCAGCGTGCGCGATCAACTATTTGGTGTTGAGGATCCCATCGGGAAAGTGATTCGCGTCAGGGACCTCCCTTGCAAAATTGTAGGCACGCTGATGCCGAAAGGCCTCTCCGTCTCCGGGCAAGATCAGGATGACACCATCATCCTGCCGTACACGACCGCGCAGAAAAAAATCAAGGGCATTACCTGGCTCGATGACATTCTCTGCTCCGCGGTTTCGCAGGATGCCGTAAAGATTGCGGGACAGGAAGCCGCGGCCTTGCTCCGCGACCGTCATCACTTGCGCCCCGAAGAAGAGGACGATTTCAACATTCGCAATCCCGAAGATATCATTCAGGCGCAACTCGAGGCCAGCAAGACGCTCACGGTTCTGCTGATCGCCATCGCTTCGATTTCGCTGATTGTTGGGGGCATCGGCATCATGAACGTAATGCTGGTGTCCGTGACCGAGCGTACACGCGAAATTGGAGTGCGCGTGGCGGTCGGTGCAACCGAGGAAGCCATCCAACTGCAATTCCTCGGCGAGTCGGTGATGCTGAGCCTTGTCGGCGGCGGAGTCGGAGTGCTCTTTGGAGTTTTTGGCTCCTATCTTGTTGGCAAAACGTTGCAATGGCCAATGCAAATGTCCCTCGAATCAGTTATCGTGGCGGCGTTCTTCTCCGTTGCGGTAGGAGTATTTTTTGGATATTACCCGGCGCGAAAGGCCTCTTTGCTCGACCCCATCGAGGCACTCCGCTACGAATGATCAAGCGCTATTTGCGCGCTTAGGACAGCAATGAAATCACGAACCAAATGGCTCCTGCTTGCCGGCGCCCTTGCCGCCGTGGCGCTGTTTGTTGTGCTGGGATTAAACCACACGCCGCAAGCGCAGCACTTCACCGCCAAAGTGGATCGGGGCGATATCCACGACGTCGTGGAAGCCACCGGAACCATCAATGCGGTCATCACCGTGCAAGTGGGCTCGCAGGTCTCCGGAACCATCTCGAAACTTTTTGTGGACTTTAATTCCCGGGTGCACAAGGGGGACCTCGTCGCGCTGATCGATCCCGCGCTGTTCAAGGGAGCGGTGCAGCAGGCGAGCGCGGACGTGGAAAACGCGAAAGCTAACTTGGTTGCCGCGCAAGCGAATCTTGAGAAAGCGAAAGCCGCGTTCGTGCAGGCCAAAGCGGACAACGAGCGTACTGTGGGGCTGACAAAAAGCGGAATCACGAGTCAGCAGCAACTGGATTTGGCAAAGGCGAATTACGATTCCGCGAATGCCGCTGTGGGCGGGGCACAGGCAAACGTGACGCAGGCGGACGCGCAGGTCAGCCAGAAGGAAGCGGCGCTGGCGGTGGCGCAGACGAATCTCAATTACACGGTGATTCGCTCGCCGATCGATGGAACGGTGGTAGCGCGCAACGTCGACGTGGGACAGACCGTGGCGGCCTCGCTGCAAGCGCCCACGATTTTTACCATCGCGCAGGACCTGACGAAAATGCAGGTCTATGCGAAGACCGACGAATCGGACGTGGGAAACATCAAGGTGGGGAAGGAAGTCTCTTTCAAAGTCGACGCGTTTCCGAAAGAGACGTTTCGCGGCGCGGTGAGCCAGGTGCGCATGAACGCGACCACCGTGCAGAACGTGGTCACCTACGACACCATCATTGACTTTGCGAATCCCGAGTTGAAACTTTTCCCGGGGATGACCGCCTACGTGACGATTCCCGTAGCTACAGCGAAGAGCGTGTTGAAACTGCCGAACACGGCGCTGCGGTATAAGCCACCGATGACCCCCGAAGAAATTCTTGCCATGTACAAGCAATACGGAATCGAGAGCAACGAAAGAAGAAGGGCGAGCGACGATGCCGCTGCGGGCGATGGAGAAAGTAAGGGCGGAGGCATGCAGAATCTGCCGCGCGCGCCGCGATCCGATAGCGCGGTAGTTTGGAAGCTTCGCGCGGATAACATTATGGAGCCGGTGAAAGTGTGTTTGGGCATCACCGACCACGCGTATACGGAAGTGACGGCGGTGGCGAAGGGCGATTTGAAAGAAGGAGATGAACTGATCATTCGCTCGGTCGTGGCAAAATCGTCGACGCCGGGCGCGCAAGGGATCCGGCGGTGAGGATTCTTGGATAGAAACTCCATGCAAATCACGAACCACGCCACGAATCAGACCGAAGCAACACGGGTCAGCGCCACCTCCGCAGAGAGTGCCGTCATTCGCGTTGAGGATGTTCACAAATATTACGAATTGGGCGAAACGCGCGTGCACGCGCTGCGCGGCGTGAGCGTCGAAGTGCAGCGCGGCGAGTTTGTGGCCGTGATGGGCGCGAGCGGCAGCGGGAAATCCACGTTCATGAATATTCTCGGGTGCCTGGACCGGCCCAGTTCCGGGCGCTATTTGCTGGAAGGCGTTGACGTTTTGCAGCACGACAAGAGGGCGCTGGCACTTATCCGCAATCAGAAAATCGGATTTGTTTTTCAGGGATTCAATCTGCTGGCGCGCACCACGGCACTGGAAAACACGGAATTGCCCACGCTCTATTCCAAGATCGGCAAAGAGGAACGGCACAAAAGGGCTGTGGAGGCGCTGGCGCTGGTCGGCCTGGCGGACCGCGCCGAGCATTTTCCTGCGCAAATGTCCGGTGGACAGCAGCAACGCGTGGCGGTGGCGCGCGCGCTGGTGAACCGACCGTCGATTCTGCTGGCCGACGAGCCCACGGGGAATCTGGACAGCCGCACTTCGGTCGAAATCATGGGAGTCTTTCAGGACCTGAACGACAAAGGCCTGACGATCGTCATGGTGACGCACGAACACGACATCGCCGAATTCGCGAAGCGCGTGCTGGTTTTCCGCGACGGAAAAATCCGCAAAGACGAACCGGTGCGCGGCCGCCCAAGAGCCGCGGAAGTCCTGAAAACTCTGCCGACCCTGGAAGACTGACGCAAGGCAATCAGGAGAGATCGTTCAAGAGTGCTTCCATTTCGGAGCGCGCGTGCTGGTTGCCTGCTTTGGTGGCGGTTTCGATGCCGGTCGAGAGCACGCGGCGGGCGTCTTCGATACGCGATTCACGCGCTAAAAGTTGGCCGTACATGAGATAAGCGGGGATGTAATCCGCGTTGCGCTCGAGGAGCGCGCGGAAGTGCTGGTCCGCGGCCGCGGAGTCGCCGCTGTTCATGCATTCGAGCGCCAGGCCGTACCGCGAGAAAGCGTCGTCGGGCTTTTTGCCGACGAACTCTTCGAGCATCTGACGGCGGGATTTCTTTTGTCCGGCGGTTTGTTCGGTCATTTGTGGCTCATGGGAACGTCCCGTATTATACGGGGGCGAAGGAAAGCAGCCAAACGCGGCGAAAGGCGAGGATTCGCATGAAGCGAAAGAAAGAAGAGCGGCACGCGGAATCGGGGCTTGAAGGCAAGCCGGTGAGTGCGTCGCGATCGGAGATGACGGAGATTGTTTTGCCGGCGCAGACGAACCCGTTGGGCAAGCTGCTGGGCGGGCACGTGATGCACCTGGTGGACATGGCCGCGGCGATGGCGGCGCACCGGCATTCGGGCAGTTACGTTGTGACGGCATCGGTGGACCACATTGATTTTCGCAACCCCGTGAATTTGGGAGAAATTGTGATCCTCAAGTCGCAGGTCAATCGTGTTTTTCATACTTCGCTCGAGGTTGGAGTGGAAGTGTACTCGGAGAATGTGCTGACTGGCGAGAAGAAGCACACGACAACGGCTTACGTGACGTTCGTGGCCATCGATGAACACACGCGATTGCCGAAGCCGGTGCCGCCGCTGATCCTGGAAACTGCAGAAGAAAAGCAGAGACATCGCGAAGCGGGCGAGCGGCGCGAAGTGCGGCTGGCGCTGCGGTATGGGAAGAAGTAGGCGGTTTTTAGTCTTCAGTTCTCAGCACGAGATCACACGTCAGAGTGCTGCCCTCAAGAAACAGCAAATTCTTCGCTCCAGAACGAGGCGCTCGGAATGACGAATTTGTTGCGCGGGTACGATTTTCTCGCAGGAATGGAAATCCCTCGCTGGACTAAGCAAGCTGCCCTTTGACTTCTTCCGCGACCGCCAGGGCCTGCTCGACGCATGCGCCGATAGCCGGGCCACGCAAGTAATTGCCGGCTAGAAATAGGCCTGGGAAACGCGCCAAGCTCTTCTTGACGGAAGCCAGGCGTTCACCGTGGCCGAGATTGTACTGAGGAAGCGCACGTGGCCATATCGTGGCGCTGCAGAACCTGGGGGGGGTGTTGATGGAGAGCACGGAAGCGAGTTCGTGCTGAACGATGCCGATTAGTTCTTCGGGACTTAGCGTAGCGGCAGCCGGGTCGGTTGCACCACCGACGAAAGTGGTGAGAAGAGCGTGATCGTCCGGCGCGCGGCCGGGGAAGAGTGAGGAATTCCAGACCGTGCCGAGAATGCGAAGACCGGACGAGCGGGGAACGAGGAATCCAAAGCCGTCGAGCGCATGGCCCACGTGCTGCTTCATGTAGCCGAGCGAAATGACGGCTACAGCCGCGTACTCGATGGGAGCCAAGAGTGGCGCGAAGGAAGGGTCGAGTTGCGCGAGCAGATTACCAGTCACGTCGGTAGGTGTGGCGAAGATAACGAACCTGGCGGACACCGAATCGCTGCTGGCGCCTTCGAGAGATACGTGGAAGGAGCCGTCGTTCTGCCCGTAGAGATTCACGGCGCTTGTTTTGGTGACCACTCTAGAACCAAGTTTGTTTGCCAGAGCACGAATGAGCGTTTCGTTGCCTTCGCGAAACGTGCTCAGAGGGGAGCGCTCCCGGGGACCTTTTTTCGATTTGGCAAGGCGCAGCATGCCACGAACGATGCTGCCTGAGGTTTTTTCGTCTTCGTGGAGCTGCGGGAAGGCGCTGCGGATGCTGAGCTTTTCCGGGTCACCGGCGTAAACACCCGAAACGAAGGGGCCGACGAGGCGATCGAGGAGTTGGCCCGAGAATTTCCTGCGGATGAAGGCGGCGACGGATTCGTCGCCTTCAGGCGGAACGCTATTTCCGAAAATATCGCGGACGAGTGCCCATTTCGTGGGGACATTGATCAACGAGCTGGTGAAGAACGCGGGCGGACTCATCGGCACAACTCGCAGCTTGCCATTGACCAGGACATAGCGTGGAGCGTGCTGCGGGGCTTCGAGAAGCTGGTCCACAATGCCAAGATTTGCGCACAGGCTGCGCAGTTGCGAACTGCCGGTGAAACTTTGCGGGCCAAGCTCCAGCAAGAAACCGTCATGACTGACCGAGCTGATGACGCCACCGGGACGCTCGGAAGCCTCCACAAGAAGAACGTCGATGCCCGCTTTCTGGAGGGCGTAGGCGCAGACGAGGCCGGAGATACCGCCGCCAATCACCAGAGCTGGAGCGTGACGGGTCACGGTGATGTGCACATCCTTGTGAGGTCAAAGAGTTTTTGAAAAGAGCGGCTTGTTGGCGAGCTGCTGTTTTTCAAGATACGGATCGAAAACCATGGCCAAGTTGCGGATGAAAATGCGACCTAGCCAAGTGGCGCGAATTTCGTTGCCATCGAGGAAAACCAAGCCGTCCTCGCGGAAAGGCTCGAAACGCCGAAGCTCTTCCGCGAAGTATTCGTCGAAGTCCACGCCAAATTCCTGGGAGATTTCGTCTTTGAGCACAACGGTGTGGCAGAGCAGGCGGCTGATGACCGCGCGGCGAAGGCGGTCTTCTTCCGAAAGACGATAGCCGCGCATGGTGGCGAGGCCGCGCTCGGTTACGGCTTTTTGCCAGGAAGGGATGTCGCGGTAATTCTGCGCGTAAGCGGATTGGATGCCGCTGATGGCGGTGATGCCCATGCCGTATAGGTCCGCGCCCGCTTTCGTTGTGTAGCCCTGAAAATTGCGGTGAAGTGTGCGCTTTTGCTGAGAGATGGCCAGTTCGTCGCCGGGCTTCGCGAAGTGATCCATGCCGATGTACAGGTAGCCGGCTTCGACGAATTTGAGCAGACCTGTGCGGAAAATCTCGAACTTCACCGTTCCTTCGGGGAGATGGGCGATGAAAGAGCCCTGCTGTTTCTTCAGCCACGGAACGTGGGCGTAGCTGAAGAGGGCGATGCGGTCCGAGCTAAGTCCGATGATCTGATCAACGGTGTGGGCGAAGCTTTCGGGCGTTTGGTACGGCAGGCCATAGATCAAGTCGACGTTAATGCTGTCAAAGCCAAGCTGGCGTGCGGTGACGAGCAGATCGCGGGTCATTTCGAATGGCTGGATGCGGTGAACTGCCTTCTGCACGTCGGGATGGAAATCCTGGATGCCCATGCTGAGGCGATTGAAGCCCAGCTTGCGAAGCGTTTCGAGGTGCGCTCGCGACGTGACACGGGGATCGACTTCGATGCCGATTTCGCTGTCTGGCGCAAAGTGGAAACGCTCGCGCGTAAATCCGAAGAGGTCTTCGATCTGCACCGGGGAAAGATACGTGGGCGTGCCGCCGCCCCAATGGAATTGCACAACGGGGCGATTTTTCGAAATGCTACGGCTGATGCGCTCCGTTTCACGCTGGAGCACATCCAGATAAGGCGGCGCGACACTTTTGTTTTTCTGAATCACCACGTTGCAGGCGCAGAACAGGCAAAGGCTCTCGCAGAAGGGGATATGCATGTATAGCGAAACTGGTGTCTTCGCGCTTTCGGCTTCTTCAAAAACGTTTTCCAGGTCCGCCGGCCCAAAGCTGTCGTTCCAAACAGGCGCAGTCGGATAGCTGGTGTAGCGAGGGCCGGGGCGATTGTATTTTGCGAGAAATTCTTCGCCAACGTGAAGTTCGTCGCGCATTTGCTGGAGGGTGGGATAGGCGAGCCTCATCGCGATGGCCTCTTACCGGGACTGCGCCGCAGGCCGCATTTCCTGTAACAAGGCTTGCTGGCCGGTTTCCACAAAGAGCTGCGCGTTTTCAACCGGCGTGTTGGGCAGTATGCCATGGCCGAGGTTGAGAATGTGCCCGCGTCCCGCCAGGGAGTTGATCGTGTCTAGCGTAACTTCTCGAATTTTCTCAGCCGGGGCGAGCAACGCCGCGGGATCCACATTTCCTTGCAAAGCGATTTGTGGCCCGAGCGCCCCGCGAACTTCGCCAAGCTCCACCCTCCAATCCACGCTGAGAACATTTGCGCCGGACCGCGCCGCGGCGGAGAACAGATGCTGCGACGCCTTCGTGTAGTAAATCACGGGAACGGAGCCGGAAATTCCTGAAATGACTTCCTGCACGGCGGGGAGCGCAGATTCCTGGTAGTCCTGCAAGTTCAGCTCGCCGCACCAGGTGTCGAACAATTGCACCGCGGTCGCGCCCGCGGCAATCTGTGCTTTGAGGTAGGGAATAGAGGCCTGCGCGACGCGATGGAGCAACTCGCGGAAAATTCTCGGCTCGTGATAGAGAAAACGCTTAACGGTGGCGAATCCTCCCGTTTTTCCTTCGACCATGTAACATGCAAGAGTCCAGGGGGCACCGGCAAAGCCCAGCACGGGAACTTCCGGTCCGACGGACTTCACGATGCGGCGGATGGCTTCGGGCAGAAATTCGGTTTCCATTTCCGGATCGAAATTCCTTAGCTTCTCAACATCGGACTTGCTGCGGACGGGGTTTGGGAGATTCGGGCCGGCATCGCCGAGTTCAAGCTGCAAGCCCATGGCTTCGGCGGGAATCAGGATGTCGGAAAAAACTATCACGGCATCGACGCCCAGCCGGCGAAAAGGCTGCAGGGAGACTTCCACGGCGAGCTCTGGCGTTTTGCAAACCTCTAGGAATCCATGCTTTGCGCGAATTTCGCGGTACTCGGGCAAGTACCGGCCGGCTTGGCGCATGATCCAGACAGGCACACGGGGAGGCGCCTCCCCGCGGCAGGCGCGCAGGAATAAATCCTTTCGATTGACTGACGTGGTTGGGGTCATGTCCTTTCCGGCGGTTGCAGGATAGCCAATCTTAACAGGTCTTGCCGGGCCAAGCACTGCGACGGGCGTCACGCTGTGCAGGTCACCAGTCGTGTAAGTTATACTCGAAGCGTTTAACGAGTTCGTGGCCGTTGCCTCCCAAGCGAGAGAAACTGCTTTCTGCTGGTGGCAGCCACAGGCAAAAAGAGTGCACTACGCGCTTTTCATTTCGACGGCCGTTGGTTACGCGCTCAGTTTCGCGCTGTATTTGATTTTCTTGAATACCGGAAAGGCCCTCACGGGGCGGCTGGGAACGTTGCTGCTGGCGGGAGGGCTGGTGACGCATTATTTTGCCTTGCTGGAACGATCACGAGGACTTCACACGGTTCCGTATCATGATCTGTACGGCTCGATGTCGCTGTTTGGCTGGTTGTTGGCGCTGACGTATCTGGGGCTGGAACTCTACCATCGCCAGCGGTCGGTCGGCGCGCTCGTGCTTCCGTTTATCTTGGTGTTTTTTGTCGCGGCGCATCTTGCGCCCGCCGACAAGCTTTCTCCGCCTGACGCGCACGGCCCGACTTTTGCCTTTCACGTGGCCCTGAGCATTTTGGCGTATTCCGCTTTCGCGCTTTCCTTCGTGCTTAGCCTGTTGTTTCTGGGAGAAGAGCGCCTGCTGCGCAACCACCAGCTGGGAGACGTGGTTTGGCGGCTGCCTCCACTGGAACTGCTGGAGCGCATGAGCCGCTCGAGCGTATTGGTGGGCCTGGTTTCCATTACCATCGGAACCGCGTTAGGTTTCTTATGGGTCGACCGCTTGAGCGACAAGTACTCGTTCTATGACCCGAAATACGCCATCACGCTGCTCGTGCTACTTCTTTACCTGGCATATTTCCGGCTTGCGCGCACAACCGCCTGGCGCGGAGCGCGTGCCTCAAAGCTGTGTGTCTTCAATTTTGTAATTGTTTTTCTAAGTTTTACGGTCGTGAATTTTTATCTTTCGCACAGTCACCGGTACTTTTAGGAGAGACCAGGCCCCGGCATGGAGAT
Source organism: Acidobacteriota bacterium (assembly GCA_003223295.1). Taxonomy (GTDB): domain Bacteria; phylum Acidobacteriota; class Terriglobia; order Acidiferrales; family UBA7541; genus Acidiferrum. Next base: position 5,431 of record QHYM01000111.1, on the reverse strand, counting down.
CGTTCTCGTCGGACTGAATCACCGCACCGCGCCCGTGGAGGTGCGCGAACGGGTCTCCTTCACTGCTGAGCAGGCACGGCGCGCCTCGGAAGAACTTCGCTCGAAGGGGATTCTCGAGGAAACGCTAGTGCTTTCCACCTGCAATCGCAGCGAAGTCTATGGCGTGCCGCCGGAAGCCTCTCGCGAGTGCGCGCCGGGGCTGTCCACGTTCCTGAGTGAATTTCATGCGGTACGCATGGACGTACTTGGCGTTTCGCTGTATCACCACTATGACCGAGAAGCCGTACGGCACCTGTTTCGCGTTGCGGCGGGGCTTGATTCGATGATGCTGGGCGAAGCGGAAATCCTTGGCCAGGTGCGCGAAGCCTATCGGGCCGCGCATGAGCAAGGCGGTACGGGGCCGGTACTGAATCGCTTGTTCCAGGGCGCGCTCGAAGCCGGCAAGCGGGTGCGCACGGAGACGGAGTTGGGCATGCGTCCGATGTCCGTGGCCTCTGCCGGCGTCAAGCTGGCGGAACGAATTTTTGGAAAGCTGGACGAACGCAGCGCACTGGTATTAGGCGCCGGCACCATCAGTGAGCAGGTGATCGGGCAACTGCGGGACCGCGGCATCGCGCGTCTTTTTGTGATGAACCGCTCCAAGGAACGCGCCGACGGTTTGGCGAATCAATACGGAGGCGAAGTGCTGCCCTGGGGAGATTGGGAGCGAGCGCTGCCGGTGCCGGATGTCATCGTTTCGTCAGTGGCAACAGAAGAGCCGGTTTTGCGCCGCGAATTGGTTGAGCAAGCGATGGCAAAACGCGGCAATCGCGCATTATTTGTGATGGATCTTGGGTTGCCGCGGAATATCGACGCGGGAGTGGGAAAGCTGTACAACGTCTATGTCTACAACATGGACAATCTCAGCGAAATCGTCGCGCAAAACCGCCACGCCCGCGAGAATGAGATTCCCAAGGCCGATAGCATCGTCGAACAGCATGTCGGGAAATTCCTTTCCTGGCAGGCCAGCGTCGAGCTTGCCGGTTTGGTCAACGAGCTGCGCACGCGAATGCGTGAAGAGCGCGCTCAATTCATCCATGCCCGCGTGGAATCTATCCAGCACCTGACGTCAGCGGACCGCGCGCACGTCGAAAAATTGATGGACGAGATGCTCGAGAGCTTGCTGCTGGAGCCGGCGCAGCGTTTGCGCGGCGAGAAAGATTTGCGCCGAAAAATTCACAACGTCGAGGCATTGCGCGACCTATTCCTTTCGAACCGGGAGAAGCCTTGAGGACTTTGCGCATCGGCACGCGCGGCAGCTTGCTTGCCAAATGGCAGGCGGAGTTTATTCGGACGCGGCTTTTTGCCGCAACGGGCATCGAGCCGGAAATCGTGATCATCAAAACGGCTGGCGATAAAATGCAGCACGCACCGGTGGCACAAATCGGCAGCAAGGGTATTTTCATCAAGGAACTGGAAGAAGCGCTGATTGAAGAGACCATCGACGTGGCGGTGCACAGCGTAAAGGACATTCCCACGGACATTCCTTCGCGCCTGATGTTTCCCGCGGTTTGCCGGCGCGATGACGCGCGCGATTGCCTGGTTGGCTCGACGCTGGCGAACCTCCGGCAAGGGGCGCGTGTGGGAACGAGCAGTTTGCGGCGCCAGGCGCAGTTGCGACATGTTCGTCCGGACTTGGACTTGCGCGACCTGCGCGGCAACGTCGACACGCGCCTGCGCAAAGTTGAAAGCGGGGAATACGAAGCGGTGGTGGTCTCGAAAGCTGGATTGGATCGTCTGGGATTCAGCCAGCGAATCTCCGAGGTTCTTTCTCCTGAAGTGTGCATGCCCGCAGTGGGGCAGGGTGCGATTGCCGTGGAGTGCCGGCTGAAGGACAGGGAAGCCCAAGATCTGCTGGCACCGTTGGATGACGCGGAAACGCGCGCTGCGATCATTGCCGAGCGCGCGCTTCTGGGTGCGTTGCATGGCGGATGCCAAGTGCCCATGGGTGCGTGGGCGCGCGTCGAACGCGGCGAGCTGGTGATGGATGCCTGCGTGTGTTCCGTGGAAGGAGCGCAGTGCGTGAAGCAGCATGCTGCAGCGCCGCCGGAGCAAGCGGCGCAACTCGGCGAGCATATGGCGCGCTTGCTGATCGAATCGGGCGCGCAGTCCATCCTGGAAGAAGTGGGCCGGCAGCGTGGCTGAGAAGTTTCCAAGTGCGTTGGCAGGGAAGCGCATCGTGATTACGCGGGCGGCGTTGCAGAGTGAGGAGTTGGCGCGAGAGCTATCCGCACGCGGAGCCATCCCCGTCATGCTTCCGCTGGTGTCGTTTGCAGAGCCGGACGATTTTGTGCCGCTGGATCGCGCGATCGTAGGGATGCAACAGTTTGACTGGCTGGTCCTCACGAGCGCGCAAGCGGTGCGGGCGGTGGTGCAAAGGGCGGAGGACTTGGGGCAGCCACTCCTTGCGGTTGGCAGCCGGCTACAAGTGGCCTGCGTTGGGCCGGTTACGGCGGAGTCCGCGCGCAAGGCAAACCTTCCCGTCGCTTATGTCGCGGTGACGCATAACGGCGTGGCTCTGGCAAACGAATTGGGCAGCAAGCTTCAGGGAGCGAAAGTAATGCTTCCGCGGAGCGATCGGGCGGATCCGGATTTACCTGAGGCCTTGCAGCGATATGGCGCTCAGGTTACAGAAGTCATTGCCTATCGCACGCTGCGGCCGGGCGAGACGGACCAAGGCGGACTAAAGAAGATTGCGGGTGGCCAAGCCGATGCAGTTTTGTTTTTCAGCCCGTCAGCGGTACAGCACTTCGCAGAATTAGTTGGCTCTAAGCAACTCGGTCAGATTCAGGATAAGCTCGCGGTAACAGCCGTCGGGCCAGTGACCGCGAACGCATTGCATAAAGCCGGCGTGGAGCGTGCTTTGGTTGCAGCGGATACCACGACGGCCTCGGTCGTGGATGCCTTGGAGAAACATTTTGCCGCCGCTAAGGCCGCGCCGGCAGGAGTGAAACGCTCATGAGCTTTCCCACGCATCGACCTCGGCGCTTGCGGCGCTCCGCAGCGCTCCGCAGCATGGTTCGCGAAACGCGCCTGACGACCGCAGGCCTGATCTATCCGATGTTTGTGTGCCCGGGAAAGAACGTTCGCCAGGAAGTTGGCTCGATGCCGACGATTCACCAGCAGTCGGCTGATCAAATCCTGGAAGAGTGCCGGGAAGTGGAATCGCTCGGAATTCCTGCGGTGATTCTTTTTGGCCTGCCGGAAACGAAGGATCCGCGGGGCGCGAGTTCGTTGAGTTCTCAAGGCGTGGTGCAGCGCGCCATCGAAGGCATTCGAAAGGCGAACCTGAAATTGCTGGTGATTACCGACGTTTGCCTCTGCGAATACACGGACCATGGCCACTGCGGCGTCATCGAGAACGGGGAAGTGGCAAATGACGCGACGCTCAGCATTCTGGCGCAGCAGGCGCTTTCGCATGCCCGGGCGGGCGCGGACATCGTTGCGCCTTCGGACATGATGGACGGGCGCGTGGGCGCGATTCGCGAAATGCTCGACGAGCACAAGTTTGAAAACATCGCGATTCTTTCCTATGCCGCGAAATACTGCTCCGGATTTTACGGGCCGTTTCGTGAAGCCGCGCAGTCCGCGCCACAATTCGGCGACCGGCGCAGTTACCAAATGGATCCCGCCAACGTGCGCGAGGCATTGAAAGAAGTGCGGCTGGATTTGGAAGAGGGCGCGGACATGGTCATGGTGAAGCCGGCGCTGCCCTATCTCGACGTGATTTGGCGCGTGCATGAAACGTTTGACGTTCCCGTGGGCGCGTACAACGTGAGCGGCGAATACGCGATGGTGAAGGCCGCGGCGCGGAACGGCTGGCTTGACGAAAAACGCGTGGTTCTCGAAATCCTGACAGGCATTCAGCGCGCGGGGGCGGACAACATTTTGACCTATCATGCCAAGGACGTCGCACGCTGGCTGAAGGCGTGCTAATTTATCCACACTGATGAACAAAGCAGAAACGCAATTAAAGCGCGAAGGCCAACGCTCGCGTGAAATCTTCGAGCGCGCCGAGAAGGTACTCGTCGGCGGCGTGAACAGTCCCGTGCGCGCGTTCCGCTCGGTCGGTGGCGACCCGCTGGTGATCGATCACGCCAACGGGCAGCACCTCTACGACGCGGACGGCAACGAGTTGCTGGATTACGTTTGCTCGTGGGGCGCGATCATCCTGGGGCATGCGAATCCGGCCATCGCCGAAGCCGTCGCCCATCAGGCACGTCGCGGAACGAGCTTTGGCGTGACCACGGAATTGGAGCTGGAACTCGCCATGCTCATTAGCAAGGCGATCCCCTTCCTTGAAAAGATTCGCTTCGTCTCCAGCGGCACGGAAGCGACGATGAGCGCCGTGCGGCTCGCGCGAGGAATCACGAAGCGAGATTTCATCGTGAAGTTTGAAGGCTGCTATCACGGGCACGCGGACAGTTTTCTCTCGCGAGCGGGTTCGGGCCTGGCGACGCTAGGAATCGCTGAATGCCCTGGAGTGCCGCAGGTGCTGGCGGAATTGACTCTGAACGTGCCGTTCAACGATCTTCAAGCCGTCGAAAAAGCGTTTTCCGCGCACAAGGGCAAGATTGCCGCGGTGATTGTGGAGCCCATCGCGGCAAACATGGGAGTCGTGCTGCCGGAACCTGGATTCTTGAAAGGTCTAAGAGAAATCGCCCATCGAAACGGTGCGCTGCTGATCGTCGATGAAGTTATCACCGGATTACGCTTGCGCAACGGCTCCGCGCAGGAACTTCTTGGCATCGAGGGGGACCTTACAACTCTTGGAAAAGTTATTGGCGGTGGAGTCCCTGTGGCCGCTTACGGTGGCTACGCGGAGTTGATGAATCACGTGGCCCCGCTTGGACCGGTGTATCAGGCAGGGACGCTGGCCGGGAATCCGCTGGCGATGCGCGCAGGGATTGCGGCGCTGAAACAGCTCACAAAGCCAGGCCTGTACGAGAGAATGACGCAGTTGGCAGAACGCTTGGTCTCGGGGCTGCGCGTGGAATTGTCCGCGGTCGGAATTCCCGCGCAGATCAACGCCATTGGCTCGGTCGCGACGGTTTTTTTCACGCCGGGGCCAGTGAGAAACTATGCCGACGCCAGGCGTTCCGACACCAAGCGGTACGCGCGGTTTTTCCGCGAGATGCTGCCCCGGGGAATCTTTCTGGCGCCGTCGCAATTCGAAGCCGTGTTTCTCTCTGCGGCGCACACGGCTGGGGACATTGACCGAACCTTAGCCGCCGCTCGCGAAGCATTGCAATCCATCGCCGCCGAGCCCGCCTGATTCCATCCAAGGGAGCGAAAGCAATGCCTGAAGGCATCGAACTTCCCGAAGCGCATCACATGCACGAAGACCATCCGTTGGTCCTTCCCGTTTCCATCACTGTGTCGATTATGGCCG
>QHYM01000379.1 GCA_003223295.1 Acidobacteriota bacterium | reverse complement strand
AGATGATCGGAATTCTTCTGAAAATCGGTGATGAACAGATCGAGCCAGCCGTCATTATCATAGTCGCCCAGCGAAATGCACATTGCCGCCATCACGTTGCCGCGCGCGGTTAGGGCCATCCCGGTGATGACTCCCACTTCATCGAACGTGCCATTGCGCTGGTTGTGGTAGAGGTAGGCATTCAGTCCATCGTTGGCCACAAACAGATCGGGCCAGCCGTCGTTGTCGTAGTCCGCTGCGCCTACGGCGAGATTCTTGCCTTGCGGCTCGTAGATTTTGGCCGCCTTCGTGACGTTGGTAAAAGTGCCGTCGCCGTTGTTGTGGTAGAGAACGTCCGCGGTGCCTTTGTATACGCTGGGAGGACAACTCGTCCGCGCGCCGCTGATGTTGCAATAGCGAGGACCGTTTGGTTCCAAAAGGACGTACCCACCAACGTAAAGATCCAGGCGGCCGTCGCGATCGTAATCAAAAAACGTTGCTCCGGAATGAAAGAGCGTCCCGAACTCCACGCCGGCCACGCCGGCTTTTTCCGTGACATCCGTGAACGTGCCGTTTCCGTTGTTGTGGTACAGAACGTTGCGGCCGTACTGCGTCACATAAAGATCGGGAAAGCCGTCGTTGTCGTAGTCTCCCCACGCACCCCCGAGACCGTAGCCCGTACCGGGAACGCCGGCGGTTTTCGTGACCTCGGTAAACGTGCCATCGCCGTTATTGTGATAGAGCGCGTTACGCGCGGGAATGCCGCGATTATAGAGATCGCGGCCGTTCACGAAATAAATGTCTGGAAAACCGTCGCTATCGAAATCCGCGACACAAACGCCGGGGCCAAAGATTTCGCGATTGATGGGAATTCCATCGTTGCCGCGGAAATGTGCAAACTTGATGCCCGCCGCTGCAGTGACGTTTGTAAACTGTATCGCGGGCGGCCGCGCGCTTTGCGCATGAATGCGCGCGGCGCAAATCAGAACCGTAATGGAAAGCAGCGACAAGCAAAAGAGAAAAAGGAGAGCGCTCCCGAGGAATCTGCTGTCTTTTTGGTTTTGGCAAAAGCAGATCGCTCGCTCCATAGGACCGTCTGGAGCGCCCCGACCAAGTCGGAGTAAACGACAGGCGCGCTTCGCTCGGAATGACAAGTCTCTGAATCTTTTCAACACTCTGCAAGGAATAGTCTGGCCTATTGGGGCGGCTCCGGCTTCTGCGCTGCATCGGCAGTCTTCTGCTTTTCCCGTTCGATTTTCTCAGCCGCCGCCTTCTGAAGCGCGGCCTCTCGCTTTGCGTCCTCGGTTCGCCCGGCGCGGCTGTACGCTACCGCCAAATGATAATGCCCCGCAGGATTCGCGGGCTGCATCTTCACGTAAGCCTCCAGCGGAGGTATCGCTTCGGCAATTTGTCGCGCCGAAATGCACGACATGCCCAGTCCGAGGAACGCGTCGGCAAATGTAGGATCGACCTTCGTCGCGCGCGATAAATGGTTAATGGCTTCGTCCCACTGTGCCGCCTCCCGCGCCAACTCGCCAAGCAAATATTCGGCGCCTGCGTTTTTAGGGTCGCGTTCCAGTTCCATTTGCAATTCTTTTCGTGCCTTCTCGCTCGCGTCCGCCTCGGGGTCAGGTTTGGAAAGATAGATACGAGCCATGCGGAAGTGGACTCCCGGCGCATGCGGAAATTGTTTCAGGATCTCCTGATACTCTTTGGCCGCGTCGTCCCACTTGCCTTGCATTTCGAGCGACTCGGCATTCAATTCTCGAGCTTGATACGAGGACGGCGCCGACTGGGCAAGGTCCATTGCGGTACGCGTCGCGAGATCGGAATACGCATGTACCGAAACATAAAGAACTTCGGGATCGTTGTGGAACTCGCGGTTCAGAATAGCGAGAAACTCTCCGACAGCGCTCCGCTGATCGAGACTAAGAGCGCACCGCACTCCGAGAATGCCAGCTTTGCGCTGCGCGTCTTTGTCAGACCTCTCCTGCGAAGCAATTTTCAGGAGCGGCAGCGCCTCTTTGCAGCGTCCGTTCTCCGCGAGACTCACGGCCTTTTGGGAAGACGCACTTAAGTCAGGCGCTGTTCGAACAGAAGTCTTTGGAACAGAAGAGGGAGCGCTCGCCGAGGAAGCCGGCGGCCTTGCCTGAGCCCGTGTGGCCACCGCAAACAACAGCGGCGCAAATAAAAACGCAAAGATATGCTGGACCATTGAGCGCATAAACAAAGGGCGCATAAACAAAAACAGGGCAGGCGGGGTCGACGCCTGCCCCATGATACAGCATAGAGGGTTAATAGTAGAACTTCAGCGCAAACTGAATATTCCGCGACGCTTGGGAACTGGTTATCTGCCCCATCGTGGCCCCAAGACCCATATCCGGAACGTTGAGGTTCACCTGGTTGAAAGCATTGATGAAGTCGCTACGGAACTGCAATTTATAGTGTTCCGTGATTTGAAAGTTCTTCTGCAAACTTAGGTCGAGGTCGGAATATCCGGGACCATGCAACCAACCGAGTTGCGCGGGACAAGATCCGAATGTGCCGATTACGGTGTCGCTAAAGTTGCCATTGTTGGTAAACCATTGAATCCCGCCGAAGTTCGAACCTGGAACCCGGCCTTGAACGTGAGCGATGGAGTCGCAATTGGGACGCGCGCTGCGAGAATTCGTCCCGGATCGGTCAGTGCCGTAGGGAGCCATGGGGAAACCCGAATGCACAGAAAGGATCGGGCTAATCGTCCATCCTCCGACAATCGCATCCACTACTTTGTTCATATCCTTAGCGTAGGCCTTACCACGGCCCACGGGTATTTCGTAGATGGCGTAGGTTGAAAGCACGTTGGTCGAATCGTAGTAGCAGGGCGCCCATTCCGCCTTCGGGTTATAGATATTCTGCCAATATGGCGAAGCAGGAGCAGCTTGTGCTCCCCAAGAACCATAGTAGCCGCTGTTGTCGGTCATGCACTTGGAATACGTATACGCCACCTGATACTGCAAGCCCTTGCTCATCTGTTTCTGCAGCACGGCCTGCAAAGCGTTGTAGCCCATGGTTCCGTTCGACTGCGTCCCCGAAGTGAATTTGGATATGCTGTTTACCAGGTCAGGATTGTTCGCATTGCCGCTGCGAATACGAGAACGGCACCATTAAATGGGTTCCCCGCTGTCCAACGTAGCCAAGCTGGACAGTCGTATTTCCCCAGAACTGGTGCTGAACCGTCAGGTTCCACTGATCGGAGAGTGCTGGCTGCACATTGTTATCCCAAACCCGTAGCAGGGCGCCGGCGTAACAAGCATACGCGGGCGGGTCACACGACGCCGACCCAGCTGAGCCCACAATGCCGTCGGAGGACGACGTAGCTGGCAAAGCAACGTTGGTGTACGGAACGTCGAGCTCCGCAGGATTGAACGGCGGGTTGATCGGCAGCCGCAGGTTTGTGCCGGTTCCCTCCAAATAGGAAGAAACCGTAAACGCTCCGCGGACTACCGTGTGGCCACCCAGCATGGCCGGAGTCCAGGCAAACCCGATGCGTGGCTGGAACGCTTTCCCGCCGTAGACGCCGTCATAGAGAGACCGACTGGTCCCATTCTGGCCCGCAAACACGATCTGTTGCGTCTTTAGATCATAGTTCGCTTGCTGGTCGTTAGTTTCAACCCACGGTGTGTGGGCCTCATAACGCACACCAACATTCACCGTCAGGCGATCCGTGAGGCGCCAGGTATCTTGGGCGTAGCCTGCATAGACGTTGGTCGACTGTTCCCACGTTCTACCATTGCTCAGGCCACGGCCGAACTCTGAGGGCAACCCGAGAAAGAAGTCCGCGACACCATTCCCGCTGTTGGTGGCGGGTTTTGTGACCGCGCTAGCCGTGAAACTACCATTGAAGGTCAGGAACCCCAGTTGGCCATTGTTGCCGGAATAAAACGTCTTGATCGGTTCCTTCCAATATTGGAATCCGAACTTGAACGTATGGCGACCGCGCGTGTAGGAGAGTGAATCCTCCAACTGCCAGACGTGGTCGTCAAAGCTCTGAGCGTTCAACCTGTCGCCGAGATTCCTCAGAAGGTTGCCTGCCTCTAGGCTCGGGAGCCCATCAATGCCCGACGGGTTGCCATTCCCAATGCCGAGCGTATTGCCCAAGGCGCCGACACTGGAATCAAAACTTGAGCCGGTGTTCAAAGTGATGTGACTCCAACCAAAGCGCACGCTGTTCACCAAATTAGGGCTGATCATGCGAGTCCAATCGCCCACCGTGTTCCAGATCGGTGCCGCCGAAGAGCCATTCGCCAATAGCGGCTGCGAATTGCTTGTTGGATTGTTTTGGTAGGCTCGTGTGAACCTGACGCTGATGCGGTCCTTGTTTGAAAGTTGGTAGTCGACCTTGATGTCGCCTTGGTTTGAATTTAATTGCGACCTGGTCGTATTCAGAGCGTTTTGTTGCAGGTTATTATTCACCGTCGACGGGTACAGTGACGAAGCAAACAGCGCCTGTGCGACTGGGTCGATCATGGCTGAATTCCCTTTTCCGCCAGCAACTGCGAAAAGTCTCCGGTGCGCTCAGCATTCGTGAATACGCTGATTGGACCGGTGGAGCTCGGGTGATCAAAACGCTGTCCCTGGTAATCGACAAAGAAGAAGAGCTTATTCTTGATCGCCGGACCACCGAGCGTCGCTCCGAACATGTTCCATCGAAGCTTGTCTTTCGGTATGCGGGCGAAATTGTTTTCCCATTTGTTCGCGTTCAATACGTCATTGCGGAAAAATTCCCAGGCATTCCCATGGAAGTTGTTCGTCCCGGACTTGATCGTCACGCTGACGATTCCGCCCTCAAAGTTTCCGAACTCCGCGGACGCGTTGTTTGTGATGAGGTTGAACTCTTCAATAGCATCAGGAGCGGGCGTGTACCCTAATAGGTTGTCCGACACCTGGTTATTGTCCATGCCGTCGAGCAAGAAGTTATTCGATTGTTCGCGATTGCCGTTAATGTAGGGACGCCCCCCGCTCGCAGTATTGTCACCATTGTTAAAGCTGCTGGGGTTCGGCGTGACGCTGCCCGGTGCCAGCAGCGTCAACTGCACGTAATTGCGCGTAGCCAAGGGAATCGCTTCGTTGGTGACAGCATTGATGATGGTGTCGACCTGCGTAGTCTCTGTCTTCAGAAGAGGCGCGTCGCTGCTCACTTCGATCGTCTGATTCACCTGTCCGACCTTCATCTCGACGTCAATTCGAGCGGTCTGGTTCAAAACCAGAGTAAACGCGGGCCGCAGCGCCGTCTGGAAACCCTGTTTTTCCACTCTCAAATCGTAGTTACCCACCGGAAGGTTCGATATGCGATAGATACCAAGCTCGTTTGTGGTCGCGGTAAAACTTACCCCCTGTGCCAGCGACTTTGCGGTCACGGTGGCTCCCGCAACCCCCGCGCCGCTCGGGTCGGTAACCGTGCCCGTAATAGCAGCCGTCACTTCCTGCGCCCAGGCTGCATCCACGCTGCAGAGCAGAACAGCCGACGCTAAAAACAGTAGCCCCAACCCCAAGAAACGTATCGTTCTCATGTTGAATCCTCCGAGCCGAAGCCGCCGGCTGTACGGCGACTACTCCGCTCGATTAAATCTCTCGACTGGAAACTTGCACCGCAGGGCAGTGGAACTGGGCTGATTGGGCGATAGCTATACAGCAGCATTTTTCGATTGTCAAGCGTTAAAGCATGTTTTATAGCTGTCAAGCAAGTGTGTCAAGTTGCAATCGTACAAAACACCGAGGGGGCAGGCGCTACACGTGAGTACGCTCATTACTTAATTTTATTCTTGACAAGGGTGAACTGACGGGCGCAGAGCACTCTCCCTTTTTTCTCGTGTTCTTTTCTCATGGTTTCTCGACAGGAATTTTCGGGACCCCGGGCCATCACTTGCCACTGAGTACATTCCTTTGTGTGCGCTGGCGAGTTGAAGGAGAACAATATGGACGAACAGGTATCTAATTCATGGAAAAAATTTCAGCAGAAATGGCTAACCCGGCGCAATCTGATTCGCGGGGCAGCCGGCACCGCCGCCGGAGCTGGATTCCTGCTCGGTTCCGGATTGCGGTTGCCAGCGCTAGCGGATGACGATGATGAAGGGGTGCACAACAAGTGCAAAGCCGTTCCACGACCCATCCCGCACATCACTACACCACGCGGTGGACACTTTTTCTTTCCCGGCCCGGTCGAGGGCGCTCCGTCCACGGATCCCCATTTTCGTAATGCGGGTTTCGACCCGTCGATCATCACAGATTTCAGCGGAATGATCGGTCAAGCCGATCTGAATCTCTCCGGCATTGGCACGGCCTTAACACGGGAGCCAGCGCCATCTACGACTCCACACCGATATGCGCTTCATGGACGGCATCTTCGTTGGGCTCGACAACGAGCAGCACCGCGGGGCCATCGGGTTCATATGATTGGACAGCTTGGGGGGTGACTCCTGCCACTCCCAATGGGAGCCCGTTGGGCTTCCACTCCTATGACCCAGGGATTGGGGCAGGCTCTCTATTTTTTTGGGGTGTTCCTTACCCCATTGGTAGTGGAAAGGTGGA
>QHYM01000273.1 GCA_003223295.1 Acidobacteriota bacterium | reverse complement strand
GGGATACTCCTCCCGCAGGGCATCGGCAAAATCCCCGTAAATGCGCCCGTCGTCCTCTTCCGCGCCAATGGCAATCGCCAGAATCTCTTTTTCCGTCAAGTCTTTGAACTTCTTCAGCATCTTGACTCTCCTCCGGCCTGTTGTAGTGGCGGGTCTTTCGCGTTCTTTGCGGTCCGGCTCCTGTCGGACAGACCCCTCCTCTTCTGTCCTTGTAATTTTGTGATTTTGTAGAGGCCGACCTTAACGTCGGCTCCTCGTCTTTGACTTCGTGAGGACAAAGAATCGCACAATGGTAGAGGGAAGTCATCCCCAGGCGTGAGTTGATCCAACACCAGCCTTTACCCGCCGCCTCCAATTTGGGACTATTTGCCCCTGCTTTCTGCTGCTTTCCCAATTTCGTCCTCACTTTTTCCTCAGAACTCCGCTTCCTTTTGTAGTACCTCCGTACTACTATTCTCTTGTGACATCCAACTCCCTTACGGGTACGCTTTCCCTATAGGTTTTTTGGTCGCCGCTGAAATAGACTATTTCTGGATAGGCAGCAGGATTTGTCCGGAGAGTCGGTTCCCCATGGCGACCCAGCATGACCCAATACTTGAACTATTGATGACCAAGAAACCCTCAACCGAAGCAGCAGCACTCAAACACGCTGGCACGCAAGCCGAGCGCCGCGGCAACCGCCGCTGCCGCATCACGCAGCTCATGCGCATCCGGCCCTCCGATCCGAAAAAAACGCATTTCGAGGATTTGCGGGGTTCGGTGAGCGTCTCCCGGTCGGGCGTCTATTTTCAGTCCAGCGAGCCCGGCTACGAAGTCGGTTTGCGGCTTTTCGTTACCATGCCCTACTCGAACGATCCAGCCTCCCTGAATCGGGAGTACCTGGCGGAGGTTGTGCGCCGGGACGTCCTGCCCACCGGTATGTTTGGCATCGGGATCAAGATCCTGATGGAGATGGGCATTCAGCATTCTTACAATTTCGGAAGCAGCACGCCTTTTTGAGAAGGCGACCATGCGGCGCTCGCGCCGGCGTCCAAATTCAAGAACGCATCGGCGTCCAAAGATTTGACTAGGCACGTAAGGTTAAATTAGGCACGGACGAAAAGATTAAATAAGCCGCGGACAAAAACAAGAACAGGCGTCCTTGGTAATAAGGACGCCCGTTCTCGCGTTTGGGGGTGGAGAGAACTCTTTAAGAGGCTTGCCCGAAAAGCCGCATCGTGCGGTGCCTCAGCATTCCGAGCTGCCTGTTCAAAGGGTGCCTGCGCGATAAGAAGCTAAAAACCGGCGACCGCCGTTGGGTAAGTTTGTTCATGGCGATGGTTAGCCGCACGTCGCGGCGCGCAAATTTCAAACCGGATTCCAGGGCTTCTCGCGCGTCCTCGCGTCTTCCGGCTGCCGCGTAAACTTCCGCCAAATTCAAATAGAGTTGCGCTTGATTTCTCTTCATGCGAACGGCGGAGTCACAGAGCCTCTCCGCTTCGCCCCATTTTCCTTCTGAACGCGCCAGGACTACGCCCAAGTAGGACATGTAATAGGGATTGTTCTTGTCCAGGTCTACAGCGCGCCGCATGTGGGGTTATCGGAGAATTGGAATTCCAGGGATAAGGGCTGTTCCCGCGCGGCGCGGAGGGTATGCGCGCCAACCTGAATTGTGAAGTGCTAAGGAGGAGCGTCCCGCGAATCCACGCTATCAGCGGAACGGCCAGCACGACGGTTGCGAGAAAGGTTCCCATCCCAGTCATTTTTGAACCTACACGTCTCTTTACGCAAAGTCTACTGAACGGGAGGACAGTCTTGGTGCAGCGGAACCGGCGTTGTAAGGAGCGCGGCGAGGACAGGTGGTACTTCGTGGGTCATTGGTTCTAGACCAGGCGTACTTTTGTGAGGGACACTCCAAACGCAGCCCTAACCCGCGGCTCCCGCGACGATCTGGCTGACGGTTTCGATATTGCGGAGGATGTCGTCAAGAAGAGCAGGATTGTGGCGCTGAGCGTGAGTCGCTTCGTGATTCGGCAGCACGACGAGCCGGTGAACACCAGCAGCTGCGTAGGCTTCGACGCTGCGCTGGTCAAAGCGGCCGACAGGTGTCACCGTGATTTCCAGTTTCCCCAGCTCGCGTGGACGACCATGCTGCTCCGCTGCCTTTCTGAGACCCTCGATGTGCTGCTTTGTTTGCTCCACGTTGAGCCCGAAACCATACCAGCCATTGCCCAAGGTGATGGCGCGTCGGAACGCTGCAAAACTCTCACCGCCGATCACAATCGGCGGCGTGGGGCGCTGGATCGGGCGCGGGTATGAGGCGACGTGGCTGAAAGAGGCGGAAGGACCGTGGTGCTCTGGGTGTTCCATGGTCCAAAGCGCTCGTATAGCGTGCAGGGCATCGTCCATCTTTTCCCCACGGCCTTCCAGGGGGACTCCCAGAGCCTTGAATTCGGCTTCCAGCCAACCGGCGCCTACCCCGATAATGAGGCGGCCTCCGGAAACAACGTCCACGCTGGCCAACTCTTTAGCGAGAAGCAAAGGGTTGCGTAGCGGTAGGACAATAATGCCGCTCGCAATGCGCACGCGTTTTGTGTGGGCTGCGATCCACGTCAATGCCACCGTGGTGTCCAGCATTGGCGTGTCAGGAGCGAGCGGAAAAGAAGAAAGCATCGGGTCGGGTAGAACGATGTGTTCGCCGCTCCAGATCGACTCGAAGCCGGCGGCCTCGGCAGCCTGCGCGACGCGGACCGCGGAAGCGGGATCCCCACACGTGCCGTAATTGATGGCGAACAGTCCAATCTTCATGACCTGTCTCTTAATGTGGCGATTCTCGATACCTAGACTAGAAATTGGAGGCGAATATTTCCGCTATTTCGCGTGGTATTTCGAGCCGCGCCGCCATTTTTGCCAGTCAGCCAGCGTGGCCTTGTACATGACTTTGGCCGCTTTGTGGAGCCAGCGCCCTCGGCGTGATGCCAAATCGCGCCTTATCTTCGAGATGGCCTTTGGGCTTCCAAAATGCATGTTTGCCGTCTCCCAGCCCATGTCGTAAAGCAGCCGTAACTCGTCTCTTTCTTTGGGCAGAGAGGAAAGCTCGATGCGCGAACAATCGGGCGCCATCCGCCTCACCAGCCAATGACCATGGAAATGTACGCAGGGATCTTTGACGCGGATGGCGGAATTCACCAGTTTTGCGCCATACCCTTCTTCCGCGACGCTGTTCTTGAGCCAGGCATAGGCCGAGGTGCGAATCCCCTTAGCCTCCCGAGCAATGAACGCGCCTTGCCAGGACGACAACGCAAGGATTCGAGGATGCCCCAGGCTTCCGAGCCCGGCAATCCGCCGCTTTAATTGATAGGTGCGGCAGGGTTCGGGAAGCCACTTCTCAATGAGCTTCCGTGCTTCTTCCGGCGGCTTGGATGTGTAGGGCGGGCATTGCTGCATCTTTGCCCAGAAGCGTACGGGATCCCGCAGCTTACTCAACGCAAGCAGGCGCAACCATTGGTGGTGCTCCGCCAGGACGAAGGCTTTGCCGCCTGCGGCCAGCGCGTCTCGGTAGCCCTCTTCCACTGCCTCGGCCACCTCGCGCCGCGTGAGGCTGAGATGCTCGGAGGAAATCGCCAAATAGGCGCTGGTCGTCAGCCGTGCCAGATCCAGCGTGTATGCCACGGGCCAGGCTTCGTCCAGGTCATTTACGCCCCAGATAAGGCGGCCTTCTTCATCGCGCCAGGTGCCGAAATTCTCGATGTGGAGGTCTCCGACGGCGAGGACCGCAGGCGCTTTCGCTAAATCGGGACAAATCTCCGGCCATAGCTGGATCCAGCGGTAAAACGTCGCGCGGAAGAAGGGAAACGCCGCCTCGGCCATGTGCTGGTGCTTAAGGGCGATGTCTTGCCGCACGATGGGAAGCCGTTTCGCCAGCCACTGCTCGAAATCGGCGGTTGCTTTGAAGATGTTCATGTGGAGAAAGGAACTGCTGCTGGCGCCCTAGGCGTGTTCGGAATGCGCTTTGCCGCCCCGCATGCGGGCTTCATACACCGGAAACTTTGCGGCAAGGTCGGCCACTTGTTTGCGGACGTGCTGCTCGACTTCTGCGTTCCCCAGGCTTGTCAGGATGTCGGCGATCCAGCCGCCGATTTGCTGCATCTCCCGTTCGCGCATGCCGCGCGTAGTGATGGATGGGCTACCCAGCCGGATGCCCCCGGCCTTCATCGGCGGCAGCGGGTCAAAAGGAATCGAATTCTTGTTCACGGTGATTCCGGCGCGGTCCAGAGCCTTTTCCGCGTCCGAACCGGTAATCCCGCGCGAATGCACTTCGATCAGGAACAGGTGATTGTCCGTGCCTCCGCTGACGATGCGGAATCCCCGCTTGGCCACTGCCGCCGCCAGCGCTTTGGTATTCGCCACCACTTGCTTTTGATATTCCTTGAAGGAAGGCTCCATCGCTTCTTTGAGGCAAACCGCCTTTGCCGCAATCGTGTGCACCAGCGGGCCGCCCTGCGTTCCGGGGAACGTCAGCTTGTCCAATTCCTTGGCGAACGCCGCTTTGCAAAGGACCATTCCGCCTCGCGGCCCGCGCAGGGTCTTGTGCGTGGTCGTCGAGACAATCTCCGCATGTGGAATCGGGCTCGGATGCACGCCCGCGGCTACCAGGCCCGCAATGTGCGCCATGTCCACAAAGAAAATCGCGCCCACCGCCTTGGCAGTTTTTCCGATGCGTTCGAAATCGATGATCCGCGGATAGGCGCTCGCCCCCGCAACAATCATTTTCGGTTTATGCTCGTGCGCCAGCTTTTCAATTTCATCGTAATCGATGCGCTCGTCTTCCTTCTTTACGCCGTAGGCCACGAACTTGTACATCCGGCCGGAAAAATTCAGCGGGTGACCGTGGGTCAAGTGGCCGCCGTGCGACAAATTCATTCCCAGAACAGTGTCGCTCGGTTGAAGCATGGACATATATACCGCTACGTTCGCGGACGTTCCGGAATGTGCTTGCACGTTGGCATGTTCCGCCCCGAAAAGTTCTTTCGCGCGGTCAATCGCGAGTTGCTCCACCTTGTCGGCAAATTCGCAGCCGCCGTAATAACGCCGGCCCGGATAGCCCTCGGCGTATTTGTTGGTGAAAATCGAACCCATCGCTTCGAGCACCGCTTCGGAGACGAGGTTCTCCGAGGGAATCAGCTCCAGCCCAGTGGCCTGGCGCCGCGCCTCCTCGCGCAGGAGATCCGCAATATGCGGATCGACGGAATCGAGCTGGCGGTTCATGCGGTCATTGGCGTCTGTCGTCTGTGTCATTCCGTGTCCTCGATTCGGTGCGGGGCGCTATGTAGGCGGAACAAGAATTTTATCGGATGGGGTCTCGGAATGCCAATCCGGGCTGCGTCACTGAGGACTTGTCATTTCTGGCCACTGTAATGGCTACTGGTTTTCATCCAGCGCTGCTCAAGCGTTGATAAGTCCGCGTTATCACTAGGGCTTCGTTACTGAACTTGGAACGCCAACTCTCTACTTCATCGACATCGCAATCACTACGTTCCATCATTGAATGTGAGTTGTTGAACGAGCACAGGAGGAAAGACTTAAAACCCATTAGCGCAATTGATGCGTGGCGAATCGATTTGAAGGATGGTCGAAACTAAGAAACTGATCCACTACATTAACTTGTGCGTCGGGCCGCTGCGGCTCGTTCTTCCTTTTCTATCCCTACGATTTTGTCGAGGCGGCGCTGGTGCCGTCCGCCAAGATAGGTCGTAGCCAGGAAAACCTGAACCATTTCAATCGCCGCTTCGCCTGTAACGATGCGGCCGCCGAGCGCAAGAACGTTGGCATCGTTGTGCTCCCGGGCAAGCCGCGCGGTATTCACGTCATGCGCCAGCGCGGCGCGGATTCCCGGCACTTTGTTAGCCGCAATGGAAATTCCAATCCCCGTGCCGCAAACGGCGATTCCTAGATCTGCCTGCTTCGAAACCACTTGTTCTCCCACAGCTTTGCCGTAGTCCGGATAGTCCACGGATTCTTCCGATGAAGTTCCCAGGTCGCAGACTACGTAGCCCGTACTCTCCAAATGTTTTCGAATGATTTCTTTGACAGAAAATCCCGCGTGATCGGAACCAATCACAATGCGCGGCTTGGAGGGCGCTCGGGTCATGTGCTCCCTTGAAGCAATGCTGGCGCGATTGTATATGATGATGCCCGCGGTTGCACAATCCGGGTCGCTTTTGGGTAGCTGGTCGGTTTGAATCTTGCCCCCTATTGGCACGATTAGAAGATTCAAACTGACCCGCTACCTCGCTCTGATTCATTTCAAATGCAGAAGGAGAAGCCATGCGCCAGCGGAAGAGCCTGCAATTTGCGGTGGCCCTTGTAGTTTTGTGTCCATTGCCATGTCTTGCAGCGCAAGAAAAATCGATCGCCATTCTGCATGCCAGGTTGATTGATGGTCTCGGGGGACCGCCCGTCGAAGACTCAGTCGTGATTCTCCAAGGCAACAAAGTCGAATACGCGGGTCCAGCTAATGCCGCCAAGGTTCCGCAAGGCTCTCAGATCATCGACGGAAAAGGGAAGACCGTGATGCCTGGGCTCGCGGACATGCACGTCCATCTGCAAGGCGGCTGGGACGGCATCAGCGTGGATTTGCTTGGCTATCAACGCTACCTCAACGCCATGCTCTATTCCGGAGTCACCACGGTGATGGATACCGGCGACTACCAGCCTTGGATCCTGCAATTGCGTCAGGAGGCCGCCAGCGGGCACTTGCTGAGCCCACGCATCTACTGCACCGGCGCAATGATTGATGCCGCCGATCCCGCTTGGCCTGATTTGGCTTACGCGCTGTCGTCCAGAGCACAGATTCCAGAATTCGTGCAGCGCGACAAACAAGCCGCCGTTGATCTCATCAAAGGGTACGCCAATCTTTCAGATCGCATGCTGCGCCGCTTGGTGACTGAGGCGCACAAGGAAAAAATCCGGGTTGTTATCGACCAATGGGAGCGGAATGGCTCTCCAGACCTGGTGCAGACCGGGATCGACGGCTTTGCCCACGCGCCGACGCGCAAGATGGCTGCCGATGACATTCAGCTCATACACGACCGTGGGCTCTTCGTCATCACCACCCTCACTGTCGAAGAGTATTCCGCGCGCCGCAGGCTCGCCGACGTGAAATTTCTTGATGAACCTTTGATTGCCGACACAACTCCACCTTGGTTCCTGACTGAGCTACGCGCCGAAGCGACGCGGAACCTGAGTGACGCCGAGAAAAGCGACGTGCAAAAATCTGCCGCAGGCTTCGATGAAATGAAGCGCAACGTCAAGAAATTGTTGGACGCTGGCGTCCTGCTGGCGGCCGGAACCGACGCTCCTTACCCGGGCGTGTTTCAGGGGGAAGCCATTCACCATGAATTGGAGCTTCTGGTTGCTGCCGGGATGACTCCGTTGCAAGCCATTCGTACCGCCACCTCCAACGCCGCGCGCGTTATGCATGCCGAGGAAGAATGGGGCAGCCTGCAGACCGGGCGCGCCGCCAATGTTTTGATCGTTGCGGGCAATCCTGCCGAGCGCATCAACGACACGCGCCAAGTCGAAACCGTGATCCTCAATGGCAAAATTCTGGACCGTGCCAGCCTGCGATTTGACCCCAAGCGCGACCCGGGATTCCGCGCGGTGAACGGGAACTTCGTTTCGCCTCTGCAATAGTCGAAAGACGCGGGCAGTTCTGCCCTTTTCTTGCGGAGTCCGAGTGGTATAGTTTCCGCAGTCCGCGAATTTATCGCAGTAGCGAAACGCGGTTGCCGTCGCAACCGGCATCTCTGGTCCAAGGAGTTGGAAATTCTATGCCCCCATGGAATTGCCGCGGTTTCAATGGTTTCACCCGATCCGTTTGCAAGCGCGCTCTCGTGATGCTCAGTTCCACGGCGACGCTTCTTTTCTTTGTATCAACAGGCTCCATCGAGGCGCAGGAGAAGAACCCGTTTGCCGGTGATGCGAAGGCCGCCAAACTCGGCGAATATCAATTCCGCTTGAACTGCGCCTTTTGCCACGGCCTCGGCGCGCGCGGTGGCGGACGGGGACCGGATTTAACGAAAGCGCAAAAGCGCCACGGCAATTCCGACGCGGAGATTTTTCACAACATCCACGACGGCATCTCCGGCACTGCCATGCCTGCGGCCACGAACGGGGGAATTGGCGTGGGGATGAGCGACGAAGAAATCTGGCAAGTGGTCACGTATCTTCGCAGCGCGCAAGTAATGGCTCCCGCGCAGCCGGCGGGAAATGCCGAGCACGGAAAAGAACTTTTCAATGGTGGGGCGGGCTGCTCCACCTGCCACATGATCCAAGGGAAAGGAGGCCGTCTCGGCCCCGACCTCACTACCGTCGGAGCGTCTCGTTCCACCGAATATCTTGCCGAATCGCTGCGCAATCCCAGCCGCCGCCTCGCGCAAGGCATCTTCGAAGCCATGAAGGAATTTCCGAAGGAATACGAGTCCGTATCCGTGGTGACGGCGGAGGGAACGAAACTTAGCGGCGTCATTCTCAACGAAGATCAGTTCACCGTGCAAATGCTCGACACGCACGAACAGCTCCACCTTTTCGAGAAAGACAAATTGCGTTCGTTCGAAAAGCGCCGTGAATCCGCCATGTCTGCTTACGATCAAAAAACTCTGAGCGACAAGGATCTGCAGGATCTCATTGCTTACTTGCAATCGGTAGGTGCCCAATGAAAAGTGTGTTGGTTGAATTGCGAACGAAAAGCAGATTCCTCGGCCGCAAAAAGCGCGGCCTCGGAATGACCATCTACTTAACGACGATACCTATTTTGACGCTCGGCATGGTGTTCAGCGGTTTGGCCTCAGTCGCGTCGGCGCAAGTCACGCCACAGCGGCTTCTTGATTCCGCCAAGGAACCGCAGAACTGGCTGATGTATTCGGGCGACTATGCCGGCCGGCGCTACAGCACTCTCGAGCAAATCAAAACATCAAACGCTTCTTCCCTCGTGCCCAAGTGGGCTTACCAAACCATGGCTGGTGGAAAATTCGAAACAACTCCTCTCGTTGTTGACGGCGTGCTCTATGCCACTGGCGCTGACGATCGTGCTTTCGCGCTCGATGCGCGCTCCGGCCGCCCCATCTGGCAGTATCAGCGCGCCCTGCCGCCCGACATTCGTCCATGCTGCGGCCGCGTGAACCGCGGATTCGCCATTCTCGGCGACCGGGTTTTTCTTGGCACGCTCGACGCGAACGTGATCGCGCTCGACATCAAAACCGGCAACGTCGTATGGGACGTCGGCGCCGCGGACCACAGTAAGGGCTACAGCATTACGCTCGCGCCGCTGGTGATCAAAGATCTCGTGCTGATTGGCGTGTCCGGCGGCGAATACGGGATTCGCGGATTCATTGACGCGTACGACGCGGCGACTGGCGCGCGGAAGTGGCGTTTCTACACCATTCCGGGCCCTGGCGAGCCGGGCCATGAAACATGGGAAGGCGATTCATGGAAAATTGGCGGCGCGCCCGCGTGGATCACCGGAACGTACGATCCCGCCACGAACACTACTTTCTGGACCACCGGCAATCCTTCGCCTTCGAATCGCGGAGAAGGCCGCGCGGGCGACAATCTCTACAGCAATTCCTTGCTTGCGCTTGATCCGGACACTGGGAAGCTGAAATGGCATTTTCAATTCACCAAGCACGACGAGCACGATTACGACGCCACGCAAGTTCCCGTGCTGGTTGACGACGGCGACCGCCATCTTATCGTACAAGCCAACCGCAACGGTTTTTTCTACGTGATTGATCGCACCAGCGGAAAACTGGTTTCCGCTACGCCTTACGGCAAGGTCACTTGGAGCAACGCGAAAGACGCGAGCGGAGTTCCCATCGAACGCAAGGAAGCATCGCCCACGCTGACGGGCATACCCGTGTGCCCGGGCGCGCTTGGAGCTACCAACTGGTTTTCGCCCACGTACGATCCGCAAACAAAACTTTTTTACGTTTCAGCGCGCGAGCAGTGCGATATCTTCAGCACGGCGCCGCAGCCTTACGAAGCGGGCCACGCTTTTTACGGCAGCGCGTACTTTCCCAACGACGATACCCAGCCGTTTTGGGGCGCCGTCCGCGCCATCGATCCCGCCACGAGCCAAATCAAGTGGGAGCTGAAGCATCTGTCGCCCTCGTGGTCCGGGGTGCTCTCGACTGCGGGTGGACTTGTGTTTACCGGCGATGCCGAAGGCAATTTCATGGCGCTCGACGCCGCCACTGGGAAAATTCTGTGGCACTTCCAGTGCGGCGCGTCTGTGTATGCGTCGCCCATGACTTATGCGATTGATGGCAAGCAATACGTGGCCATCGCCGCGGGCTCCGCGCTTTTCACCTTCGGCTTACCCTGAGTCGGGCGAAGGGTTTAGCCCGATTGCTGGTTAAGTGAGCGTCGGCAAGCAGTCGCAAACTGTGCGTCCTCTGCCAAATCTCTGGCGCGGTGCTCCATCTTTAGCGATCGAACAAGGTGCCGGTCCCTCCGACAGAAAAAATAAATTCACGCTATACTTGGAAGGTTATGCTCACGGTCAACAACGTCACTATGCGCTTCGGCCCGCGCGTTCTTTTCGAGAACGTGACCTGTACGTTCATGGCGGGCCGCCGCTACGCCGTCACCGGGCCTAATGGCGCCGGGAAGTCCACGTTTATGAAGATATTGACGGGCGAGCTCGACTCTACCCATGGCTCGGTCACGCGCCCGAAAAGGATGGGCGTCCTGCGCCAGGACCAGTTTGCGTTCGACGAGTATCGCGTCATCGACACGGTCATCATGGGCAATTCCACTCTTTGGAAAGCGCTGGTCGAACGCGACGCACTCTACGCCAAACCGCACGACGAACTCACCGACGGTGACGGGATGCGTCTTGGCGAGCTTGAAGGCGTCGTTGGCGAAGAAGGCGGCTACACCGCGGAATCCGATGCCGGCATGCTCCTCGATGGCCTCGGCGTCGAATCCACGCTGCACGAGCGCAAGATGAGCGAATTACAAGGCGGGCAAAAAGTGCGCGTGCTGCTGGCCCAGGCGCTTTTCGGCAATCCCACCGCGCTGCTCCTGGACGAGCCCACCAACAACCTCGATCTCGATTCCGTTCACTGGCTGCAACGCTATCTTTGCGAATACGAGGGCGTGCTCATCGTCATCTCGCACGACCGCCACTTTCTCAACAGCGTGTGCACGCACACCGCAGACATCGACTACGAAACCATCATCATGTACAACGGCGGCTACGACGACATGGTTGTGGCCAAAACGCAGGTTCGCGCGCGCATCGAAGCCGAGAATGCCAATCGCGAAAAGAAAATCGCCCAGTTGCAAGAATTCATCGCGCGCTTCTCCGCCGGCACGCGCTCGGCACAGGCCACTTCGCGTAAGAAAGAAGTCGAGCGCCTGCAGACCTCCGAGCTGGCAAAGAGCAACATCCAGCGGCCGTACATTAAGTTCGATATGAAGCGCAACTCGGGTCGCCATCCGCTGGAGATTCGCAGCATCGAGAAAGCCTACGACGAATTGAAAGTGATTCCGCGGTTCTCCGCGAGCGTCGTGCGCGGTGAAAAAATTGCGCTGATGGGCCGCAACGGAGCCGGCAAAACCACTTTGCTCAAATCGCTGGTGCGCAATGCGCCGGGCTTCATCGAAGACGCCGAGAAAGAGTTTCCAATCAACGGCGGCGAAGTCCGCTGGGGACACGAAGTGGCCGTCGGCTATTTCGCCCAGGATCACGGCGAGTCCATCACCAAGGGCATGACCGCTCTCGAATGGCTCTGGCAATTTGATCCCAGCGCCTCGCAGCAGGAGCTTCGCGGCTTGATGGGGCAGATGCTTTTCAGCGGCGAAGACGCCATGAAACCCACGGCGGCCCTCTCCGGCGGCGAATCCGCGCGCCTGATTTTCTGCCGCCTGATGCTGCAGAAACCGAATTTCCTGGTGCTTGACGAGCCCACGAACCATCTCGATCTCGAATCCATCAACGCGCTCAACATCGCGCTGCAACGCTACGACGGCACGGTGTTGCTCGTCACGCACGACCACGACGTGATCGACGAAGTCGCCACGCGCATCTGGCATTGTCACAGCGGGAAAATCGAGGACTTCAAGGGCACCTACGAAGAGTTTTCCGCCTACGCGGAAGCCAAAGCTTCTTAGGGATTTTGCTGGGAGGAAGCCTTCCAAGTTCGCGGACTGACTCCAAACTCCGCCCGGAAGGCGCGATTGAAATTCGACAGATCGCCGAATCCGCAATCCAGCGCGATGTGCAAAACTTTTTCCCGTCCCGATGCCAATCGCACCGCTGCCTTGCGAAGCCGCAATCGGCGCAGGTATTGGTGCGGTGTCACACCTGTCAACTGCTGGAAAGTGCGCAAGAAGTGGTAGGGGCTTAGTCCCGCCTCCCGCGCAAGGCTTCCCAGAGCAAGCTCGCCATCGGCTTGCCGCTCGATCATCCTTACAGCTCGCGTCACTCGCGCAACGGCGCTCGGAAGAGCGTTGCTAGTACCGGCCAATGGCGCATTCGCAAGTCCCAGGGCTTCTGAGGCGAGTTGCACGCCGAGTTCTTCCCAGGATGTGTCTGTACGCTGAGCCAGCCCAGCGCAGGCTCTCGCAATCATCGGCGACAACGGACGTATCAGCGGCAACCGCAACAATCCAAAATCTCGTTGGCCGCGGGAAACTCCGGCATCCGCCGCAATGCGCTCGAAGTACTCCGGAGTGTAGCGAAACGAAAGGCAGCGGTCTCCCAATCCGTGTTCATGCCCGCATTCGAAACATTGTCCCGCATTGCCCAGCAGAACCGCGCCGGGCGTCATCAACTCCTGCCGCTTCCCGGAACCTCTTAGCGAGCCGCGATA
>QHYM01000272.1 GCA_003223295.1 Acidobacteriota bacterium | reverse complement strand
CGGCTTACTGGCCGGAAGTCGCGCTGCTAGCCGAGGCTGTCGTCGACGCGCCCTTCGGCGTGCTCAAATAGCCGGTCGCACTGGACTTGGTGACCTTGTTGACCACAAGTTCCAGTGCGGAGCGGGTGCCGCCCGCGTAGAAGAAGATGGGCTCGTTGACCGAGCGATTCTTTTTCTCGAAGCTGTTGTCGTCAGCAAGGACGTTCAGCGTGTACTGGTTCTTCCTGGTGTTGGTGTCCTTCAGCACGAGCTGAATAGCACCCACTTTGGTGGCGCCGCCCTTGCGCTGCACGGTAAATTCAAAGTAGTCGCGCTGGCCAACGCGGCGAAGCTGATCGATTTCGTCGTGGTTGCGGGCAATCAGCGTGCCCATCTCGCTGCGGGCCATCTGGACGCTGTTTTTGGTGGCATCGAGGTCGCCCTTCACGCCGGTGACGTCACCGTTCAACTTGGTCACATCATCGGCGCTTGCCTTGGTGGCTAGCTCCGCCTTCATGGAGGTAGCCAGGTTCTCTACCTTTTGATCCACGGCATGCGTGGCAGTCTTGGTCAGCTTGCGCGCGGAAATCAGTTCGCCCTGCGTGACGTTGAGCTTGTCCGCGATGACCTTCAAGTCGCTCTGCAGTTGCTGATTGATTTCGTCTTCCTTGGCGAGACGCTGGCTGAGGGCCTCACTGGCCTGTTTGGAGGCCACCGTGGTCTGCTCCAAGCTCTTGGCCTGATTGAGAGCGCTCCAGCCCAGTCCCAATCCGATAAGGGAAAAGCCACCCAAGACGCCCAATGCCAACCCTACCCAGCGAGGCGCCCCCGGCGTATTCGTGTGCGAGAACTCTTGAAATTCGCTCATAGACGTTCGACTCTCCTTTGGGCTACTTTGCCCGGTGGACAAGGAACGAGCATCCGTGGCACCAAAAAGCCGGGCCACTACTAGTACTAGCTAAAGCATGGAGAATCAGTCGAATGGAGAGAGAGACGAGGGTGAGGGATAAGATTCTAAGAGTACTAGTACCTGTAAAGATTACGTTGGTTGGTAGAAGGGACCCGACTGCCCAACACAGGCGCAACTCAGCAGGTGGCTGACAAATCTCGAAATGAATGCAACCTGTTCAAGGAAGCTTAAGGTCCTCTAGTTCAAGCGCTTACGGAGAAGAATAATCAAGCCGCTCGGAAAGCGTCAGAGGTAGCATCCGCCCGCTCAGAGACGAAGTAGCAGTCCAGCGTGTTCACGGCAGCTTCAAGAACCAAGCGGCAGTCCGAGCAGCCTTCAAGGTGGCGCTTGATCTCCGTCTCCACGACCGGCGATAGCCGCCCCTCTAAGTACCAGCAAATCAAATGAATAGTGTCGCGACAGCTCATTACCCGTCCCCTGCATTTCCCCCAAAGGGATGGACTAAGCAAGGATGACAGTGCATTTGCGGCGCCAAAAAGAGGCAAATCGGACTTGACCTGGAAAGTGATAGAAAACAATACACTTACTCATTCTTCCGATCGGTATGGTACCCCCTGGGTGATGGTTCAATATTGAAAAGATTACACTTAATCGGGCAAAGTGGGCACCGTTTCGTATTCGGCAGCCCTACCTCTGCGGAACGATCGTCATCTCGCGAAGGGCGGCGATCCTATCGACCAACGGCGGGTGAGTGCTGAAGAGCGCGGAAAGCGTTCCACCGCCAAACATGGGCTTCACAATACACAACGAAGATGTCGACGGCGAAATGGCCGTCGTAGGAATGCGCTTGTTGTAGGCGCCTAGCTTTTCGAGGGCGCTGATCAGTCCGTAGGGGTTTCCCACCATCTGCGCGCCGGTGGCATCCGCCGAGTATTCTCGCTGACGGGATAGCCCCAACTGCAGCAGGAAAGCCGCCAGCGGGGCAAGGAAGAACAATAGCACCCCAAGAATTCCTGCGCCGCCTCGGTCCCGGTCATCCTCGCCGCCACCCAGCCAAGGCCCCCAATGAGCAAGCCAGGTGATGGCGCCAGCAATGGTTGCGGCAATCGAGCTGATCAAGATGTCGTAATTACGAACATGTGACAGCTCGTGGGCGATCACCCCTTCGAGTTCGTCATCATTCATCAGTTGCAGTAAACCTTCCGTCACGGCAACGGAAGCATGCCTTGGGTTCCTGCCCGTCGCGAAAGCGTTCGGCGCGGCTTCAGGCACTACATAGAGCTTCGGGACCGGTATGTTGGACTTCGCCGCCAGACGCTCCATGACCGCGTAAAGGCGTGGCAACTGCTCGCGGGTCACCGGCTTCGCGCCGCTGGACATCAGGGCGATCTTGTCTGAAAAGAAGTAGGCCAAAGCATTCATGACCACGGCGAACCCAAGAGCAATGGTCATGCCGCCGCGGCCACCAAAAACCTGCCCGATCAGCATGAGCAGGAGCGTGAGAGCTACCAGCAAAAATGTGGTTCGAAAAACTCTCATAGTCTTCCTTCTGTTCTACGCGTGCGCCCTTGCGCACAACCTGCTGCTCCTTGAAAATGAAGCAGCAGGCGCACTACAGACCGTCTCCCTACATTCTATTAGATACGCGCCGCGGCAGCAGGTTGTTTCGCGGGCTTCCGCTCGAAACGCATGGCATTCTTCTGTCCATCACGATCGACGATCACGTGATCGCCTGGCAGCACCGTGCCTTCGAGAATCTGCAACGCCAGCGGATCCTGAATGAGGCGCTGAATAGTCCGCCGGAGCGGCCGCGCGCCGTAAGCCGGGTCGTAGCCTTCGCGCAAGAGCAATTCTTGCGCAGCCGGCCTCAGTTCCAGGGTGATCTGGCGTTCAGCGAGCAGCTTCTCCACGTTTTTCATGAGCAGGCCGACGATTTTCGCCAACTGCTCTTTTCCAAGGGGATTGAAGATCACGATTTCGTCGATGCGGTTGATAAATTCTGGCCGGAACGATGCGCGCAAGGCGTCCATGGCCTCTTTTTGCGCGCGCTCGGGATCCTTGCCGGCCAATTCGGAAATGGCGCCCGAACCGACGTTGCTGGTCATGACCAAAACCGTGTTGCGGAAATCTACGGTGCGGCCTTTACCGTCGGTGAGGCGGCCGTCCTCGAGAATCTGCAGCAGGACGTTGAACACGTCCGGATGCGCTTTCTCGATTTCGTCAAAAAGGATGACGGAATACAAATGACGGCGGACCTGTTCGGTAAGCTGTCCCCCCTCTTCGTACCCGACATAGCCTGGAGGCGCGCCGATGAGCCGCGAGACGCTGTGCTTCTCTAGGTACTCGCTCATGTCGATGCGGATCATCAGCTTCTCGTCGTCGAAGAGAAATTCCGCAAGGGCGCGCGCGAGTTCCGTCTTTCCCACACCGGTTGGTCCAAGAAAAATGAACGAACCAATGGGGCGCTTGCCGTCCGAGAGGCCGGCGCGGCTGCGGCGCACGGCATTGGCGACACGCGCAAGAGCATCATCCTGACCGACCACACGCTGCCGCAAGCGCTCTTCCATATGCACGAGCTTTTGCGCTTCGCCTTCAAGCAAACGCCCGGCGGGAATGCCTGTCCATTTACTGACGAGCTTCGCGATGTCCTCTTCGTCGACTTCTTCCTTCAGCATCGGCGCGTCTTTTTGGACCGAAGCAAATCGCTGTTGTGCTTGCTCAAGCTCGCGCTCTGCGGCGGCGATTTTCCCGTAGCGGATCTCGGCCACTTTCGCCAGTTCCCCGGCGCGTTCGTAGCGCTGCTCTTCGGCTTTTAACTGCTCGATTTGCTCCTTCAAGTTGCGGATTTTCCCGATGGCTTCTTTTTCCGCTTGCCAGCGCGCTTTCTTCCCGCTCGATTCTTCCTTCAGTTTGGCAAGCTCCTTCTCGATCTGCGCACGCCGCTCCCTGGAGTGGGCGTCGGATTCCTTCAGCAGCGCCTGCCGCTCGATTTCGAGTTGTAGGATGCGGCGCTCGATTTCGTCAATCTCCACCGGCAGCGAATCAATCTGCATGCGCAGGCTGGCTGCGCTTTCATCGATCAGATCGATGGCCTTGTCGGGGAGAAAACGATCCGAGATATAGCGCTTCGAAAGAGTAGCAGCAGCGATGATGGCTGCATCCTTGATGCGCACGCCGTGATGCACTTCATAGCGTTCCTTCAGGCCGCGCAGAATCGCAATGGTGTCTTCTACGGTGGGCTCGGAGACGAGCACCGGCTGGAAGCGGCGTTCCAGGGCTGGATCTTTTTCTATGTGTTTTTTGTATTCGTTGAGCGTAGTGGCGCCGATCGCGCGCAGTTCGCCACGGGCCAGCGCCGGCTTGAGCATGCTGGAGGCGTCCATTGCGCCTTCCGCCGCGCCGGCTCCCACCAGGGTGTGGAGCTCGTCGATGAACAGGATGATCTGTCCTTCGGCCTCGGTGATTTCCTTGAGAACGGCTTTCAGCCGATCCTCGAATTCGCCGCGGAATTTTGCTCCGGCCACGAGCGCCGCGAGATCCAAAGCAACAATGCGCTTTGTTTTAAGCACATCCGGCACGTCGCCGGAAACGATGCGCTGGGCCAGGCCTTCGACGATGGCGGTCTTGCCGACACCGGGTTCGCCAATCAGCACCGGATTATTTTTTGTGCGGCGCGCCAGGATTTGCATCACGCGACGAATTTCTTCGTCGCGGCCGATGACCGGATCGAGTTTCTGCCGCCGGGCGAGTTCGGTCAGGTCGCGCGCATACTTTTCCAGGGCGGCGTAAGTGCCTTCGGGATTCTGGGAGGTCACGCGCTGATTGCCGCGAACCCCGGCGAGCGCTTGCAGAATCGCTTCATGGGAAGCCCCTCGACGCTTCAATAATTGGCCGGCGGGATCCCGGTCGCGACCGGCAATCGCGAGGAAAAGATGTTCCGTGGAGACATACTCGTCCTTGAACTTGTCCGCTTCTTTGAATGCTTGCTCGAGCACGTCGTTGAGCGCCCGGCCCATGTGCTGCTGAGCAAAGCCTTGTACTTTGGGCAGACGCGCGATTTCGCGGTCAATTTCTTGAGTCAGGGCTTCTGTGTGAATGCCTAGGCGAGCGAGCAAAGGAGGCACCACGCCGTCGGTCTGCGCCACGAGCGCGGCCAGCAGGTGAATCGGCTCAATCTGCTGGTTCTCGTACCGCGCGGCAACTTCCTGGGCGCCCTGGACCGCCTCCTGCGCCTTCACGGTCATTTTTTCAAATCGCAACATAAAGCCCTCAACCTCAAGCCAGTGGTGCAAAAAGGGGCTGGCGTGCTGGCCAGCCCCTATTCTTGCAGCGTACGCACTTCCCTTGCAGCCTTTTCGCTACGCCCGGGCTTACCTGCCAGAGGCAGCCGCAGCGGCCACGGCCGGAGTACCGACATTTACTTTGATCTGCTTCGGCTTCGCTTCCTCGCGCTTGGGAATACTGAGCGTCAGCACGCCATTCTGATACTCGGCCTTGATGGCCTCGGGATTCACGGTATTCGCAAGCGTGAAGCTGCGAGCGAAGGAGCCATACGAGCGCTCCACGCGCACGTAGTTCTCTTCGTTCACTTTTTTCTCGAACTTGCGCTCACCGCGAATAGTGAGGATGTTGTTCTCCACGCCAATGTCCAGATCCTGGGGATCAACATCGGGGAGATCCGCCTTCACCACGAGTTCGTGCTCGGTCTCGTAGATGTCGACGGCTGGCGTCCACGCGCTCAGGTTTGATTCCTCGCCGGTACGCTCAAAGGCATCGTTGAACAGACGATTGATCTGGCCCTGCAGAGTGGTGACCCCGCGGAAGGGCTCCCATCGGGCTATTGTTCTCATGGTTGTAAGCACCTCCATAGATGACTGCATGTGCATGATAAAATATGAGCATCGAATTGTCAAGTGTGAATATTGAATCTCCAATGCTACAAGCTAAGTCTTTATATATCAATATTATGGACTAGTTTCCTCATTAGCCTCAAAGCTTGTTCTGAATCTAGCAGAGGTCTATTCTTGGCGGCTGAATCAAGGGGGCGAAACAACTCGTAAGCTAGCTTGCCCCCATAAGCTAGTTTGCCAAAATGAACCAGTTGGCGACGCAAAGTAAATTTGACTGTAGTTCCTATGCGCTAGACTACGTCTGCTTATGCGCCTCGAAGAGCTCGACTACCACTTGCCTCCGGACCAAATCGCGCAGCGGCCTCTGGACCGCCGCGACGCTTCCCGCCTCCTCCTTTTGAACCGCTCCCGGGGCGCGCTGGAGGACCGGAGATTCGCAGAATTTCCGGATCTCCTCTACGGCAATGAATTGCTCGTTCTGAACAACGCGCGGGTGATTCCCGCCCGGCTCTTTGGCCGACGCGCCGGTGTTCACTCGCAGAACCCTTCGCGATCCACGCGAGCCGAACACTTGACCGGAAAGGTTGAGGTCCTGCTGACACGCCTTATCGGCGACGACACGTGGGAAACCTTGGTCCGTCCTGGCCGAAAGATGCACCTGGGAGAGCGGGTTCTCTTTGGCGATGGAGAATTGGAAGCCGAAGTCACGGCGCGAGGGGAATTCGGGCTGCGCACGCTGCGGTTCCTCGCTCATGATCAGCGCGCAGTGAACGAACATTTTGAGCGGCTGGGGCACGTACCGCTGCCGCCGTACATCGAGCGCGCCGACGAAACAGCCGATCGCGAGCGTTATCAAACCGTGTTTGCCAAGCGGCCCGGTGCGATTGCTGCTCCCACCGCAGGCCTTCACTTCTCCCAGGAAATATTGAAACGGATACGTGAGCGCGGAGTAGCGATCTGCGAGCTAACCTTGGATGTGGGGCTCGGGACGTTTCAGCCGGTTCACGGAGAAACGCTGGAAGGCCACGTCATGCATTCCGAATGGTACGAGATTTCCCGCGAAACGGCCGATTGCATCAATGCTGCGCACGCTGCGGGGCGCCCCCTCTTGGCCATCGGGACGACCGTGGTGCGGGCGCTGGAAGATGCCGCGCAGCGCGCGGCCGAGGCTGGCTCTGCGGAAGTTGTGCTGCCTGGCAAAGCGGAGGCGCAATTGTTCATCACTCCAGGATTTCGATTCCACATCGTCAACCAACTGCTCACAAATTTTCATTTGCCGCGGTCCACGTTGCTTGCGCTGATCTGCGCGTTTGCAGGGCGAGAACACGTCCTCGCCGCCTACAAACATGCCCTTGATGTCGGCTACCGTTTTTACAGTTATGGAGATTGCATGCTGATTCGCTAAGATGGGCGGAAGACGATCGATAGATCGAACGGACAAGCAGGGAGGCTGCCACAAGCAGCAACCTCCCTCTCATCCTTAGGAAGGGTTCGCGAAGCGGTTCCGACTACTCGGTGAGCACGAACACACGAGACTGGCCGGAGAAACGCACTTCCTTTACCTGGCCATTTTCGCTAATCAGCAAGGAGTCGTAGCTGGACTTTGCGCTGCGGTCTTCCCAGCGGCCCTCGGTCTCAGCGACAATCTTGCCACCCTTCTGCACGGTAGCTTTGTTGCCGTCGATGAGCAGGCGGTATTCGCCAGCCTGCAGGTCGGCCTTACCGACCTTAGCGGCTTGGTTGAGGTTGATGGTCCTGGAAAAGGGTTTGGCAAAAACGGGTACTGCCAGCGCAATGGCCGCGAGCAGGGCGATGGAGCGGAAAAATGTATTGTTTCTCATGCGTGTCAGATTCCTTTCGGAGAAGATCGAGTCAGCCGATAGCAAGCTGCCGGAGACAAGATGGAGTTGACACGCAAACGGAGGACAGGTAGTCTCCCCCGTGAAGACACCTCTTCTTCCTGGACTAACGGCCGGAAAAACTGCGTGTCGTGACCCCGCGGCTGCCACCGCGGGGTTTTTTCTGAATCTCGCCTTGAACAGCGCTATGAACCGCTGCGCCTATATAGACGAAATCGCTACGACGGATGTTTCGCCGGAAGGTGATAAAACTTTCGTGTAGCCGCAAGAATTACGTCCGAAAATGTTTGTTTTCCCTAAAGCGAAATCCGTCCGCGCTTGCAGAAGATAAATTATTCCTAAAAGACGTCGACCTGCTGATGGCCTTTTGCGAGACCATCCGTCTCGCGCTCATCGCGCGTCGCTTGATGCATTGGCTAGCTCGTTCATCTATACTCTAGTGTATTTTTTTCAGGGACCACGAATGCGGATTCTCATTCTTAGCGACTTACACTCCAATGGAACTGCGCTGGATGCCGTGCTTGATGTCGCGAAGGACCATTGGGACGTGTCCGTCTGCCTGGGCGATGTGGTGGGTTACGGCCCCGATCCCAATTACGTCACGGCACGCCTGCAAGAGCTGGGCACGACGACGATTCGAGGGAATCACGACAAGGCAGTGACCGGTTTGATGGCTACGGAAGATTTCAATCCAGTGGCAAAAGCTGCGGTGGATTGGACACGAGCGGAATTGAAGCCAGAACACATGGCATGGCTCTCAGGCTTGCCGAAGGGACCGCTGGAGACGGACGGCATCGTGCTCGTTCACGGAGCGCTTCAGGACGAAGATGAATATGTTTTCACTCCGGAGCAAGCCCTTGAGGGACTCCTCGATTCCAATGGCGTAGTCACTTTTTTCGGCCACACGCATCACCAGGGAGGCTTTTCGTATCGAGATTCGCACCTCGAAGTGCTGCAAATTCGGCCGCGTGCGGCGGAATCCTTTGCTGCACTGCGCGTCGAGCCGGGGCGACGTTACTTACTGAATCCGGGTTCCATCGGGCAGCCCCGCGACGGAGATCCCCGAGCCGCCTTTGCCATGGCCGATTTAGAGCACAGCGTGGTGGAATTTTGGCGCGTTCCTTATGATGTCGCGGCGGTACAAAAGCGCATGCGGTCTGCGCTTCTACCAGAACCCTTGGTCCAGCGACTAGTCGTTGGCCGATAGCCTTTCCAGACCACCGCGCACCCATTCGTATCGGTAGGTATTCATACGATACGTCCATTAGTTATAATAGTCGTGTGAAGTTCGCGGGGGAACTTGAAGCCAGCCTGAAAGAATTCCTGGCCTCCGGCCTCGTGGATCTGCAGGAGAACGGCGGCCGCACCTGATTTGTTGCCGGGTGATCGTGGGAAGTGCGAGGGGACAGCGAAAAGCCGCTCCTGCATCTTTGGTCGCAACGATTCAACCTGACGCGGCGAGTATTGGCAATCACGGATCACTCCGAGCAACGGCTGGTTCTGGCGGTGGAGCGCTTTGGGCGCGCCAAGCTGGAACGGCTGGAATTTGTTCGGCGGGAGTTCGAACGCGGAGCGCGGCAATTGTCGCGCGAGGAATTTCGCGAGCAACTCCGCAAACTCCTTGCGGAACAGTTTCCCGACGAATCCGTCGAATCGCTTACGGTTTCAGCAGACCTGGAGCATTCACTCGCTGGAAATTACGCGCGGGGACTGCTGCGACGAGGTTCGGTGCAGCGTGCGGTTCTCGCCGTGCCGAGCGGCGAATCTTCTGACACGATGGACAACAGCCTCGCGTTTGCGTTGCTCGGGCTGGCGCGCGGGGAGTTCGAACGCGGAGCGCGGCAATTGTCGCGCGAGGAATTTCGCGAGCAACTCCGCAAACTCCTTGCGGAACAGTTTCCCGACGAATCCGTCGAATCGCTTACGGTTTCAGCAGACCTGGAGCATTCACTCGCTGGAAATTACGCGCGGGGACTGCTGCGACGAGGTTCGGTGCAGCGTGCGGTTCTCGCCGTGCCGAGCGGCGAATCTTCTGACACGATGGACAACAGCCTCGCGTTTGCGTTGCTCGGGCTGGCGCGCGCGGCATTCGAACGCGGGAGCCTCGATAGCGGGGCTTCGCCTGATTCTTCCCAAGAACTTGAGCTGCACCGCCATCCGCTGGCCGAAGACACGCGTCATGCTCTTATCGCGCGCAGCCGGAGCGCTGGCTGGAAAGTTTAGTGCGCGAAGACGTGACGCGTGTGGATGCCGGGCGGGACGCCCGATATGTGTACTCGCAGGTGTTCGCGAGCTCCGGAAGCGAGCACGGCATTCTCGATCTGCGAACGGTTACGCGCTCAGGCCGGTTGGCGACCCTGGAACTGAAAGCCAGCGAGCACATCCATCTGCCGCTGCAAGCTGCGGATTACTGGCTGCGCGTGCGAAAGCACATGGACCGTGGAGAGATCGCCCGTTTTGGCTATTTTCCTGGCGTCGAGCTGCAGGCGATTCCTCCGCTCGTGTATCTTGTTGCACCGGCATTGCGCTTCCACCCGTCGACGGATGACCTTTTGAAGTATTTATCGCCGGAACTCGAAGTAGTGCGCGTGGGGCTCGCGGAAAGCTGGCGACGTGGCCCGCGCGTGGTGATGCGACAATAGCGCCCTCGTCGGTTCCACATTCATCCTTTCGCGATTCGTTCTAAAGATTACGCGGCCTTACAGGTTTTCCCTGAATCCCCAGGGAAGAAAGAGGCCAGGGCAGTTTTCCGAAATGGGCGGATAAGAACCAAAAAACATTTGGGGAAGAATTTACCCCGTAAAAGGAGAGAAGCGGTTAGGGGCAAGCCCTAACCGCTTCCCGGGGTGTGTCCTCGAAGTGGTTTTGAAATATTAGATGTACGGGAGCGAAAAAGGTTTCCTCGGGGGGCAAAATTTTTTTCGAAAAATCGATTTAGTAGGTCAAATCTCAATAAAACAAATACTTACGCCAGCGGTCGTCCCGGTGCCCGATCAGCCGCATTAACTGCCGGGACGTATGTAGTGTGAAAGGCCGGGGTTTGCGGGCTAGCTTCAACCCGGCTTCTTCGGGGGTGCGGTCTCCCTTGGTGTTATTGCAGTGGTAGCAGCAGGCCACCAGGTTTTCCCAGGAAGAGCGGCCCCCGCGAGACCTGGGCAACACGTGATCCAGCGTCAGTTCAGAACTGGGAAACACGCGCCCGCAAAACTGGCAAGTATTTCGGTCGCGCAACAAAATATTCTTCCTTGAAAGGGCTCGGCTCTGCTGGGGAATATGCCGGTAGGCCAGCAGGCGAATCACGGAGGGAACCTGGTGCGCATGAGCGGCAGAGTGCACCTCGGCATTGTGCAACTCCTCGGCCTGGGCCACTCCCTTCAGCATTAAAACCATCGCGCGGCGCACGGCGGTGACGTTGATTGGTTCATAGGTGGCATTCAGCACGAGCACGGGTTCCTGCATCAAGGATGCCCGGCGGGAAATCGAGTTGTGGGGTCTACTGCCTGCGGGATCCTCAGAACCAGGCGCAGTCGCGCGAGCCGCTTCGGGGGTATGAGCCCCCCGGGAATTGGCCGACATTTGCCGGTTTAGTCCCATTGAGCCTGCCACTGACTATTCTACCATTCCACGGAGCTTGGGAGTGGATTTCTTACCGCTCGGGCCACGGTGAGTCCAACCACGGACCTGGCGTCCGCCTCGTGTAATGCTCGCGCACAGGCATCCAAGGTCGCTCCGGTCGTCAATACATCATCTAGCAGTACCAGTAGGACGCGAAGATTGTCAACTTGGCTGCCTGGGCGTGTGGCAAAAGCGCCACGCACTGACTCCGAGCGCTCTTCGAGGCTCAGAGAATACGCTTGTCTGGACGGGCGCGCGTGCGCATCAGCAGCACAGCTTTGTGCGGCAACCGCAAGCGCTTTGCAAGGGGCTTGGAAATCAGGGCCGCCTGGTTGCACCGGCGCTGTCGTTCGCGCTGCCGGTGGAGCGGCACGGGCACGACTACATCGGCGGCGAGCTTATCTCCGTCGCGCTGTACAAGCTCCGCCAGTCGCTCTGCAAACCAAACGCCCAAAGCTCGATTTGCTCGAACTTCAGCAGGAGAATCGCCTGGACGAGCGGGCCACGATAGATCGCGAAGCTGCGGGGGCAATCATAGGCATAGGTTTTGTCCTCGCACGCG
>QHYM01000378.1 GCA_003223295.1 Acidobacteriota bacterium | reverse complement strand
GTCGGAAGCAAGGTTGAGTTCAGCGTTCCTGCCTTCCCCGGTCAGAAATTCGCGGGGACGATTGCCCGTGTTGCTCATTCCGTGGATGTGAAAACGCGGACCATGCCGGTCGAACTAGACGTCAACAATTCGGACGGGCGTTTGAGTTCCGGGATGTTTCCTGAAGTCCTTTGGCCGGTGCGGCGGACCAAACCTACTCTCTTCGTTCCAACGTCTGCGGTTGCCAGAACCACAGAGGCTACGTTCGTGATCCGCATTCGCGGGGGAAACACCGAGTGGGTAAACGTCCAAACTGGCGAGCTGGATGACAAGTCCATCGAAGTATTTGGCGGTCTACACGAAGGTGACGAAGTAGCGGCGCGGGGCACCGACGAACTGCGCGCCGGGACTCATGTCGTGACAAAGCAAGTTACTGAGGCCGCCACGGGGAAGTAGGGCAGGGACAAATTTCACCACCCAATGAACACAGGAGGTGTTCGATGTCACGAATCATGAAACGCACGATGCTTGCGCTGTTGGGCTGTCTTGTTTGCAACACTGTGGATACCTGACTCCAAGACTCCGAAGGGTGTCGCCGAAATTCCTTTGACGCCGCTGGCTGTAGAGGCTTTCAAAAACCAGATACGCATCTCAGGAACCGGAGCATACTTGTTCCCAAGCGACAAAAACCCGTCGGGTCACCAGAAGAATCTAAAGACCGCATGGCGGAAGACATTGAAACGCGCAGGAGTTCCCTATTTCAGAATCTATGATCTGCGCTCAACCTATGCAACTCGGCTCAGCGCTGGCGGCGTCGCAGACGAATGAGTCACGCAGCTTCTGAGGCAGGATGATGCCAAGGTCTTCAAAGAGTATTCTCAAATGAAGTTGCAGATGAAACGAGAAGCTTTGGCGAAGATGAACCGCCTGGCCAACGAGATGGCGCTGGATTCTGGTACGGCGGTGGTCCAATGAAAGTATTTGGTACAGTTTTAGTACAGTCGACGAAAATCCTAGGGATGAGAGTAGCAGCACAGTTGGAAAGTGCTTTAGAATCAATAGTGCACTTCATGTCGGGGCGTAGCGCAGCCTGGTAGCGCGCCTGCCTTGGGCGCACAGCCCGCGACTCCAACAGCTCCATTCACTTTTCATAACTACTAACGTTTCCAACAAATCGGGGAATCTGCTTTCGCTCAAAGATAACTCAAATCGATTGAAAACGTTGGATTCTGGCACAGTTCTGGCACAGCGATACTATATAGGTGCGCATAAATAATTCGACATAATCGGCAAAATGGGCGAGGATGGGGCAATATGCGCCCAACATTCGCTAAAGGAAAGAGGACCGCCATCTCCAAGCTGCTGGAACTTCGACGGCAAGCACAGAAGGATAAAGAGCCACGAGTCGTGCTCCGCATCCAGGGGATTCTGATGAGCCTGGAAGGCCAGACGACGGGAGAAATATCCCACCACCTGAAGGTGCATCGCAGTACGGTTCCGCTGTGGATCGATCACTGGAATCGGTATGGCCAGAAAGGCTTATGGGAGGGACATCGGAGCGGCCGGCCCCGCGGTTTGAGCCCGGAAGAGCGAGAGAAGCTGTGCGATATTCTCGATAGCGGGCCAGCCGCTTACGGTCTGGTAACCGGGATTTGGACCAGTCCGCTGGTGCGCCAAGTCATCGAAGAGGAGTTCGGACAACCGTATCACTCTGGGCATGTGCGCAAATTGCTGCAACAATTGGGCTACTCGATGCAGCGACCCACCACCCGGCTGGTTCAGGCCGATCTCAAGCAGTACCGCAAATGGGTGCGCTACACTTACCCCAATCTAAAAAAAACGCCAAAAGCGAAGGCGCGGTGATCGTTTTCGAAGATGAGGCTTCCTTTCGGCAGACACCCACCCTGCATGCCACTTGGGCCAAACGGGGAAGCCAGCCTCAGATTCCCACGCGAGGGGAACGCCATACCCAAAAGATCTTCGGAGCCGTCCGTCTGGACAACGCCAGTTTCACCTACCTACATCTGCAAGACTCCTTTCAATGGGAGACCTATCTGGCCTTCTTGGAGCAAGTGATGGTGCCGGCCTTCTATCGCCGCCGCCACCGGATCTATTTGATTCAAGACAATGCTTCGTATCACAAAAAGCAGGAAACGTATGAGTGGTTCAGGGCGAATCGCCGCTACGTGGAAGTCTTCCAGCTTCCGCCCTACTGGCCGGAGCTGAATGCCACGGAGAGAATCTGGAACTACACGCGCAGGCATGTCACACACAATCGGTTTTTTGAACACCCCCAGGATCTTTGCAACGCTCTGTTTCGCAGGTTTGACTATGTGCGACAGCATCCGCAAGAGATCGAAGGCCTGCTTCATCCCTTTTTTTAAAATCGATGTCGAATTATTTATGCGCACCTATATAGTTGCAGTGTTCTTTACTTCTGTATGGACCGACAAACCCTCGTACGTGCTGATTTGCAGTGTCAGCGATATGCCTTGAATTGGCATTCCAGTGACGCCGTCAACGACACGCCCCGAAACAGGCAGAATTACCTGCGCAGCGAGATAATGGGGCTTGGCCTGTGGAACTAACCAGAAACAGATGATGATCGTCAGCGTGCGGATGACTGGAAGACGCATTCCCATGGAGAAACTCGGACCGTTAGACAATCCACGGCTACGAATCAGTGTAGCATCGAATAAATCTATGGCAGCCCCGAGTCCGGGGTGGTCCGCGGCAATAGCGTTACCGGACATCTGCCGTGCGAGTACCCCAAAATGTCCGATGAGCGGACTTACGATGTTAAGATCCAACTGGTTGTTGGCAAAGTGACCAAAATGAGCGAAAACGCTCAAACGAAATTGACCACTGAGGACTTCTACGTTCAGCCTGGATGCTGCACGAGCTGTGGTGTGCCGCAATCGGTTGCTCCAGACCTCGTCGGCTGGACGAACGAAAATCATTCCCCAATGTTATTGGATCAAACAGCCGGAAAATGCGACTGAGCTGAACCAAGCAATCAAACTTTTTCAAACGCAGGAGCTTGGGTGTCACAGGTACTCAGGGAACGATCAGGCTGTACTTCAAACACTACCCGCCGAAGACTGCGACCATTTTCGTCCCGATCTAAAACTGAACCGTGATCCGCATTTCGCTTCTTTCGGTCCAGCCCCCACCTTCGCGCTTTCCGTCTCAGAGGAACACAATG
>QHYM01000110.1 GCA_003223295.1 Acidobacteriota bacterium | reverse complement strand
ATTTGCACTTCGCGGGATCTCCGAAGGTGATGGATCTAGGCCTGATTTATCGCGCGCTGGTGGATCATCAGGTGGACGTGGTCGCCGGCAATTCGACGGACGGACTGATTGACGCGCTCGGCTTGGTTGCTCTGGATGATGATCGCCACTACTTTCCGCCGTATGACGCCGTCCCTATCATTCAGGAATCTACGCTGGTGCAGTTTCCGGCACTACGCGGGGCGCTGGCCGGCCTTGGCGGCAAACTTTCCGCCAGCGACATTCGACGGCTCAACTATGCAGTGGACGGGCAGCATCAGGACGCTGCCGCGGTGGTCCGCGCTTTCCGCCAATCCAAAGGTCTGTAGAGGTCCTCTCGATTCCATATACTGAATTACGGCTGCCCGGACGAGCGCCAAGGCAAGAATCAGAGCTAGCGCAAAAGACAATCGTAAGTGGTGTGGCGCATTTTCCGATACGCCAGATCCAAATTAAGGCACTGCAAGCGAGCGGCGGTTACAGCCGGCGGCCGCGGTTAAACGGACCAGCCTTGGCGGTACTCGCGGCGCAAGTAGTCGTTGGCCTGGGGCAGGTTGGTGACGCGCATGTTCGCGCCGTCGTAGGAGATCTTTTTGCCGGCGCGCAAGGCCACGACACCCAGCAGCATGACTTCGGTGAGGCGTGCCGCATATTCAAACGGGCAGGAAGCTTCGGTCTTGCCCTTGGCGGCGTTCACCCAATTCATTTCGTGCGCTTCGCCGGGAATGCGTGGCAGCTTCTGCGGCGGCTTGCCAAAGGAGTCGTGGAGCGACTTGGGCAACAGGCGCGGCTTTGCACCGTAGGTTTCGTGCATCAGTTTGCCTTTGCTGCCGATGAGCAACGCGCCGCCTTCCTGACTCAGCTCTTCGTCGCCCAGCTCTTCGGGTTTGTTGGGCTTCAAGCCGCCGTCGTACCAGGTCAGCTTCACCGGCGGCAGCGGCCCGCGGGCGGGGAACTCATAGAAAGTCATCGTCGCTTGCGGATACGACATGCCGTTGAACGGCGTCGATATGGTTTCGACGCTGGTGGGCATATCCAGTTTCAACGCCCACATCGAGTGATCAATCAGGTGCGCGCCCATGTCGCCGATGGCGCCGACGCCCCAATCCACCCAGCCGCGCCAGTTGAAAGGATGGTAGATGGGATGATATTCGATATTCGGCGCCGCTGCGCCTAGAAAAAGATTCCACGCAAGCGTGTCCGGAACGGGATAGTTGCCAGCCATCGCGGCGGCGAGGCGCAGATTTACGCCCTGGCCGTTCCAGCGAAGCTGATCGGCAGGTTGCTTCAGCGGTTCCGGGCGCGGCACACCTTGCGGCCAATAGCCGAGAGGGCGATTCGTCCAAATGTGCACTTCGCGGACGTCGCCGATGGCGCCGGCCCAGATGTATTCGACGGCCGCGCGCGCATCGTCCAGGGAATGGCCCTGGTTGCCCATTTGCGTGGCGACTTTGGTATCTTTCGCAGCCCGCGCCATTTTGCGGGCTTCCTCAACGGACCAAGTGAGAGGTTTTTGGACGTAGACGTGTTTGTGAAGCTCCATGGCGGCGAGCGCGATCGGGGCGTGCATGTGGTCGGCGGTGGCCACCAGGACGGCGTCAATGTCCTTCTGGCGGTCGAGCATTTCGCGATAATCCTTGTAGCGCTTGGCTTTCGGCAAATGCTCGGTTTTGAGGCGGATCATGGCGTCGAGACGGGCCTTCGCCTTCACGGGATCAAACTCGGTCTGAGGCTGGCCCGCGGCGGGCGGCGCGGCTGGATGATCCAAGCGGTCTCGCAGCCTTTGAATATCCGTGTCGAGGCGCTCGAAGCCCTTATCGGCGTAGCCCCAGTCCACATCGCACAGGGCCACAATGTTCTGGCCGGCAAGATTGATGAGGTTCTGGCGACCCATGCCGCCAATGCCGACGCCGGCGATGTTGAGCATGTCGCTGGGAGGCGTGAATCCCCGCCCCAACACGTGTCTAGGCACGAGCGCCGCAGCCGCGCTGCCTGCCGCGACGCTGCCTAAGAATTTCCGGCGCGTAAGGCTTTTTTCGCCGAGACCTTTCGTTTCGTCTCTCTCACCGCTTTTCTTTTGATTTATTTTTTCGTTTTTCTCTTCGCGCAGCTTTTCGCTCATAGACCTCTCCCCATCCCGCATCGCCAGCCACATTATCGCTCGCCTGGCCATTTCTTGCGACTGTTTATCTGATTTGTCCTGTCTTGTATTATGCTGGCTGGCGGTGCGGCGCTTGTTGAAAGGATATGTGAATATGAAGCGTGTAATTCCGTGGAAGATTCTGTTTGCGGGGTTGGCCACGAATGCCGTTTTTCTATTTCAGCCGCATTTCACGGCTGCGCAAACTCCGTCGCCCGCCCTCCTCGTTTTGGATAAGGAAGACGCCACGCTCTCGATCATCGATCCAGGCACACTCAAGACGGTCGCGCAGATTCCCACCGGCGAAGGACCGCACGAAATCACCGTTTCCGATGACGGCAAGATGGCGTTTGTTGCCAACTACGGCGCACGCACTCCGGGTAACACGATTTCCGTGATGGATCTGGTGGCACGGAAAGAAATCCGCCGGGTCGATCTTGGCGCTCTGCGGCGACCCCACGGAATCACCTTTGCTGACGGGAAGGTATGGTTCACGGCGGAGCAGAACAGGCTGATCGCGCGCTACGATCCTGTTGCGAATCAGATTGATTGGCTTCTCGGCATCGGCCAGAACGGCACACACATGCTGGTGTTTTCGAAAGACCACTCACAACTCTTCACGTCCAACATCCAGTCCGATTCCATCACACTGCTGCAGCGCGGCGCTGAATCTGTTGGATGGAGCGCGACGAACATCGCCGTCGGCAAAGGCCCGGAAGGTGGGGACATTGCACCCGATGGCCGCGAATTCTGGGCCGCCAATTCTGCCGACGGCACCGTTTCGGTGATTGATGTGGCGACGAAGAGGGTCGTGCAAACGCTCAATGTGCAGACAAATCGCTCGAACCGCCTTAAATTCACTCCTGATGGCAAGCTCGTCCTCATTTCGGATCTTGGGAACAGTGGCCTGTTGGTGATTGACGCTGCTTCGCGCAAGGAAGTGAAACGCCTCAACATGGGCCGCCAGCCAGAAGGCATTCTCATCGTTCCGGATGGCTCCCGGGCTTACGTTGCCGTTGCTGGGGAAAATACCGTCGCGGTACTGGATTTGAAGACGCTGGAAGTTACCGCTCGCATTCCCACCGGGAAGGGCCCTGACGGCCTGGCCTGGGCCGGCCGCCAATGACACACGTAGGTTTATACGTTCCAAGTGTTTGCCAAAAAACTCTGAAGCGTGTTGCGCTTGAGGGCCTGGACTCGCTAGACTGCGCGCATGAAAGAACTACAAATATTCTTCGCCATTGTCCTGACGTCATTCTTTTCCGCAACGCCCGTTCAAGCGCAGCAGCCTAAGTCTATTTTTTATATGACGCGCGAGCCTCAGTCTGTGCATTCGTTCCTGGCACATGCGGACAAGATCGATATCCTTTCTCCAAATTGGTATTCGTTGGATTCGAACGGTCTGGTCTCCGGCGGACCCAATCCGCAGGTGCTGGAAACCGCGCGCCAGCACCACGTTTCGATCATGCCGCTTGTCGTCAACGGGGGGTTTGCGCAGGAAGAAGTTCACAAGTTTTTCGGGAATGCTCCCGCCCGCCACGCGGCCATCGCCACCCTGGTTCGCGCCAGCAAAGACAACAACTACATCGGGTTCCAGTTGGACCTGGAAAACGTGAACTGGACCGATCGCGATGTACTCTCTGACTTCGTCCGCGAAACGGCGGCGGCCTTTCACAAGGAGAATCTACAGCTTTCCATCGCCACGATCCCAAACGCGCCTGGACATCCGGGAGAAACAGGGTTCTCCACGTGGATCTACGAGAACTGGCGCGGCGCCTACGACTTGAGAGCCATTGCGCAATCGGTGGATTTTCTGTGCCTGATGACCTATGACCAGCACACTGTCTGGACGGTGCCGGGCCCCGTGGCGGGATGGGCCTGGACTGTTGCGAACCTTGACTACGCTCTGAAAGATGTGCCGCCCCAGAAACTCGCCCTGGGAATTCCTTTGTATGGCTATCACTGGTTTTCGGGGACGCCGAGCAAGTCTCAGGACAAGGGCGGTGACAAGCCCAACCCCGCGGCCGACTATATTTCCACGGAGGATGCGCTCGACCTGGCGAAAGCCTACAGCGGGCATCTTGAATGGGATTCAGTGGATCGGTCGGCGTGGTTGTACTTTTATAGGGATGATGAGCGCGAGTGGATTTTCTACACCGATGCGCGCACGTTCAAAGAGCGCTACACGCTGGTGAAGGATCGCGGGCTTCGCGGCTTCGCTTCCTGGGTTCTCGGCACGGAGGACGCGGGAATCTGGGAGCTGCTGCCAAGTCACAAATAATTTGCTCTAGGCCAGCCATAAAGAGCCAGCGCTTCACCTGAAGCGTACCCTAGCCCGCCCGAAGTGAAAGGCAGCAAGACTCTGACGCAATGTTTTATTGCTTGGTGGTTTGGAGTACTTCGCAATGATCGACACAGCGCGCGGCCAGCATCTCGATTTCGGCCTTCTTGTGGGGCACTTTTTGGCCGGCCTCGGGCACGACGATCAGTGACTGCGGGCCGTCGTCCAAATTGAAGGTGCATTCGAACTGCAAAGATTGCACTCCGCGCTGCTGGCAGGAATTCTTGC
Organism: Acidobacteriota bacterium; assembly: GCA_003223295.1. Taxonomy (GTDB): domain Bacteria; phylum Acidobacteriota; class Terriglobia; order Acidiferrales; family UBA7541; genus Acidiferrum. The sequence continues at coordinate 37,194 of QHYM01000110.1, read as the reverse complement.
GGAGCGCGGATTCCAGCGCGTCCGGCTGCGAATGCAACTGATCCGCGACCTGCGAGGGCAGCATAGCCACGAGCATCGGCACGGGTGATTTGATTTTGATGCTGATTTGCTCACCGTCGTGGTCGGGCTGGAAGCCGCCATAGACCTTCAGAAACGAGGTCAGCTCGTACTTCTCTTTGATCTGGCGCGTCCATTGGAATTCCGGTTGGATGCAATTTTCGACGCAATCCCAGCGGTAATACTGGACGTGCACATCGTTGGGATCCTTGAACTGTCGCGGCGCGGAAGACTGGCGCGCGGTATTCAGCACGGCGGCGATGCCCGTGCCGACGGCGCGAACGGTATTGTCTTGAGCGGTGTCCATGGTATTCAGCACAACGCCGAGCCCGGCAAACACGGGCGCCCCGGGGCTGTAACGTTCGTCCCGGATGATCAGCGTCAGGGGCTCGACTGGAAGTTCGCAGACGTAGGTCGTGCTCACGACGTGCTCGCGCAGGCAAACCTGGCGAAGGTTGCCGAGGGCCTCGGGATGCTGCAGGGCGAAGTTCCAGTCTGCTTCCGGGGTCATGAAGATGGTGACCGGCTTCTGCGCCTTGATATCGACGTGATTGCTTTGGCCTGTGTGGTTGGGCCGGTAGGTACGGGCCGTGTGATAGTTGGCCGGATCGAGCCGGACAGTTTCATCGTTGGCGGGCTGCCAATCGAATACTCTTTGCTGCTGTCCGAAGGCGGTTCCGGCAAACACACCGATTGCCAGGGCAACGAAACAGAGCTGGGTCTTTTGGATTCGCATGGTCACTCCGTGATTCTATTGGAACGCGGCCGTGCTTTCTCAGCAAGGCTTCCGCGAAGACGTGTCTTCACCGAGTATCCTGTCCCGAGGGCCAGTGAATGTTTGTAGTGACGGCGCTCAGTAGGAAAGCGACCAGCCGATAAGGGTCATGGCGAGAACCACGATGAGCATCCCGGTGCTCACAATGCTCAGTGTTCTTCCGTGACCGAGCAGGTAGTCACGCGATTCGGGGTCGATGCACAACATAATGGTCACGAACAGCACAACGCTCCAAGCCAGCAATGCCGGGAGGCCCTCATACCTGCTAATCATCGAGAGAAACTGGCCCGGGGGCTGCCCTGCGGGAATCCACCAGGGAATCATGGGGGCAACGCCGGCGGCCAGCGAGAATGTCAGCAGCTTTCGCGTGAACCAACCCTTGAGCTTGGGCCGTGCTTCCTTCCAAATGAAATAGTCCCAAGCGAGAAGACCGAGGGCCAGGGGCACCCAACCGTATAGGGCAGCTTTTTGGTTGAACCAGAACCAGCTACGAAACAGCAAACGTCCGTGATGGGCCCCCGCGAGCCGAGGCAGCAATAGCAATCCCAGCAAGGTGTTGCAGAGGACAGCCACCAGGATGGTGACCAAACTCATGAATTGAAACCAGTACCGCGTGGGCACTTTCTTGCAGCGAGTGCACACGGACTGTTTGGGCAGGAAATTCAGCCCACAGCGATCGCAATACACAGTAGTTCTCCCGTAGGGAGGGGATTCGAACTAACTCGCCGACAGTGTATTGCCGCCGGGCCTCGGAAAACTACTGGCCCGAGGAACAGTTTTAGTGTTGGCGTGCTTTATGGCACAAAAGGCTCGTTCGAAAAGTGCCGAAAGGTAAGAGAAGAATCTGGACGGGTGTTCAGTACCTATCCAGAGTTATTTCAAGCAGATACGGGAGGGCGGTCGCATCGGAGAATCACGTCAGAGCGGAGCCGCAATCAACGAAACCACGAGGGTTCGGCCCCGGCTTTGCGGCCCTCTTCCTGCAAATCCTCCAGCTTCTTTTGCAGATTTGCTTTCTTCTTTTGCAGCTCCTGAATCTGGGCGTTGCGGTCCTCGACGTAGGCGACGTTGTTCCGGAACCCCGTGGCGACATCGAAGCCGCCAATTCCATACTTCTTGAGATCCTCCTTTATCTGAGCAATCTGCTTATCGATGTCCGCTATCTTCTCAAGAATTGGCTGGGCTTTGCCGCGCCAATACTTTTCGCTGTTGGGCGGATCCTCGCCGTTCTCTTTCGAGGCAGGGGTGCTCTCGGGACGTTTCTGGTTTTCCGTGCCCACCACAGAAACGCCCTCTTTCTTCATTCCGGAGATGTCGTCTTCCGTGAAAACTTTGCGTGCACTGGCGGCTTTCTTTTCCTTTGCTTTGCGAGCCGCTTCGGCTACGGAGTCCTGTTTTTCTGGGGCCGGTGTTTGCTGGAACGAGGAAGCCGGCGACTGCCCGAAGGAGGCTGCGACCGGCCAAGCGAACGCCAAGAGAGCACAAGTGAGGTTCCGGAAAGTGAGGGGCATGTGTGGTCTCCGTAACCGGAAGGGATAAGGAGACGTTACGCCGGGGGGAAGAGCACGGTCAAGCGATTCGTGCGTAAAGCTCCGTCAGGGTCAAGCGCGAGGAATGCGAAGTTGCTGACCGGCGAAGGCGTTTGATAGAGTGCCTATTTGCTGCAGCATCGCGGACAATCCCCAGGGAGGAATCTTGGCCATTCCAAAACACGCTCTCGACATCCTTGTTTGCCCGGTGTGCAAGACCCGCGTGGAACTCCTGGCAGATAAATCGGGCTTGAAATGCGTTTCTTGCCGGCGCGTTTACCCGATTCGGGACGAGATTCCTGTGATGCTCCCCGAAGAAGCCAGCATCGCGGAGGAAAACTGCAGCCAGTAGCGAGAATCCACCCAGCCCGATGACCACTCATCTCGCTCATTCCGTGACCCGCTTGAAACGGTTGCTCCCGCGACTGCGAGGGAAACGGATTGGTGTCCTCGGAGACCTGATGCTTGACCGCTATCTCTGGGGCACGGCGTCGCGTTTATCGCCGGAAGCAGCCGTGCCGGTGGTGGATTTTGTGGAGCAGAATGAATGCCTCGGCGGAGCAGGGAATGTGGCGGCGAATATGGCGGCGCTTGGCGCTCGAGTGGAAGCGTTTGGAGTGCTCGGGAGCGATGAGGCGGGCCGCGCGATGCAAGGGTGTTTGCGCGATGCCAGGATTGGCGGCAAAGGCGTCATTGCGGATGCGAAGCGCATCACCACAGTGAAGACCCGCATCATCGCGCGGCACCAGCAAGTGGTGCGCGTGGACCGCGAGCGGCAGGAAGCGGTACGCCAGGAAACGCAGGAAAAGCTTTTGCGGCTCGTTATTTCTGCCCTCAAGCGGCTCGACGCGCTGGTGCTTTCCGATTACGACAAGGGGCTGATCACGGATGATTTTGCGGATCGCGTGCTCAGCGCGGCGCATCAGTTGAAGGTACCTGTGTTCGTGGGCCTGAAGACCAAGCGATTGTACGCATATCGGGGAGCGCGTGTAGTCACCTGTAACTCAAAGGAGGCGAGCCTACTGGTAAATCAGACGCTCGCTGATGAGCAGTCTTTCGAAGAAGCAGGGCGCGCATTGCTGGCGCATTTTGGATGCGGGGCGGTAGTGATCACGCGCGGAGAAAAGGGAATGAGTATTTTTGAGGAATCGTCGACGGAGCATGTGCATATTCCCGCGACGAGTTTTGAGGTGACCTACGCGCGTGTCGGCCAAGCCGGCATCGAGCGTGGAGCAACGGGCCGGCAGGTTTTCGATGTGACTGGAGCCGGGGACACAGTTTTGAGTGTGCTGGCGCTGGCGGCTGCGGCGGGAGCGTCCATTGTGGAAGCGGCGATGCTTGCCAACATCGCTGCAGGGGTCGTGGTGGGCAAGCTCGGAACGGCCTGCGTTTCACCCCGGGAATTGGAACATGCGCTGGATGAAGCTCGTGGCTAGGCTGCGCTAAATCAAGTTACGGCGGGAAGCTGAGGGATTTGTCGGACATAACCACCCAGACGCTGACGACTTTTGTTTTGCGGCTTTTTTCTGGGTCGGAAGCGTCGGGCACGGGAGAGAAGGGACTGACCGCCACACGAACATCCACGGCGTTTGCGCCGTGCGGTGAGCTGGTCTTCAGGATTTCGTAGCTTTTCACCGGCCCGTAATATCCTTCAGGCCCCCAGTCGGCAACAAAGTCCTTCATCGTATAGCTCGGACCGGGATTCCAGAGCTGGTAGGCGAGGTTGATGTTCCCGGCTGCGAGCGCGTCGAAGAAACGCTCCGCGGCTCGCTTTTCCGGGTAGTATCGAAAGACGAACCACAGGGTTACAATCGCGGCCAGCGTGACGGCCGCGACCGTGAAAGCCATGGCCCGCGATTTTTGGGGCTTGACGGGAGGTGGATCCAGCAAGGTCATTCGGTAGTCTCCTGCCCCGCGAGCGTCAGAATCGAAAATACAACGCGTTCCGAGAAATCCCTGCGCCTTCGAGCAACACTAAGACCTTACAGAAATTCGCAGCGGGAGTAAATGGCAGGAGGTGGATGGTCCAATGAATGTTTGTTGTTGTGGCTCGCTAGCGGTGCCGATGAATTACGCTTCAAGCGCGCCGGCGGCGCCTTCGGGGAGCTCGATCGCATATTTTGTGCGGGCCTTTTCCCGGTGCATCTCCAGGGCGAGTTCGATGAGCTTGTCAATTAGCTCGCGAAAGGGAATGCCGCTGGCTTCCCACATTTTCGGGTACATGCTGATGGAAGTAAAGCCGGGAATGGTGTTCACTTCGTTGAGATAAATCTTGCCGGCCTTCTTTTCGACAAAGAAATCCACGCGGGCCATACCGTTGAGCTCGAGGGCGCGAAAGGCTTCCACGGCATACTTTTGGATTTTATTTGTCTGCGCGGGTTTGAGCTTCGCGGGGATCAAGATCTGCGAGCCCTCTTCCAGGTATTTTGCCGTGTAATCGTAGAATTCGCGGTGCGGCACGATTTCGCCGGGGATCGAGGCCTTGGGATCGTGGTTGCCGAGCACGGAGACTTCGATTTCGCGCCCTACGACGCATTGCTCGACCAGAATCTTCATGGCAAATCCCGCAGCCAGGTTCAGCGCACCAGCAAATTCCGCACGCGAGTGAACTTTGGTCATACCAACCGAAGAGCCGAGCGTGGCTGGCTTCACAAATACGGGATACTTGAATTTCTTCTCGACAGCTTTCTGAATTTCTTTGGGAATGCGCTCCCAATCCGCGCGCTGCACGGCAATCCACGGCACAACGGGAATCTTGGCGACTTGCAAAAGCCGCTTGGCCACGTCCTTGTCCATGCCAATGGCGGAACCAAGCACGCCCGCGCCGACGAAGGGCAAGCCGGCAAGGTCCAGCAGTCCCTGGATGGTGCCGTCTTCACCGAACGTGCCATGCATGACCGGAAAAACGACGTCGATGCGCTGGCCGCCGCCGCTACGGTCGAGGGGAATCAGCGCTGCATCGGTGGGGTCAGCGGTCATCATCACGCGTTGGCCACCCTTTAGGACTTCAGGGAGCATCTTTTGCGCCGCGCCGCCGATCAGCCAGTGGCCTTCTTTGGTGATGCCAATGGGCAGGGCTTCGTATTTGTCCGGATCCAGGCCACGGATCACGGAAGCGGCCGAGGCCAAAGAAACTTCATGTTCACCGGAGCGACCGCCAAAGAGAATACCAACGCGGAGTCGTTTCTTGTTGTCAGGGGTCACGGGTCCAATTTCTCACTGTCGTGGAGTTGCCAGGTTCAGTTATAAGGGAAAACCGGGAGTTGGTGGAGCGGATGTTTTCGTGCGCGTTCTGAATTGACAATGCACAACGCATCGGCCACACGCACCGGAAGGGTGGGCGGAATTCCATCGAACGAGAGGCGATGGCTTCGCTCCGCCGTAAGGCTAGGTCGTACCGGCCGGAGCAGCGGTCATTTTTTGGTTCTGTGGAATGGGAAGCTTGCCGTCAGCGGCGCTGGTGAGCGCGAGGAATACCGGATCTTCGCGCAGAGAAGCGAATACCGTGTCGACGCGGGCTTCCATCATTTCCTTGGTACGCACGGAAGCGTAGCGCTCGTATTGGAGGAAGTGGCGCTTCAGCAGCCCGAGCGCTTTTTGCTTTTGTCCAAGCTGCGCATAGATGGCGGCGAGATTGTAGGAGGCGGGAAGCAGCGCTTCGTTTTCCTGGGCGATTTTCAGGGCCTCGTCGCCATGCCCGTTGCCGGCAAGGAAAGCGGCGGCGAAAACGAGATTGAAAGGATCAGTGGGATCGAGCTTCAGGGCTTCACGCGTGTAGTAGTCGGCCTTCGCCGTGTCTCCTTCGGAATTCCAGTAAACGGCGAGATTGCGGTAGGCGAGCGCGAGGGGATATTCACGGACGGAGTCTTCCATCAGGTGCAAGCCCTTCAGGAAGTCACCGTCGTGGATGGTCATTTTGCCGAGGCCGTGAAGAGCCACGGCGCGCGACAAGGGGTCGCCAGGCCGCGCTAGGATTTCGTTGAAGGTCTCGCGAGCCTTATCCCAATCGCCGAGATGATGACGGTACAGCTCACCCAGGTAACGCAATGGCGCCGGATCGGCGGGATCCATGCGGCGCGCTTCAGAGTAAAGGCGTTCGGCTTGTTCGTATTTTTCGTTCATTTCCGCCTGGAGCCCGCGCTTCATGACGGATTCGATCTTGGCGCTCTTCGTGGGATCAAAAACGGGACCATCGAAGACGGTTGCGATATCGTTCAGCCCGAGTTTCTTGAGTTCTTTGGCGGCCTCTTTGGCTTTTCCGGGGAAAACGCACTTTTCATCCATCACCGAGCGGAAAATCGGAATAGCGCCATCTTTATCCCCGGATTTTAGCCTTTCCTTGGCTTCCTTCATGCGCTCCTTGACGGATTCTTCGCGCTGCTTCATCTCCGTCTCGACGAGCTTTTCGACGCGGTCAACTTTCATGAACCCGTTGACGTTTTCGAGTTTGCTGATGACCGTGCCATCGGCTTTGGCGAAGACTACAACCGGCAGCTTCTCGCCAGTGAGGAATTTCTGGCCCATGGCGGTGCTGGCATCCGCCACACCCATGGTGACGCACTGTGACGCGTAAAGAGAAAGGCTGCGGGAATTCCGCAAGCTGGATTTCTGAAATTCCTCGCCCGAGGAAGGGAACCAATAAAGGACGAGGCCGGCCACGATGGAGTCCTCAGGCTTGATGAGCTTCCAGGGCACCTGGTAGACCTGTTCGTCGCTGCCCATTCCAGGGCCACTGGGGCCGCGCATGCCGCCGGTTCCCCCGCCGCCGCCCCCGCCGCAGGTCGCCCAGTTTGGCGCAGGCAAAAGAAGCAGGGCCAGGAAGAGTGCGGTCAGGCGAGTGCAATGTTTGCTCATGACGTCTCCTCAGTCTCTCGACAAAGTCGAAAATATTGTTTGGGCCCCTGCACCGAAGAGCCTCAGGTTGCCTGATTGTGATGCCTGTTCGGGGTGAAAAGGCCGCCCGGCGGACTATTCTACGACAAGGCAGCCGATCCTGTATGGCAGACTGCTCACGCGACGAAAATATTCCGCTGGCCAGGCTCTAGACGACCACCAACGGGAAACTGCCTCCAATTATAGGATTTTTTGGCCGAGGGCGGAGAGCACTAGTTCAACGCCGAGCAGCGCCGTGCGGTTGTGTTCGTCGAGAATAGGGTTAATTTCCAGCACTTCCATGGACACCATGGATTCAGTGTCGGCGATCATTTCCATAGCGAGGTGGGCCTCGCGATACGTGACGCCGCCGCGGACTGGCGTGCCCACGCCGGGAGCGTCAGAGGGGTCAACGAAGTCCATGTCCAGGCTAACGGCGATGCCGCCGGTATCGTCCATGGCGTACTTGAGGGCTTCGGACATGACGTCGCGCATGCCGCGCTCATCAATATCGCGCATGGTGAAAACGTGGACACCGGACTTCTTTACGATTTTGCGTTCCTGGGCGTCGAGGTCACGGGCGCCGACAATGACGATGTTGCCCGGCTCGGCTTTGGGCTTGAAGCCTCCTAATTCGACGAGCTCTGCCGCGCCGTAGCCCATGATGTCGGCGAGCGGCATCCCGTGGATGTTGCCTGACGGCGAGGATTCCGGGGTATTCATGTCTCCGTGCGCGTCGAGCCAGAGGTAGCCGATTTCCTTCTTCTGCTGCCGGAAATGAGAAGCCACCCCGGCCGCGGCGCCAACAGCGATGGAGTGATCCCCGCCGAGAACGAGCGGGAGAAAGCCTTCGGCGAGAGACTTTTCTACGGTTTTGGAAATGTCCTGGCAGGTTTCCGCAATTTCCTGAAGGTACTTGGCGCGCTTTTCGCCTACGGGCATTTCCTCCGGCTGCTTCACTTCCAGGTTGCCGATGTCTTCCACGGTGTGGCCGAGTTTCTTGATGGCGGTCTGCAATCCCGCGCCGCGAAGCGCAGAAGGGCCCATATCCACGCCGCGGCGGCTTTGGCCGAGGTCCATTGGAACGCCGATGATGCGAACTTTTTGAGCCATTCGAGCTCCGTGACTGGTGATTCGTAACTCGTGGGTCCACAAAACAGCGACCGGTCCTTGCCTCACGAGTCACAAGTCACCAGTCACGAATCACGTTGCTGCTTTAAGTGAACCCTAAGGGTATACCCGGTAAATCATGCGAGGGAAGGGGATGACCTCGCGAATGTGCTCGGTCCCGCAAATCCACGCGACCGTACGTTCCAGGCCCAGACCGAAACCGGAATGCGGCACGCTGCCAAAACGCCGCAGGTCGAGATACCACTGAAAAGCTTCTTCGGGGAGATTGTGCTCGTGCAAGCGCTTCACCAGCAGGTCGTAATCGTGGATGCGCTGGCTGCCGCCAATGATTTCGCCGTAGCCTTCGGGTGCAAGCATGTCAAAGGCAAGAGCCAGCTCGGGGCGCTGCGGATCAGGCTGCATGTAGAAAGCTTTGAGGGAGGTGGGATAGCGATGCACGAGCACGGGGCGGTCGAACGAGCTCGAAATGATGGTCTCTTCGTCGCCGCCAAAGTCGTCGCCAAACTTGGCGGGATTGCCGTTCTTGTTGAGGACGGCAACAGCTTCTTCGTAGCTGATGCACGGGAAAGGCGGCTTGACGCCTTCGAGCTTCTTCGTATCGCGTTTGAGGGTTTCGAGCTCGCGTGGTTTGTTCTTCAAGACGCCTTGCACGATGGCGCTGACGAGGCCTTCGCCAACAGCCATGGCTTCATCCAGTTCCACGTAGGCAGCCTCTGGTTCGAGCATCCAGAATTCAGTCAGATGGCGTCGGGTCTTAGATTTTTCCGCGCGGAACGTGGGGCCAAAGGTATAGATCTTGCCCAGCGCCATGGCTAGGGCCTCGCCATAGAGCTGGCCGCTTTGCGTCAGATAGGCTTTCTGGTCGTCGATGTAGTTGACTTCGAAGAGCGTAGAAGTGCCTTCACAGGCCGCGGGCGTGAACATCGGCGCATCGGTAATAGTGTAGCCCTGGCTGTCCATGAATTCGCGGGCGGCGCGGATGGCTTCGGCGCGAATGCGGAGGATGGCAGCTTGGCGCGGAGTGCGAATCCAGAGATGGCGATTGTCGAGGAGGAAATCGACCCCGTGTTCTTTGAGCTGGATGGGGAAGGGTGTGGATTCGGGAACTTTTTGCAGAACTTGAATCTTGGTAACCCCGATTTCGTAGCCGCCGGGAGCGCGTTTTTCGGCGCGAATATTTCCTGTGACAATGACGCTGGATTCCTGCGTTAGACCCTTGAGAGATTCGAACGCCTCGGGGTTTTCTTTGAGTGAGCAAACGCCCTGGATGATGCCGGTGCCATCGCGGAAAATTGGGAAAAGCAGCTTGCCTGACTCGCGGAGATTGTAAAGCCAGCCCTTGAGCGTGACTTCCTGCCCGTCGTACTTTCCTGCTTGCTCGATGGTAATCACCGTCATAGTGCGATTCTCAGCCGCAAATGAAACGATTAGTTTACCAGAGTAGGGTCGAGCGTGCGGTAAGCAGTGCTGATCTTGAGGATTCGTTCGATCGGCGTTTACGCCCAGGCTTTTTCGAAGCGGTCGAGGGATTTACGTGCGGCGGCGAGTTGCTCGGTTACGGAGGGTGCGTCGTGCCCGCTTTTCTCTTTTAGTTCGAGGACGAGCGGCAGACCATTTTGTGATGCGGATTTGAGTAATTTGATGGCAGCAGGCCAATTAATCGACCCATCGTAGGGCGGAAGGTGCTCGTCCTTTTCGCCATGGTTGTCGTGGAGATGCACGGAAGAAACCAGTTCACGGAGCGGCGAAAAGCTTTTTTCCAAGCGTTCCTCTTCGGGCAATTCCGCGAGGAAGGCGTGGCCGATATCGAAGTTGAAGCGCAAGCCACTGAGTCGCGTCTCGTCCACAAAGGCGCGAAGGTAGTCGGGACTGCCCATTTCGCTCAAAGTATTTTCGACGCAAACGGTAACGCCGGCGTGGCGCGCGTGCAGGACCAGGTGCTCGAGTGAGCTAAACGCGGCGTCGCGCTTGCGCGGGTCTTCGGTTTCGCGCGATCCACCCATGTGGAGAATGAGCCGTGAGTAAGGCAAATCGTCGGCGACATCGATGACGCGCTTCAATTCATCCATAGCCTCGATGCGGCGGACGCGTTCGACTTCGCAGATGGAAAGCGGCGTGCCGCTTTCGCGCATCGCGCTGAGGTCCCGGCTCGTGGGAGCGTGCAGAGAAACCAATTGCAAGCGGTGCGCTTCCAGAGCACTGGCCATGGCCCGCACTTCCTGCTTCAACGCGTATTCGAAATGGCTGCCCGTGCAGAAAATCTCAATGCCCTGAAATCCGGCCTCGGCGATTTGCCCGAGCAATTCCGGCGTCAATTTCTTGGAAATGAACAAATAGGTCGAAAGGAGTCTCTGCATGGTTTTCCCGGGTTTCATGAACGACCACCAAGAAGTTTACCGTTGTTTTGGAGGAGTTTTCGCGTCCTGTGAGACCCTGTGCCGAATTATTCCCCCCTCAGTATCCGGCGGCGGACCCCTGGTCGCGCGGATCAGCGGCGCCAAGACGTTCGCCGTTTTGCGGATCGATGCCGATGGCGTTTACCAGTCCCATGTGCCTACTCAACTTGGCTTCGCTGCCAAGGCTTGGGGTGTAGTACCAGCCGCGCTCGACTTCATGACCGCGAGCGCGCAGGGCTTGCTCCACGCTCAACGGAAATTCTGCCTCCATGCGAATGCGATCGGGAAACCATTGGTGATGAAAGCGCGGGGCATTGATGGCCGTTTGCGCATCCATGCCGAGGCGCATCCAGTTGATAATGCTCAGCAGAGTCACGGAAATGATGGTCGGGCCGCCGGGCGAACCGGTAACAAAGCTGAGTTTGCCATCGCGGAGGAGAATTGAGGGCGTCATTGAACTGAGCGGACGATGGCCGGGAGCGATGGCGTTGGCGTCGGATTGCATCAATTCGTAGAGTGCATTCGGAACGCCGGGCTGCGTGGTGAAGTCGTCCATTTCGTCATTGAGCAAGAAGCCGGCGGCGCATGCGACGTGGGAGCCGTAGCTGTCGTTCAAAGTGTAGGTGCTGGCGACCGCGTTTCCTGTGGCGTCGACCACGGAAAAGTGCGTGGTGTGGCGGCCCTCGCTGCGGCTCGGGGCGAGGTGTGGCGCAGAGGCGGCATTTGCGGAAGCGCCGCAGACATGCGGTGTGCCTGCGCTGACCGTTTTGCTGGGAGTGGCTTTTGCAGGATCAATCGATGCGGCACGCTCTTTGGCATAACAAGAGTCAGTCAGACCGGCCACTGGCACTTTGGAATAGTCGGGATCGGCGAGGTACGCGGCGCGGTCGGCAAAGACGCGGCGCATGGTCTCCGCAACGATGTGAACACTTTGCTGATCGTCCCAGCCTTTCAGCGGCACATCCTTCAACATGTTGAGTGCTTCGATGATCGCCACGCCGCCAGAGCTCGGCGGCGGAGCCGTCAATACCTCCCAGGAGTGGCCGCCGCTAGCGTACTTCGCGCGCAGGACTTCGCGGACTTTCGGCTTGTAGTTCGCAAGGTCCTCGAGCGAAATGATGCCACCGTTCTTGGCCATTTCGTCCGCGAGCAAATGCGCCGTTTCGCCGCGATAAAACTCACCGGCACCTTTCTCGGCGATGCGCTTGAGTGTGGTGGCAAGCTCTGGTTGCTTCAGCGTGTTCCCAGCTTTAAACATGCGGCCGCCGTTCAGAAAAATCTGTTTACTCGCAGGGAAAGCTTGCAGGCCGGGACTCTCTTCCTCCAATTCAGCGGCGAGTTTCTCGCTGACTACGAAGCCCTCTTCCGCGAGGCGAATGGCCGGAGCCATCACGTCGGCGAGCTTCATAGTGCCGTAGGTTTTCAGAGCCAATTCTAGGCCCGCGACGGTTCCGGGAACGGCGACGGAGCGATAGCCAATCACGGAAGCTTCTTCGTCGAGCTTGCCATCCTTGCCGAGATACATGTCGCGCGTGGCTTTGCCGGGAGCCGTTTCGCGATAATCCAAGAAAGACGTTTTGCCGTCCGCAAGACGGATGAGCATGAAGCCGCCGCCGCCGATGTTGCCCGCAGCGGGCTCGACAACCGCGAGAGCGAAGGCCGTCGCAACAGCCGCATCCACTGCATTGCCGCCGCGCTTCAATATCTCCACGCCAGCCTGTGATCCGAACTCTTCATCGGTTACGACCATACCGTGGGCGGCACGAACTGCTTGTTTGGGCCAGGCTTTGGGCGTCGCGACCTGATTTGCAGGCTTCGATGCGGATTGCGAAGCTGCGGGCGGTCCCAGAAACGCGCTGCCGTTCAAGAAGGCGAAGCAAGACAGGAGAATTCTTTTTTGATTTTGGCTCATCACGGAAAGACACTAAGGGATTCGCAGAGGAGCGTCAAGGCGAGCTACAGCATGTGGAATGATGTTTCTTGGAGCCACGCGGGAATCCAAATCAGCCTAGATTCATGAATTTGTGCTTTAATCTCCGGCGCACACTTCCAGCAGAAGCCAGGAGAGCCTCATGAAATTCAGCCTGCGACCGTGGTTGCTGATTTGTCTGTTGCTCACCCTTTGGCTCGAGCCTCTTTTGGCGCAAAACGCGCCGCCCGCGGATCTTGACGCCTACGTGGCGCGAGTCCTAAAGACTTTTGAGGTGCCTGGTCTGTCCTTGGCGATCGTTAAAGATGGCAAGGTGGTGATGGCGAAGGGCTACGGCGTTCGCAAACTGGGCGAGCCGGCCCTCGCGGATGAGAACACGCTCTTTGGCATTGGTTCCAACACAAAAGCGTTTACGTCGGCGGCGCTGGCGACGCTGATCGATGAAGGAAAAATCTCATGGGATGACCCGGTGTATGAGCGCCTTCCAGGCTTCCAGATGTACGACCCGTATGTCTCTCACGAAATGACGATTCGCGACCTGCTGACGCACCGGAGCGGCATGGGTCTGGGAGAAGGCGACTTGCTTTTCTGGCCGCACACCACATTCACACGCGCGGAGATCATCTACCGGCTGCGCTTCATGAAGCCTGCTTCCAGTTTCCGCAGCCGCTTTGCCTATGACAATTTGCTGTACATGACTGCGGGCCAGATCATCCCGGCGGTGACTGGAAAGTCTTGGGAAGACTACGTGCGCGAGAAAATTCTGCGCCCGCTGGGAATGAACACCACGAAGATGAGCAACGCCGATTTCAAGCCTGGCGACGACTACGCCTGGCCGCACTCGAGAGTCGACGGAAGGCTGCAATTCATCGAATTCGTGAACCTGGACAATGCCGGGCCGGCGGGCTCGATCAATTCATCGGCGGCTGAGATGGCCAAATGGGTTTTGCTTCAGTTGAACCATGGAAAAATTCCCGGGCGCGAAGATCGGATTTTTAGCGAAAGGCAGTCGCATGAAATGTGGAGCGCGCAGACCACCCTTCCCGCAGGTGAGAGGCAGGGGCCCCTTTCGGCTTTGAGCAGCAAGTTTGCCGCTTACGCCTTGGGCTGGGGGTTACGCGACTATCACGGCCGCAAGATGGTCGGTCACACGGGAGGTGTTTCGGGTTTCGTCTCGCGGGTCATGCTGGTTCCGGAAGAAAACCTTGGCGTGGTTATTCTCACGAACGCCGAACAAGGCGGAGCTTTCGACTCCATTCTTTTTCACATCTTGGACTCTTACTTTGGGCTTGCACCAACCGATTGGATTGCAGCCTACAAGAAGGAAGACGAGCAAACGGAAAAGGAAGCGGCCGAAGTGATGAAGACCCAGGAGGCAGGCCGCGCGGCCGATTCGAAGCCGTCCCTAGCGCTCGAGAAATACGCCGGCGTGTACACCGACCCCTGGTACGGTCCGGTTACGATTCGAATGGAAAGTAGCAAACTCGTCTTTACTCTCGACCACACGCCTAAAGCCATCGCCGACGTTCAGCACTGGCAGTACGACACTTTCCAAGCACATTGGCGCGACCGCACCATCGAAGATGCGTTTCTCACGTTTACACTGCGGCCGGATGGTTCGATCGACCACTTCACCATGAAGGCGGTCTCACCGCTGGCGGATTTCAGCTTTGACTATCAGGATCTGTACCTGACTCCGAAAAAAGAAGGGACCTCGGCGAGGAATTAGCGATGACTTTTATTCTTCGCTGAGGAATTCGACGGTTGGCGGTCCTGGGAGGAACCCGGCCTTGGTGCCGCGCAGAATCAATTCTTTCACGGCTTGCTTGCCCTTTTCGCCGTACCCGAGCGTCCATTGGTTGACGTACATGCCGACAAACTGGTCGGCAAGTTCGGTGTCCATCTCGCGCGCAAATTGCATGGCATAGTTCAGCGCTTCTTCGCGATGTTCCAGCCCGTAGGAAACGCTGTCGCGAATGGTTTTCGCGATTTGGCGCCCAACCTCTGGCCCCAGTGCGCGCCGAACGGCGTTGCCACCCAGCGGAAGAGGCAGGCCGGTTTGCTCTTGCCACCAAATGCCAAGATCGATCACCTTGTGCAAACCCTTTTCCGGGAAGAAGAGTTGTCCTTCGTGGATGAGCAAGCCAGCTTCGACAAGATTGTTCTGGACGGCATCAATGATCTTGTCAAAGGGCATGACTACGGGCTCAAAGTTCGGCTCGAAAAGTTTCAGCGTGAGATACGCGGAAGTCTTTAGGCCAGGAACAGCAATGCGCTTGCCCGTGAGTTCCTGGTGCTTCACGGCTTTTGTCGAAACGACGATGGGACCGTAGCCTTCACCGAAGCTGGCGCCGCAATCGAGAAGAACATATTTGTCGCGAAGCCCGGGGTATGCGGCAAAACTAATCGCCGTGACGTCATACGTTTCAGCGAGCGCCGCTTCGTTGAGCGATTGAATGTCCGAAAGAACGTGTGTGTATTTGTAACCGGGCGTGGAAAGTTTGTGGGTGGCCAGCGCGTAGAACATGAACGCGTCGTCGGAATCTGGCGAATGCGCCAACTTGATTTCGATGGGAGCTGTTTCGGTCTTCGAGGCTGCTTGTTGGCCAGGCATGGGCTGGTGATTCCTTTTCTTGCGCGGCCCCGGCCATTTCCGGGACTAGTTCCGTTGCGAATTCGATAGCATCGGGGACCATGCAATGCGATCCCGCTTTGACCAATTTTCCCGACCCTTAATTCTCCGATAGCTCCCCTGTTGCTTGGAAACCTCTCGGAGAGCGTAAGGAAATGTGCGCGTCGCAAGGGCTTGCGTGACGCCGGGCCAGGCAATTTCTAACCGAGAAAGCGTAGCATAGTGCAGGCAGCCGCGACAATGTCACCCGGAGGTCAAGAATCTCTTTGCACAACCTTCCAAAAGACGAAAGAAAAGCGTTAAAAGGTCTTAGGAATCGAAGAATAGCACCGGTATTTCAAAACGCCCGCCAGCGGCAAATGGACAGGCACTCTCACTGCAAAACCTGACCGGAAGGTCAACGTAACGGATTCGGAGAGTACCGCACTAGGGAAGGCTCGAAGCGCTGCTCACACCGTGGCCTACTGAGGCTAGCCCACACCGGCCCTCGAAGTGAGGACATCATGAAATACAAATGGCTCATTATTGGAGCAGCAGGAATCAGTATTTTGCTTGGTACTGCGGGAGCCGCTGCGCGTTCCTACAATCCCCTCAAGTGGATCAAGGGGAGCCCACGGTTGACAGCTAATGAGCAGCTCGCTGCGAACAAAGAGGAAGAACGAAAGCTGACGCTGCAATTGCAGGCGCTGCTGCCGCCAAAAACAACTCTAAGAGAAGCATGCAGCGGATTCTTAAGCTTGCAAGATTGTGTCGCTGCGCTCCACGTGAGCCGCAACTTGAAGATCAAATATAACTGTCTGAAATGGGACATGACCGCGGCGCGTCCCAGCGGTGACGTGAAATCGTGCGAGACCCCACCGAGAAACAAGGCATTGCCGCTGAGTAAAGCGATCCGCATGCTCAACTCTGATGCTGACGCCAAGGCAGAGGCCAAGAGCGCAGAGAGACGGGCGCGCGAGGATATCAAGGACGCCAGCTCCTAAGCGATAAACGCGAACCCACGGCGCTATCGACAAGGAAGCGTCAGCAGTTTTCCTCTCAGCGTGTTTTCGCGTCGTGTTACAGCGAGGACACCATGCGGGCGATGGCGTCGTCGAAAGTCGCTTTTCCATCCAGGTACGGCTGCCAGAACCGTTGCAAGAGCTCGAGGTAATTCTTCCAGCCGCGCTGGTACAGACCCTCGCGAACGGCATAGGCGCTGTACTCGTTCTTCGCGACGCCGTTACTCTTATCGCCTTGACTTGCTGGAGAAGAAGTCAGCACAGTGCGGATGACTTCCCCGGTGGTGTAGAAAACCAGAGCGTGCCAGAGATCCCGGGGAATGGGTTTGTCGCGCTGGCGGCATTCGCGGATGATGGCCGTCTGCACCTGCTCGGCAATCCCGTGCGAACCTTCATGGAAAAGGACCTCGAGCGCCTGGGGTCCCTGATTGCGAGGATCCAAACTCGAGATGGTGACGCGCAGCGGATCAACCGTGGTGTATGCCCCGGCCCAATTGGCATAGCTCACCACGTCGACGCGGATCTTTTCATGCGGCCAGCGCGTCTGGTAAATGTCGGCAAGACGCTCGGAAAGGCCCACGCCTTGTTCACGCACCAGCGGGGCCACTTGCAGAATCCACCGCCGGTTCGCCTGATCATGCTCGGGCCAAAGATGCGCGCGATAGACGGGAGCTGCCGCTTCCAAGACTTGAGTCAGGTTGGGAGGCAAGCCCGCGTCGCAGAATTTGCGCTTTCTGCCGGAGAGCTCATCACAATCCTCGAAGTCGCCGAGCTGGTCCTTCAACTGAATCAGTTCCGTGGTGAACAGGAGATCCTTGTTCGCGTAATTAGCGGCGTAGTAGGCGACGGCATCGTCCCACGCTTTTTGTTCCGGCTCAGTGAGTGGGCCTTTTCCAGCTAGAACTGTCTTCGCGGACGGAGCCGGCTTGGCAGCGTTTGCGTCGCGCGAGGTGGATGCTCGGCGCTGTCGCGCTTCCTGGTAGAGCGTGTGATGAAGATTGATCCAAAACCCGCTATGCAGTTCGAAAACTGGCAGTGGCGTCACTGTCCAACTGGTTTGCGGCTGCGCCGCGATGCGCGCGGTTAGAAGCAAACAAAGTGCCAGCAGCAGGCAGGGGAAAGGAGGTCGTAAGTGGCGCACCATAATTGGTCGCTCGATAGTAGCGCCAAGTACACGCAAGCACAAAACCGGGGAGGTGATATCTGCTTTGATCAGGAGGCTCTACTCAACTTTCGGATCCCTCTCGCTGCCTACGGCGCCCTGGCGGTCCGCCGCATGCAGAACACCATGCGAATCGCGGAAGAAGGAACGCCGCCCCGTCCGTCCATAGCGGAGCGGGGTCGCCGACAATTCATATTTTGCGGGAGCGCCGACATCGCTGGCCCCGGCGATGACATAACGGAAGGTGTAGCCAGTCTTGGCGCCTTTCGCGAGGTCCGCGTCCAGCAAGCCCGCAGCTTCAAGGCCCGGTTTGCCGCGCGCGGACGAAGTAAGATTCGTCAAAGACTCGGGAAGGCGCAGATATTTGTTCCGGTAGGATTCGATGGCAGAGGCAATGGTTTTCAGAGACTCGAGAGCGCTTTTTTCCGTCTCTTCGATTTCGGCTTCATCCCACTCCGTTTCGAGCGCCGGAAGATCGAGAAGAAGAACCCCCAGAGAGAGTAGCTTCCATTCTCCCTCCTCGCGCACCAGGCCCATGTTGACTTGGCGCGCGCTTGTCCCGGCCGAGTCTGTGACGTCATGGAGCTCCATCGGCATGAACGCGACGTTATCGTGGATTTCCGCGCCACCGATTTGCATCTCCGTGGTGGCGCCCGGCGTTTCGCAGCGCACGATGGGACGGCCGGAAGGGTTCGCGGAAATCGTGACTTTGCCCGGTTCATCCAGAAGCACGAACCGTTTCATGAGCGCGACGCGAGCGGCCGGCGTCAGGCGAGAAAAGGAATCCTGGTTGCGAACCGTGAGGAACCGAATGAATTCCACCTGATTCTGGGAACAAGCCGCGGCTAATGCGTTGCTCAGGGCGCCGCCGGGTCCGCTCTGCACAGATGCACTGGGCGAGCTTGCGGGGTTGGGTTCTGGCTTCGAGGTCGATTCTTGCGAGTAGCAATTCGCAGCGGTAAGCAAAGAACCGCAGAGCACGAAGAGAATGCGGTTCCGATATTTCATCTTGCTCACATTCATTTTACCCACGTACATTCCAAGCGGTTCTCGTTTAATCCTTCGCGGCACTCAGTATGGCGCCGAGATTTTGCGTGAAGCTTGAGCGCGGCAGCACTTCGTTGCAGCCAGCGGCTTGCGCTTGCGCGGCAAGTTGCGTCTGCACATGCGACACGAATCCCAGGACCCGAACGTCTTTGCTCGCCTGACGCACCTTCTCGATGGCCTGCAAGGGCTGGCTGCGCGCGTTCAGATCTACGATCACAAGTTTTGGCGCACTCTCCATCAGGCCTAGCAGCGCGTCGCCATTTGTCGCTACCTTCACTTCCACGCCGAGATGCTTGGCGGTTTCCGCCAGCTTCATCTGGAAAAACAAATCATCCACCAACGCCACGACTCTTCCCATATTCTCCGTCCCTATCCTTTGCCACTCGTCATTATGCACTACTTCTTCATTCGACGAAGATTGCGGGTAAACTGATCATCTGTACGGGAGGTTCCTCATGCAACCCGCTACCGCCAGCGAGATTCAGCCAGCTATTTCGCTCCTAGGAAAGACGCCGCAACTTCTCGAAACGCTGCTTGGAGACTTGCCGGACGACCTTTTGCGGTGGAAACCGAAGCCCGACCGCTGGTCCATCTCCGAAGTGCTGGCTCATCTCGCGGCTCTCGAGCAGGTTTACACCGAGCGCGTTCGTCGAATGGTGGCCGAAGATTCTCCCGCGCTTGCGAAATACGATTTGGATGGCGCTAAGGCGCGAGAAGACTATTCCCACGGTTCTGGCACTGAAAACCTGGCGAATTTCATACAAACTCGTCGTTCAACTCTGGCAATGCTGGCGGGACTGCCAGCCTCTGCTGGCACGCGCGTCGGCGTCCATTCCGAACTTGGGACAATCACCCTCGCCCATGTGCTCCACGAATGGGCCAATCACGACCTCGGCCACCTGCGGCAGATCGAAGAACTCTACCGCGCGCACGCATTTCACCCGAATTCCGGCCCGTTCATGAAGTATTCCAATCCTCAGCCGTGAGCGCGACCACCTCTTCCGAAGAAGCGCAGCTCGCAGCCAGCGGGCCGCGCGACGTCACGTTGTACTCGCGCCCGGGATGTCATCTTTGCGAGGAAGCAAAGGCCGCCATCGCACCGCTGCTCCGAGAGTTTGGAGCCGCACTTCGCGAGGTCAACATCGACGAAAATGCCTTTTTGCGAGAGCGTTATGGATGGGACATCCCGGTCATTTTCATCGGCAGGCACAAAGCCGCGAAGCATCGCGTCGACCTTGCCCAGTTTCGCCGACAACTGCAAGAAGCTGGATCGCAATGAATCCCCGACTGCGATTGCGCAGAGAAAAGCAGCGATTCTGGGCGGCAGCTAGTGCCCGCCCTCCGGGCAATGCGCGCCAACCGTTTCGTCCGGTACGTCGCCCTTCCGCCCCCGCACGCGGTCGTAAACACTCACCTGGCTTACCGAACCGAGCGCTTCGTTGTAAAAAGTCGGCACACCGAGCGCCGTACGCAGCTCTTCGTTGAACTTCCGAAGGTTTTGCAAATGCGACGCCAACGCCGGAATCTTCAATCCATCATCGGTGAGCAAAAACTTCTGGTAGCCCGCGTCCCACAAACGCGTGAACTGGCCCTTCAGCATGATCGTGGGCGAGATGGTCATCTGATAGCGCTCGTCGGGGCCTTTACGGAATTCGGCGCCGCAGCCGTATTTCTCGACGCGAACCACGCCGCGCGTGCTGCCTACGGCAAACCCCAACGCCGCCAAGCTCTCGATTGCTTTCGGTGAGAATCTTTCTTCGACCTTCCACATGGCTGATTCAGACTAACGATTGCACGCGTTTCTGTAAAGTGTGGGAAAGCCCAAGTCCAAGGCAGCCCCCAACGTATCCCCACGCTAGGCGTCGGCATCCAATTCGGAGTAAAATGGTCGCATATCCTCCCCAACTGGGGCTGGAATGGCAGCTCTTTGAGGCATGGCTATTACCGGTCAAATCGCCGCATCTGCCCACGAATCAACGACTCAGCCGAGCCGTTTGGGCGAATCTTTGCTGGACCGCATTGGCAACACGCCGCTTCTTCGCTTGGAGCGTATCGCCAGCAAGTTCTCGAACGTCGAGTTCTATGCCAAGGCCGAATGGTTCAACCCAGGCGGATCAGTGAAGGACCGGCCAGCGCTCAGCATGATCCATGCGGGGATCGCCAGCGGTGCGCTAACACCCGGCAAGACCATCATTGACGCCACCAGCGGTAATACCGGCATCGCCTATGCCATGATTGGCGCTACGATGGGCTATCCCGTGAAGCTTTGCCTGCCGGATAGCGCTTCGCACGAGCGCAAGCGCATCTTGGCGGCGTATGGTGCAGAGTTGGTGATTACTCCGGGCGACGAAGGTACCGACGGTGCGATTCGCAAAGTACACGAGATCGTGGCTGCGGAGCCTGACAAATACTTCTACGCCGACCAATACAGCAATCCGGCGAACTGGCAGGCGCATTACCGCACCACCGCAAATGAAATCTGGGAGCAGACTTCCGGCCGCGTCACTTATTTCGTCGCTGGACTGGGCACCAGCGGAACGTTTGTAGGTACCACGCGGCGGTTGAAGGAGCTGAATCCCCAGATACGCTGCGTGAGTCTTCAGCCCGATGGTTCCTTCCACGGGTTGGAGGGCTGGAAGCACATGGAAACTGCAATGCGCCCCGCGATTTACGATGACCGGCTCGCCGATGAGAATCTACCGGTTTCTTCGGAAGAGGCTTATCGGATGGTGAAGCGCCTCGCGCGCGAAGAGGGCTTGTTGGTCAGCCCCAGCTCAGCGGCGGCGCTGCTAGGTTGCTTCGAGGTTGCCGCGCGCATTCCCAAGCAGCAGCAAGCGCTGATAGTCACGGTTTTTGCGGATTCTGCGTCCAAGTACCTGAACGAACGGTTCTGGGACGAAGATTAACCATGGCGGACGAATCTACGTTGTGGATCAGCAGTCACTTGGCGGAGAAAATCCGCGTGCATGGCGCGGAAACGTATCCCCATGAATGTTGCGGAGCTCTGTTGGGGCGCGATTTGGAAGCCACGGATTCCGAAGCCGTGCGCGAAGTACTCGGGCTCTTTCCGCTGGTGAATCGCCGCGACGATTCGCCCCGCAACCGCTTTTCGGTGACCGGTCAAGACGTGCTCGAGGCGGACAAGGCTGCGCAGGCCCAGGGGCTTGAAGTGATAGGCTGGTACCATTCGCATCCGGATCATCCCGCTCGGCCCAGCGACTATGACCGCGAGCATGCCTGGCCGTGGTATAGCTATGTCATCGTTAGCGTGCACAATGGCGCGCCGCAGGAGATGACCTCGTGGCGTCTGAACGATGATCGCCAGGCTTTTTCGCCGGAGGGAATCGAGATTCGCCATCGCGCGGCAGTTTAGAATTTTGTAATGGCCGGTTCTTAAAACGGCGATTTTTCTTCAGGGTTCTTGGAGGAGCATATTCATGCCCGTGAAAGTCATGATCCCGACGCCGCTTCGCCCGTACGCGGGGAAGCGGGCTTCCGCGGAGTTCAACGCCGGAACGGTTGGCGAAGCGCTCGGCCATCTCACAACGCAATACGCCGATCTGCGCAAGCACTTGTTCACCGAGGATGGCCGGCTGCGCAGCTTCGTCAATGTCTATGTGAATGACGAAGACATTCGCTATCTCGCCAAAGAGAACACGGTGACCAAGGACGGCGACACAATCAGCATCATTCCCTCTATTGCGGGCGGTTGTTGTTCCTGCTAAGTCTCCGGTCCAGCGAAACGCGCTTCTTACCGTAGATAACCTTTGCTCAGAAGTCTTTTGTCCTGAATTTTTGCTATTCTGAAGGAATCCAGAGGGGCAGGGAATCGCAATGGCCACAAGCACTCAAACGCAGCCCGGCACTAAACCGGCTGCCAGTCTTTCCAAAGAAGAGATTCTGCGTTACAGCCGCCATCTCATCATGCCGGAGGTCGGCATGGAGGGGCAGCTCAAGCTGAAGAACGCCAAGGTTTTGCTTATCGGGACCGGTGGACTAGGCGCGCCGCTCGGTTTGTATCTTGCCGCGGCGGGTGTGGGCAAGCTCGGCCTTGTCGATTTCGATGTCGTGGATTTCACGAACCTTCAGCGCCAGGTTACTTTTGGCACCAGCGACGTCGGTAGGCCCAAGAGCCAGGCGGCTCGCGCGCGTCTTTCCAATCTCAATCCGGACATTCAGATCGAGTCCATCGAAGTGCAATTAACTAGCGCGAATGCGCTCGAACTGTTCAAGGACTTCGACATCATCGTCGATGGCACGGACAATTTCCCGACGCGCTATCTTGTGAACGACGCGTGCATCCTTCTCGGCAAGCCTAATGTCTACGGCTCCATTTTCCGTTTCGAGGGGCAAGTCACGGTTTTTGGCATGCCGGATGGTCCATGCTACCGCTGCCTTTATCCGGAACCGCCTCCCCCGGGGCTGGTACCGTCTTGCGCCGAAGGCGGAGTGCTCGGCGTTCTTCCCGGGATCGTCGGCTCGATTCAAGCCATGGAAACCATCAAATTGATTCTCGGCAGCGGCGATCACCTCATTGGCCGCTTGCTCTTGTTCGATGCGCTGGGAATGCGTTTCCGCGAACTCAAGTTGCGCAAAAATCCGAACTGCCCCATGTGCGGTTCGCATCGCACGATCACGAAACTCATCGACTACTACGAATTCTGTGGCGTGCGCGGGGAAGAAGCTCCAGCGCCAAACGTGCAGGTGCCGGAAATTACTCCGCGCGAGCTGAAGTCCCGGATTGATCGCGGAGATGATCTTTTCATTCTCGATGTGCGCGAGCCGCACGAATTTCAAATTTGCAATCTCAAAGGCCGCCTGATTCCGCTCGGCGAATTGCCGCGGCGCGTGCACGAACTCGATTCCTCACAGGAAATCGTCGCGCATTGCCGCAGCGGCAAGCGTTCCGCTGAAGCCGTGGACTTTTTGCGCAAAGCAGGGTTCCGCAAAGTTCTCAACCTAAAAGGCGGCATCCTCGCCTGGTCCGATGAGGTCGACCCGTCGGTTCCCAAATACTAAAGAGCGGAGTATTCCTTTAGACGCATTCTCAATTGCGCAGGAGAAAAAATGGCGGCAACCAAGATCACCATCAATAGCAACGGATCGATTCGCGTCGAAGGCGATTTCGAAATCGTGGACCCTCAGGGAGCACCTTTCGAGCTGGCCGGGCGCACGATCGTGTCGCTGTGCCGCTGCGGCCACTCCGCGAACAAGCCCTTCTGCGACGGCTCGCATAAGACTTCCGGCTTTTCCGACACGGTAATCGCGCGAGAACTCCCTCCCCCCAAGCCCAAGCTGTAGGTTTTGCGACTCGATCCACTCTCTAGCGACTGCCTCGACTTTGTAGGGCAAACCACTCTAATCCGGTGACTAGCTTGCGCCACAAGCTAGCTTACGGCCTCTCTGTTTCAAGGGTTGAGAACTGTCTCAAGCTGAGACATCCGGCAAAATCTCAGTGATACTGGTCCTCTGCCCGGTAACTCTAACGAAACACAAGATGATAGCGCCCGAAAGTGGAAATTCGCGGACCAGGAGGCTTGTCTCGCCCGTTCCTACACTTTTCTCCCTCTCTCCGCTTACCACAGTAATCTATGTGTTTTCAATATCTTACGAGGCCGCTCTTTCACCGCAAGAAAGGGCACAAACTTGCTTTCTCTGTCAGTTGGCCGTTTTTCTTAGGTATTTGGGGGATTTTGTGGGGAGTTGGGCCAGTATCAGCGGGTTTCTCGGAAGCAGCCGCGAGGCGCTTTCCTCGCGGAGTTTTCGTTCGCGCTTCCTGTTTGCCACCGGGCTGACTCTGGTAACCCTTCTCCTGGCTGCAATCTTCTACTCGCGGCAAACTGCGGTTGCGGCTTCCCCGCAAGCCTATCTCTACCTCGAAGTTGGCGGGACGCTTCTCTGTTACTGCTATGCGGCGAATGCCCTGGTGCGGTTCCGCGGCACTCACGACCGGACGGCGTTGATCCTCTCCTTCGGATTTGTGCTCTCGGGAATCATCGAGACCATCGGCTACTTCGGACTCAATGGCGCCCTCAATGATGGAACACTGGCACTCTCGCGAGTTCCGCTGGGGTGGATGGTAAGCCGAACTTTGCTCGCGGTCCTGCTCCTGGCCGCGCTTGCCGTGGAGCGCTACATGCCCACGGCGCGGAAACCGAGCAAGGAAACCGCCGCCGTTCTGCTTGTTGTGGCGGTGGCAGCGTATTTGACCAGCGCCGCGTTTCTAGCCGCTCCGGCTGCACCGGTTGCCAACGCGAAGAACATTTTGTCCCGCCCCTGGGACCTGCTCCCGGCGGGGCTTTACTTGATCGCGGCTGTGTGCTTCGGCCAGCGCATCAAGAACGAGAAGGAAAAGAAAAGCAGCGCAAGCCTTTTCGACTATTCGCTGCTTATCGTGGCTTCGCTGAACGCGATCTGCCACGTCTCCGCAGCGTTTTCGCGGCAGCTTTTTGATGGACCGTTTTTTCTCGCCGAGTTGAGTAAGACGTTCAGCTACGTGGTGATGCTCGGGGGAGCTTTGCTGGACCAAGCTCGTTTGTTTGAACAAGTGCGGACCATGGCGGTAAGCGATCCGCTCACGGGGCTTGCAAATTACCGCCGCCTCATCAGCGTTCTGGAGGCGGAGTTGGACCGTTCGCGCCGCACGCAACGCCCGTTCAGCGTTGTGCTGCTCGACATGGACGGCTTGAAGACCGTCAACGATCAGTACGGACATCTTACTGGGAGCCGCGCGCTGGTCCGCATCGGCAAAGTTCTGCGCAATCATTCACGGGCGATTGATACGCCGGCGCGTTACGGCGGCGATGAATTCGCGCTGGTTCTTCCGGAGGCCAGCAAGGACATTTCTACGCGAGTGGTTACGCGCATTCGCGAGCGGCTGGCGGCAGAAACCGAAGTTCCGGCGCTGTCGGTTAGCGCGGGCGTTGCCGCTTTTCCCGAGGACGGCGACACACCGGAAAAACTTCTCGGCTCCGCAGACCGCGCCCTTTACGTCATGAAGCACGGGGGCCGGAGCAGCGTGCAAAACCTCGCGCGCATTGCCGCGTGCCTGTGAGGATGACCATTCGAAATGCTTCTCAAGACCAAATTCGTGTTTCACCGGGCCGAGAAGCGCATTTTGATGGAAATTCCCGTGCTTATCGATGGGCATCGCGAGGCGCCAGGTTCGGAGTCGACATTTACGGAGAATGTGAGCGCGCGTGGCGCGCGGGTCATCAGCGCGCGCCGATGGGAACAAGGCGAACCGTTGAAGTTCGCCTCGCGCACCGGAGAGTTTCGCTCCTCGGCACGAGTAGCCTACTGCCAATCGTTGCAAGGCGACGGCTTTGCGATTGGCGTGGAGTTCCTCAATCCGAAAGGGCGATGGGTTGTTCAATCCCCAAAATAGCTTGACGCAAAGCGGCGAGCGGATAGGAGGGAAACGCCTGGAACAAGAGAGAAGTCAGATTACTAGCGCAAAGTTACAAGAAAGTTTGAAGCGCTTGGCGGAAGCAAACGAACTGCCAAGCGCTTCATCCTTTTTTGCCGCCTTATTTTCCCGGACCTGTGCGTTGTTCAGAACGGTGTGCTGAACCGCGGTGAGGTCCGTGGAGTTCACGCCTTCCGGTACTTCTTGAGGACGTCCTCGTAAACGCGGAGCGTGTTTCTCACCATGCGGTCCGCCGTGAAACGCCTTTGAATCGAGTTTCTGGCTGCTCCACCAAGACGCTTCGCGAATTCCGGCTCGCTCAGGAGGCGCAATATCCCAGCCGAGAACAGGCCCGGGTCAGGCTGAGCCAACAGCAATCCCGTTTCGCTGTCTTCGACGTATTCGGGGACGCCTCCGCTCGCTACGGCCAACACCGGAAGACCCCAAGCCATCGCCGCCAGTAGGGAAGTGCCCAGTGGTTCAGCGAGGGAGGGGAACAGGAACGCATCCAGGGCCGCATAGGCTTGGGACACTTCCTGAATGAATCCAGCAAAAATGACGGCATCCTGCAGTCCCTGGTCGCGGACCAGGAACTCCAACTTTTCGCGGCAAGGCCCGTCACCGGCCAAGAGCAATCGGGCGCCGAGGAAGGTC
The DNA here is from genome assembly GCA_003223295.1 of Acidobacteriota bacterium. Lineage (GTDB taxonomy): Bacteria > Acidobacteriota > Terriglobia > Acidiferrales > UBA7541 > Acidiferrum. The sequence goes on along the minus strand of QHYM01000110.1, from coordinate 10,600 downwards.
GCGCGCGCAGAAGCCAGTGCGCGCACGACAAACTCCTGCCCTTTTTCCGGCAGCAGGTAGCCGACGCAGCCAAGAAGCTGCTCGGAATCACCGACTCTCCATCGCATCCGTGCAAGTCGCCTTGCTTCCTGCGTCACTGCAGGGGGCACTTCTACGCCCTCGTAAACGATTTCTACCTTCTCGGGGAGAACGCCGGAGTCAAGCACACTCTTCGCCACAAACCGGGAAATGGCGATGATTCGCTGTGCGCTCTCGTACCGTTTTCGAGCTACCAGACTCCGCCCCAGCGGATATGCCACTCTTCTCGACATAACCACTGCCGCTTTTCCGTGGCTTCCCGCCAACCAAATGGAAGTCAGCGCATGCGGCTCATTTGCGTGGAGCAACTCAAATTTTTGTTGCGCGAGCAACCGGCGAAGAAGATGGGCAGCGACAATTCTCCGCGCGCTTGTTCCGACGACGTGGACTGGAACGCCGGCAGCCTCCGCTCTTCGTGCAAGTGGGGAACCGCCCACCGCCAGCAAGTGCGCGTCATGGCCGCAGGCCCGCAGTCCTGTGACGGTCAGCAGGGCCTGACTCTGGCCGCCGCGCCATTCGCGCTCCAGGTCTACATAGAGCACTTTCATGGAGTTTTCATTGCAGGACCGTGGCGTTCTGCCTCAATGAGCTTTCCAAGTTTTTTGAACTTCAGCCAAGTTCCGCGTGCTGCCATCCGCGAAATAAGCCAGCCGCGATGACCGTCAAGAAAGCCCCTTCGCACCACAAAACTATGAAACCAGGTCCAAGGCGTTGCCAACCACATAACCGCGCGCCAGTTTCGCTTCCCCGACGCGTACATTTGTCGGGCTGCCAGAGTCGTATAGCGTTCGACTTTCTCCTCGTGCTCAGCGAACGAAAGAATCGTGTAGTGAAACAAATCTCCTCTCAGCCGTCCGGCCGGGCCTTCAAACCGCAGAGATTCGTGAACAATGCCTTGGAAACTGGCCGCACCACGGCGGTAAAGGCGCCGCTGATAATCCGGATACCATCCCGAGTGTTTAATCCATGCGCCCAAGTACCAGGCGCGACGGGCGAGCTCATACACAGCAAATTCCGGTTCTTTCTGCTTCCACTCAACAAGAAACTGCCGAAGTTCTGGGCTCAATTCTTCGTCCGCGTCGAGCGACAAAATCCAATCATTGCTCGCGGCTGCAGCGGCAAAGTTCTTTTGTTCCGCGAAATTCGTCCATGCACGTGTAACAACCTTCGCCTCATGAGCCCGTGCAGTCTCTTGAGTGCGGTCCCAGCTTCCGCAATCCACGACGACGATCTCATCCGCGACACCTTCGAGCGAACGCAATGCGCGCGGCAAGTTGTGTTCCTCGTTCGATGTAATCAGACAGGCGGAGAGACGATTCATCGCACTCCGAGAAAGTTTGAAATCTGCGTTAGTATCTCACAACAGTTACCGATGGAATCGCCTCGAAGGGCTGCCAAACGTTTGTGGTGCCAGGTTGGGCTCCAGGCTACTTCTTCTGAAAGGTCACGCGGATCAAGCTTCCGCCGATGCGAAATTCGGTTCCGTCCCGGAGCATGGCGGCGCGCACGCGTTCCTCTTCATAAAATGTTCCGTTGGTTGAATCCATGTCCTTCAGATTGATGTAGGTGTCCCGAACTTCGAGAAAACAGTGATGCCGGGAGATTTCTGGGTCGTTCAAAGCAACATCCGCTCCTTTGCGGCCCATGACTACGCGGGGCTTGGTGAGCGTGTGGCTCTGGCCCTTCGAAGGGCCGGAGAGAATGCTGAGAACAACATTTTTGTTTGCGGGAAGCTGCAATCCAGGATCGGGCGGAGGCAGGTTCAAGTTCAAACTGGTGGCATTGGCGCGCGCGAAGGAAGGAAGCGGAGACATTACGACGGTAGCATCGGTGCGACGCTTAATCTCTACAATTGTGGTTTTGCCGCATTTCGAGCACTTGAACTGCACCTTCGCGTGCCCACCAAATTCCGAATCTTTGAGCAAATGTTCCGCGCCGCAATGAATGCAAGCTGTCTTCATGGCTCCAAACTAGCACCCTTCGAAAAGCTGGGGAGATTGCTTCATATTTTGCCAGCGGAAAAGTAAATCCGCTTTAGCGGGCCGATGTCTGGTCGGCCTTGGAGTTGCCGTTATGTTACCATGGCGTGTTCGAAACATTCAGGAGAGCCTGTGTGTCTGAACATATTTCGCGCAAAGAACTAAAACAGGACAAGATCAAGGAAACCATCGAGCACGGCGCAGAAGCCGTCCTATCTCACGGACAGTTTGCAGGCATTCTCGTGGCCGTCGTACTTGCGGTAGCCATCGGATACGGCGGATGGCGCTTCTACATTGAGCACCAGACTGCCCAGGCTTCCGTCGAATTTGAATCCGCCATGAAAGCCTATAAAGGCCGCATCGGACCTGCCCCTGGTCCCGCGGATCCAAGCGAACCACTATACGCGGATGAAAAAGCACGCGCCCAGGATGCCTTGAGCAAGTTCACGAAACTTGCTGACGCCTATCCTTCCACGAATCCCGGCAAACTGGCGCGCTATTACGCCGCGCTTTGCCTGGAAGATCTGGAGCGCCAAAACCAAGCTCTCGAAGAATTGAAGAAGATCAGCGGCAGCAGCGACAAGGAACTCGCGGCCATGGCCCAGTATCAGATGGCCATCATCTACGCGCGCACCGGCAAGACCGAGGACGCCGTCAAGCTGCTCAGGGCGCTCGCGGACAAGCCGAGCGTGATCGTGCCACGCCCGCTCGTACTGTTGGAGCTTGCCGGCGCTCTTCGCAGTTCCAATCCTAAAGAAGCTGCGAACATCTATCAGCAGATCAAAAAAGAATTCCCGGATACCAACATCGCCGATCAAGCGGACCGTGGCCTGGATTCGATTTCGCCGCAGTCCTGAACTCGGGCGGGTCAATCCCTCGCGAGAGTTCCTGAACAAGATGGAGCGAACTATTGCCACACTTGGCACACCAGCCCCTTGGGCCATGCGTGCGGAAGACACCCGCGGGCGCCGCTTTCCAGAGCCGACACATGGTTACCGCAGCGATTACGCCAGAGATCGCGACCGCATCATTCATTCGCGGGCTTTTCGCCGCCTCGAAGCCAAGACGCAGGTTTTCACCACGCGCTATTCCGATCATTTCCGCAATCGCCTGACGCATACGCTGGAAGTGGCGCAGATCGCCCGCACCGTGGCTGCAGCGTTGGGATTAAACACGGAACTGGCCGAAGCCCTGGCTCTAGTTCACGATATTGGCCATCCGCCGTTCGGGCACGCGGGCGAAGCCAAGCTGAACGAATTGATGCGGGCGAATGGCGGGCACTTCAATCACAATTTGCACGCGCTTCGTATCGTCGAACATTTCGAGCAGCGCTATCTTGATTTTCCCGGCCTCAATCTCACTTTTGAAGTGCGCGAAGGCATCATCAAACACTCGCGCGATTATTCGAATGCGGAATTTCCGCAGCTTCGTGAATACCTTCTCGATTTGCGTCCACCGCTCGAAGCCCAGCTCATTGATTGGGTCGATGAAATTGCGTACAACACGGCTGACATCGACGACGCGCTGGAAGCCGGACTTCTAGATCTCGGAATGTTGTGCCGGGACGTTTCCTTCTTTGGCGCCGCGTACGCGCGCGTAGTCGCGGCGCATCCGGGGGGCCGAGAGAAACTGAAATTCAACGAAGCGCTCAAGCACGTCCTGGACTTGCTGGTTACCGATCTAATTGAGACCACTCAGCAGCGCGTGCTGGCTGCTGGCGTTTCCTCGGTGGAGGGACTTCGTAAAGCTCCGAAGCGGCTTGCAGGGTTCAGCGAAGACGTTGCGGCACAAAACGCAGCGCTGAAGCGATTCTTGTTTGCTCATATTTATAATCATGCGGCGATCACGGAAGACTGCGACCGCTCGGTGAAGTGCCTGGAAGAGCTTTTTGCCTACTATCTGGGCGAGCCAGGTTCGATGCCCACGTCCTACGAAGAACTTGCGGAGATGGAAGCGCGCCACGTGATCGTTTGCGATTACATTGCTGGAATGACCGATCAATTTTTATTGCGCCAGCACCGCGAACACTTCGGAGAGCAGCGGACTGTGTGAACGCGGGCGATCGACCGGGTCAATTGACCCGGTCAGAGGTTGTAAGTAGGATTGGCCGCAGGTTGTTTGAAAGCAAGGAGCATCTGTGTATTGTTCCAAATGTGGTGCCCTGATGGCGGACGGCGCAGTATTCTGTTCAGCTTGCGGACAAACATTCTCCTCTGGGGTTGTGATTGCACGTTCGCCGATGGGTGCGCAAACTGTTCCGGCAACGGCTCGCGTGGAATATGGCGGATTCTGGCTCCGTTTTCTGGCTTATCTCATTGACGGGGCGGTGATCACAATAGGCGCCTTCGTCATTGCGATTCCTTTGGTTTTTCTGACCGGCCTCGGCACGCTTTTGAGCCAAATCCATTCGGGGGAAGATTTGAACGATGCCGGATTCTGGCTGATCATGAGAGTGTTCTTTTTGTTTGCTACCTTCAGCCTAGCGGTTACCTGGCTCTATCATGCGTTGATGGAAAGTTCCGAGTGGCAGGCCACGGTGGGCAAGAAGGCCCTCGACCTTGTGGTGACGGACATGGCGGGCCGTCGCGTGAGTTTTTGGCGCGCCACGGGCAGACACTTCGCCAAAATCGTGTCGAACATGATTTACCCTTTCGGCCATATTATGGCAGGCTTCGCGACGCAAAAGCAGGCGCTGCACGACATGATTGCCGGCTGCCTGATCTTGCGCCGCGGCAATTAGCTCTGAACAAACGCAAAAAAGGGAGACCCCGGTCCTGCACGAGGTCTCCCTCTCGTTTTGCATAAGACTGCTTTGAGGCCTGGGCCCTTGATTCCTAAAAGCGAAGGAACGGGCCCACTGCCAGGCGCGGGTTGTGGTGCGTGCTCCCGGCGAAATACATCTCGTCACCAACTTCCATACGCAAACCGATCGGGCCGAGATGCCCTTCCCCTCCTATGGCGGGATACAGAACGGCGCTGACATTGTTCGAGCGAAGATTGTCAACTGAACTGACGAACCCAGAGAACGATGGCGGCCGCGGATCCAGCCGGAAATTAATAAAGCCTCCCTTTACCGTGAGGAATGGGCGAATGGCATGGCGGCCACCAATGAACTTTGGTCCAAACATTCCATGCAGGACTTTGAGGTTGCTGTTTGCAACGGTGACCGTGCACCCTCCACTAAGGCACCGCTCCGTGAACGCTTGCCCGAAGTCATAGCTCATTTCTCCTTCAAGCATTACGTGAGAGAAGGCCTTGTAACCTACTCGTGCTCCCAGTCCCGCCATGTCCGTGCTCGTTTGCGTGACCCGGAAGTAATCCCCGTAGGCGCCAACCTGAAAATGATCTTGCGCCGAAGCCAGCGGCACAAGCCAACTTGCCAAGAACAAAAGTAGAGCAACGCGCTTCATACATGATCTCCTTGGACAAAAAGCTGGGATCGTCGAGAAAGCAGGGTTGGCCCGGGGCCAGGGAAGGCTTCCGCTTACACCTTTAGATGACAATTTCCCGGGAGGCGTTGCCAGCGGGTTCGTTTGCGAAAATTACAAGCCGCGATCGAGCATCAAGAACAAGGCCAAATAACGCTTCAATTTTTGCGTGATGAGAAAATTTTCTTTCACGTGCTCGTGACCATTTTCTCCGAGCTTTGCGGCAATCTGCGGATGGGACAGCAAAAATCGGATTTGATAGGCCGTGCCTTCCACGGAATGCGCCAGAAGGCCTGTGTGCTTGTGAATGATTTGCGAGGGAATGCCACCCACCGCCGAAGCGACAACAGGCTTCTTTTTCCAGAGCGCTTCTGAAACGGTCAAGCCGAAACCTTCGCGCAAACTTTTCTGAACGACGATGGTCGAAGCTCGCTGGAGGGCATTCACTTCCAGGGGCGCCCAGGCGGGGAGTTCGAGGATCTTGATGTCGGGATCTTGTTCCGCAGCGCGCAGGACGTCTTTTAGGACGAGTGCGCCTTCCGGGTCGTCGGACGCGCTGCCGCCCGCGAGGACCAACTGACAATCGAAGTAGCGCTTCACGATTCGATACGCGCGAATCACGCCGACGGGATCCTTCAAGCGGTCGAAGCGGGAAATCTGCGTCAATATCGGGCGCTGCGGATCAATCTGGTAGCGACGGAGAACTTGCTCGATGAATTCTGAGTCGAGGGGGCAGTTCTTCTCGGAAAGGGGGTCGATGGCCGGATAGAAGAGGTATTGCGGGATGGAGAGCTGGCGAGAAAATTCGGGAGAAGAGAACATGGCGCCGTCATAGCGGGTGACAAATTTTTCGAGAAAGTCCCAGACCGCGCGGTTCGGATGCGACAAATCAATGTGACAGCGCCAGACCCAATGATTGGAGCTGGGCTTTCGCGCATCGATCAGCGCGGCGGGTTGCGGATCGTGAATGACCACGAATTCGGCATCGAGCGGAAGAGTCGCGCGGTTCTGTTCGTTGTAAGAGAGAAAGATCTCAAAATCCTTGGGTTTGGCGTGGTATGGCTCGCCGTGCAGCGCGTTATGGAAAGATTTGGTGACATCGAAGAATTCCTCGGCGCCCTTCATCACGTCCCAGCGGATGCCGAGGTCGAGCTCTTCGGCGAGCGGTACCAGGCGGTTGAGAATCTCTGCGACTCCGCCTCCCACGGCGGTGGAGTTGATCATTTCGATGCTGCGGCCGCGCAGCGGCTTGGCCAGGGCACGCAATTCCTCAATCTCGCCCGCACCGACCACCTCCGCATAATTCTCGAGGGGAATGCGGCTCGCGGTCAAAACTTCACTCATGCCTTTCTCCTTTCGCGGTCGATCAGGCGGAGCATCTTGGTGCGAGCGCTGTCCAGAGTGTTCGTATAGATATCAATTTGATTGACGCTGTCGGCGAGAGTTCGGAGCCCCAGGCTGCCCGAGAGCCAAAGCGAGAAGTCGTTGGTCTGGAGCTGGAGCCGCAATCGCGAGGAGATGAAGTGAAAATAGAAGCTGGCATGACTAAGGTGTTCAAGGCCTTCGCGAAACTCATCGAGGTTGCGCGTGCTGCGGCCAAGCGGCACGGTCACTTCCACGCTCTCGCAAAAGTAGAACCGTTCGAGACCTGATTGCGCCGCGAATTGCGGCTCGGCGTCGCAGAAATCCCGAACCACGCGGCAAAGATCGCTTCGCAGCGCGGCAATCGACATATAGTCACGAATGTCGAGAGCGGTGAGCTGCTCGGCGAGGTCATTCCGGTTCGTGGAAGCGAGCACCCATTGGGCGAAGTCATTGGAGAAGCCTTCCGTTAGGAAGTGGTGAGTCCCTAGGGTTTGAAACGTATGATGAAAGATTGAGGCGTCGCTGCAGTGTTCGAGTCCAGTCAGCAATTCTGCTAGGGTTCCGGCGGATTGATTTCCGATACGCGTGAGGTAGGAGGCGGTTACGAAGTCGAACGGTGTTTCGGCAGTGTTCAAGTCAGCCAACCTCTCAATCCTTAGATGCACCAATCCCAAAGCTGTGGTGCAACCGGCACACCGCTGCACCAAGCCGGCGTTTTGGCGTCGCTCCTACGCTTCAGCGCGTTCCACCAGTTCGATGCGAATCTCCGTCAGGTCCGAGAGAAGATGAGCGGCCCAGCGGTAGACATTGTGTTGCCGCACTGTGTGGCGCATTCGCTGCATTCGCTCGGACTGTTCTTGCTCCGGCATTTCGAGCGCGCGATGAATGGCACGCGCGAGCTGCGAAATATCGTAGGGATTCACGAGCAGCGCGTCGGACAACTCGTGGGCTGCTCCGGCAAACGTGCTGAGGATCAACACTCCACGTTCGTCCTCGCGAGCAGACACAAACTCCTTGGCCACCAAATTCATCCCATCGTGGAGAGAAGTGACCATGCAGAGGGACGCGGCCTGGTAGAAACGGGAAATCTCCTCGTGGGAATGGTGTTTCTTGCGGAAGGCAATTGGCTTCCATCGCGACGTTTGGAAACGCGCATTGATGCGATCCGCTTCGGAGGAGACTTCATCGAGGAAATTTTTGTAGCGCTCGATATCCGTCCGGCTCGGCGCACCAATCTGCACGAACGTAAAACGCTGCTGGTAAGCCGGATTCAATTCGAAGAATCTTTCCAGAGCGCGGAACCGCTCAAGGATTCCTTTGGTGTAGTCGACGCGATCCACGCCAACTCCCAGATGCGTGGCCTCAATTCCCATTTCTTGGCACAAGGCGCTGCGCAGCGCGCTGGTGCCGTCTGGATCGACGTCTGCCCGCGGATTTTCCGAAAACGCCACGCTAATGGGATAGGGGCGCACCCGCGTGACGTGACCCTGCCGGTTTACAGCAAACCGGTCCCATTCCGTAAGCGCTTCCAGGGCGCGGTCCACCGTCTCCAGGAAATTGTTGCAGTGCGACTGAATGTGAAAGCCAATCAGGTCGGCGCCCAGCAGCCCGTCAATGAGTTCACGTTGCCATGGGCAAATCCCGAAGACTTCGGCGTTTGGCCAGGGGATATGCCAGAAAATCGCGACGCGGGCGTCTGGGCGAACTTCCTTAACCATGCGCGGAACCAATGCCAAGTGATAGTCCTGCGCCAAGAGAATCGGCGAATCCACGTCCGCCATTTCCTGCAAAACAGTATCGGCAAACCGCTGGTTAATCCTCTGGTATTGCAACCAGTCCTCGGGGCGAAAAATCGGCCGGGTGTGCGCGATGTGGCAGAGCGGCCAAAGGCCCTCGTTCGAAAAACCATAGTAGTAGCCTTTTTCTTCTTCGTCGGTGAGCCAGACGCGGCGCAGTGTGTAACTGGGGCGATCGGGAGGAACGCGGAGCCGGTCGCGGGAATCGACAATTTCTCGGTCAGCGCTGCCCGAGCCGTTCGCAACCCATGTGCCGTTGCATGCCAGCAAAACGGGTTCGAGGGCCGTGACCACGCCGCTGGCAGGCACGATCATTTTGATCGTTTTGTCCTTCCCGTCGAACACATGCATGTACGGCTCGCGATTCGAAACGACAAAGAGCGGTTGCTCCTGAAGTCGATCGCGCAAGCTGACGCGCAGCCGTTCCGCGGTCCATAGCGAAGCATTTGAATCTCGCAGGCGCGCCTCTACCTCCGCGGCCGCTCTCGCCGAATGTAAATCCCTAGCTAAGTGCGTGACCTCATGATGCAGCTGCTCCATGATTTCGCCTTGCACCAAAGCGGGGGGCGGATTGGGCTGCCCGGTTCGCAGCGTACGCACCCATTTTGCAGTTCGAGTCAGCGGCTCGGTGAACGTCCAGCGCACAAGGACCAATGCAAGCAGGCTGATCAGCAACGTCTGTATTAGCGCATTCAAAAGGGCATCGCGCAGCGTGTGCGAAGCTTGTATTTCAATGTAACTGGTGTCGTGGACCAGTACGAGGGCTCCGGCAACTTCCTCGTCCTTGTGGAGCGGCAACGCATATATGTGCACTGGAACGGCGTCAGTTTCCTGAGCCGCGGAGGTCTGCTCGGCGGGGAGGAATTCGCCTACTCCTTTATCCTGGCGAGTTGCATTCGTTACAGCCGTGGGGTGCAAAGGCAAGGCAGATGCAAGTCCCGACGTAATCGCCAGGATATGGCCCGCAGCATCGTAAATCGCAATCCCTTTCAGGTGCTCGCGCTGTGCGTAACGTTCCACCAGGCGCTGCAGGTTTTTTTCCTGGCCCCGGTCCAGCACTCGTTCAACACTTTCCTGAAGGCCGTCCGCGAGGATTTCGGCGCGGCGCGCAAGGTCATTCCGCAAGATGCGGCGCTGGTTCCTGACCTGGTAACCGGCGAAAACAAGAGACACACTGGCGACGCTCACGATCAGGGGCAGGACAATTTTCAGAGTCGTGCGCATCTGAGCTCCTCAATCCAAAAAATGAAAATGGACCGCGAGGGGCTGGGTGTGTGCGGCCACGTTGAACCAAGGATTACTTGTTTCTCGTTCTTGAACGGATCGGTTCTTGCTTTCAGCTCACCGCGCTTTCAGGGCCGAGGCATGCGCGACAACAACGTGTATTGCGACGTTTCTGCCATCCGCAGAACGATACTCCACCGTGGCTTGAGAACCGACTGCGAGCTTGCCTTCGACTTTGGTATCGCCGTCAATCAAGAACTCGATGGTCTTTCGTTCTTGACCTTTCACGACTTCCAGTGAAAAGGCAGCGTCACCGATCGACGCGATTTTACCAGATTGGGACCGGTTGTCGGGGGTCGGAAGCAAGCTGGCTGACACAAGCCCCTCAGGAATAGGGGTTGCCAAGGAGACGGCAGCGAAGGATACAACGAACATTGTGGCTAGGCTGAGTGCAGTCCGGAATCGCATTGAGAATTCCTCCCATTGGATTTCGACTGGGAGGGAAGAGAGGGCACGCATTGAGCCAAAGGAGGGCAGCTTTGCTATGGCTTCCAAAGGCCTTTAGAATCAGTCAAATGCAACGAAGCTGTGTCCCCTGGCTAGAACGATGGTGAGTACTAGACCTGTGAAGATTTTGCTCGCCGATGCCCTTCTCCCAGAGGCCGCTTGTGAGCCAAAGAATTCCAAGTAATGGTTGTTTCTGGAAGGACCTCCCTTGCGTTTCTCAGCG
>QHYM01000375.1 GCA_003223295.1 Acidobacteriota bacterium | reverse complement strand
TCCGCGCCGCTACGTCAAAGGCCGCGTGCTGCGCGCGAACCGGCACGTTTTTGGCGATGGCCTGCTGACCAGCGAAGGCGATTTCTGGCTGCGGCAGCGGCGGCTGGCGCAACCCGCATTTCACCGCGCGCGCATCGCCTCGTACGCGGAGACCATGGTGCAATACGCGCAACGCATGCTGGAAACTTGGCGCGGCGGCGAAGAGCGCGACGTGCATCGGGAGATAATGCGGCTCACCCTGAAAATCGTGGTAAAAACGCTGTTTGATGCCGATGTTGCGGGCGACGCGCAAGACGTCGGCAAATCCCTCGAACTGCTTCTGGAACTTGGCGCCAATTTCCGGCGCACCCTCTTTGTTCCGCATTGGGTACCCACGCCCACCAACCTCCGCATCAAGCGCGAAATCGCCTTCATCGAGAGCATCCTCTACCGCATCATCAGCGAGCGTCGCGCTTCAGGACGTGACGCCGGCGATCTTCTCTCCATGCTTCTTCACGCGCAGGACGAAGATGGCACGCGCATGACCGACACGCAGCTGCGCGATGAAACCATTACGCTCTTTCTCGCCGGGCACGAAACGACCGCCAGTTCGCTTTCCTGGACGTGGTGGCTGTTGGCGCAAAATCGGTCGGTCGAAGCGAAACTCCATGCCGAGCTCGACGAAGTTCTCAACGGACACGCGCCTTCGCTGGACGATCTTTCGCGCCTTCCGTATACCGGAAAGGTCATCACCGAATCGATGCGGCTTTATCCTCCTGCGTGGGGCTTGGCGCGCGTGGCCATTGAAGATCACGAACTCGCTGGTTATACCGTGAAAAAAGGAATGGGAGTCGCCATGGCACAGTGGGTCGTTCATCGTGACCCGCGATGGTACGACGCGCCGGAGGAATTTCGCCCGGAACGCTGGGAAGGAGACCTTTTGAAGCGCATCCCGCGCTTTGCCTATTTCCCGTTTGGCGGCGGCCCTCGCCAGTGCATCGGGAATGCGTTTGCCGTGATGGAAGCGACGCTGATTCTCGCGACCGTTGCGCAGAAGTATCGGCTACGGCTGGTGCCGAATCACCCGGTTGTCCCGCTAGCATCCATTACACTGCGCCCTCGGTATGGAGTGCGGGTGGTGCTGGAATCGCGGCAGCCCCGTGGAGCGCGGAGCCCTGTCCAGTCAAAACAAGCGGTGAGCGCCTGTTAGGTCCCTCTTGGGCAGGATGGTAAGCAGACTATTGTAGCGATCCCGTAATGATGTCCAAAGTAAGGGGCCCGTGCCTGCCTAGAAATATGAAATCGGATCCTTTCACGCCCACGACCTCGCCCGTGTCCGGCGGGACTAGCGCTTCCAAGGTCGTGTCCAAAGTCTGGGCATTCAAAATGGTCAGAACATGCGTCGGGTTTTGGAGCTTTGGCTCAAGCGGCTTTCGCATTGAGTTTCGTTGCAAAACCAATCGCCCTTGTTCGTCCAGAATTGCTTCCGTAACCATTGTGCCGGCCAGTTTGGGGAGTTTACGTTCGACAGCTAGCTCGCCGTCTGCACCGAACCTCAGGATTCTAGGTTCATCCGAAGGCTGTATGAGATATTGCCGGAGGGGTCGGCCAGCAGGTGCGAGAGATCCGTCAATATTGCGAGTCTCCCTGGGTCCGCAGATGCAGGGGTTGTGCCTTCTTCTTTCTTCTCCTTAGAAACTAGATGAATCTCTCGAATGAAATCTCCGTTGGACTTGAATTCGTAGAGTACTTGTCGGTTGTGCGCCGCTCCTTCCATCCCTACTTCTACCCCAGACCCTGCAACGACGAGATTGCCGCCATTGGTAATGGCCAGTTGACGCGGCTCGAGACTCTTTGAAAGTGCCACGGCTTTGTCAAACGTGCCGCCTTGCCGAAACACGTAAACGGAGGGCGAGAGCTGGGTAAGGGAAACTGTTTTGACCTTCTTTTGTTCTTTCGGCAGTGGCGACTTCACGAAGTAAACGCTTCCCGATGAATCCACCGCAAATCTCTCATCTGTGAACCCTGAGATTTCCCCTGTGTCGGTGCCCGCTTTGTTGAGATCGTAGGTAGCCACAACACTACCATCTGGATGGACCTCCAACACCACGGATCGAAAGCCCGACTCAACCTGCCATTCGACTTGGACATACAGACTCCCATTTGGACCAGGAGCGCGATTCGCGACGCTGAACGGCCGCTGGAAGGGCAATTGAACCGGGATGATGCTCGTTCGAGACATGTGGGCGTACTGCTGATCCGGGGCCGAGATGCGCACTGGGTAGGCCCAAGCCACCGTAGCCATGGCCACACGAAGGCAAAGCACGGTCGTCATGTTTTTTTTGGTTTGCATTACTACCGACCTCCTTGCCCTTTCCTCTCCGAGGAAGGCGGAGGGTTTGCGGCCGCAGGTTTCTTCACACCTTCGTTCTTCCTGTCTTTTCGTTGTCTCTGTCTCTGGGGGCCAAAGTTCTTCACGGGTTTGAACGCGTTCTCTTGGGCGGGCAGCAGTTTGCGGGTGCCCTTCTTGGGGTCGCAAGGGGCCGCGTTTGACGCGACGCAGCAGCAACCTGAGCAGAGTTCGCCCACTGGGGCGCACTCCAAGGGACAACAATAGTCGCACAGGCTGTCGTTACAACCGTCGCACCGATCACCGGCCGTTATACATCGAGACCCATATGTGTCTACAGAGCCGTCGCAATCACAATCTCTTCAGTAATTACCAACTCCGTGACTGCCCGTGCAAGACTGTGCGCTCACCTGCCGGGGCGCTAGCATCAGCAGCGCACTTACGAATGTCACGAAATATATAAAATGTAAGGCTCGCTTATGAACGGGATAGGACATTGTTGGCTACGTCCTTGCTCCAGACGCCTGCTAGCTAGCCAGGGCTTGGGTTGAAGGGCGTCCGGATAGGCTGAACGTACCTTCTTTTAATTCGGTTTTTCTTGTTTGTGAAGGGGGCTACCTTCCGGTGGCGAGCGGGCCTAGTTCGGAATGTGTTTGCATCACGCGCAGAATGGAATCCCGCGTGACCATGCCAACGATTTGGGGTGCTTCGTCCTGTGCGCCGCTCACCACGGGCATTTGGTTGATGTCCGCGCTCAGAAGCCGCTCGAGCAGCCGCAGCAGCGGTTCGTCCGGCGAGGTCCACTGGATTTTATCCCGCGGAATCATCGCGGCCTGGACTGAGTTGTGGGCCCACTCTCCGCG
>QHYM01000271.1 GCA_003223295.1 Acidobacteriota bacterium | reverse complement strand
GGTGAATACCGCTGCTGTTGCGCGTCCCGAATTGATCACCGAGCTTTCGCGCGAATTTGGCGCACAAGCGGTGGTCCTAGCTATCGACGCAAAACGCAATGGAGGGCATTGGGATGTCATGGTTCGCGGCGGACGCGAGTCGGCCTTGCGAGACGCCGTTGAATGGGCGAAGAGCGGGGTCGCACTTGGCGCGGGAGAAATCATGCTCACCTCCGTTGACCGGGACGGAACGCAAATTGGCTTCGACACGGAGTTGACCGCGGAGATCTCCAAGGCGGTATCCGTCCCGGTGATTGCTTCCGGCGGCGCCAAGTTGCCGGAACATTTTGTCGAGATTTTCAAGGCCGGGAAAGCGGATGCCGCGCTGGCTGCTTCCATCTTTCACGATGGCGTGCAGCCCATCCGCGCGCTAAAGGAATTTCTTGCCGCGAGCGGGGTCGAGGTTCGCTTGCCATGCTGATTCCCTGCATCGATCTCCAGGATGGACAAGCCGTTCAACTGGTGCACGGCCGGAAGCGCGAGCTTGCCGTCGCCGATGTTTTTGGGCTATTGCAGAAATTTAGGAAGTATCCGTGGCTTCATGTCATCGACCTTGACGCGGCCATGGGCAAAGGATCGAACGACCAACTCGTCCGCGCGCTCTGCACCCAGGCGCGAACGAAATTCGGAATGAAAGTTCGCGTGGGCGGCGGCATTCGTACGGTTCTCCGCGCGGAGAAAATTGCGAAGTGGGGAGCGAATCAAATCGTTGTCGGGAGCGCCGTTTTCCGCGATGGAAAAGTGAATATGCGCTTTCTGCGGCAGCTCAATAGAGAAGTGAACCGCAAGCGCATCGTCATCGCGCTGGACACCTTGCAAGGACGAATTACGATTCACGGCTGGCGCAGGCGTCTGGCCCTTCAAGCGGAAAAAGTGATGGCGCAACTCGAGCCTTTTTGCGGGGGCTTTTTGTGCACGGACGTGGACCGCGAAGGCACCATGACCGGCGCAAACCTGAAATGGTTCCAGAAACTACGTGACGTAACCGGGCATCCCATCATCGCCGCCGGCGGCATTAGCACCAGGCGCGAGATCGCTGCGCTCGAAAAGATTGGCATGGATGCCGCTGTCGGAATGGCGCTGTATAAGAATTGTCTGCGTTGAATTCCACCTCTGATTAGAAAGGCAATCGAGCCAGTTCAGCGGAGATACGCGTCCGTGATGTACTGCTGCACCATGCGCTGGGTGTTGAAGAACGAGCCGTTGATCGCGATGGCATGCTGCATCACTTCGAGGAACTTGTGGCGCTCGCCGTAATATAGCGGAAGGATGACGCTCTCCAGTTTTGAATAAAGCGACTCGGCCTCGGCTTGATTGTCTGTCGGCGTGCCGTTTCCCGCGCCGCGGCGTGAATCTCCAATCGACCAGCCGGTCACTCCTTCAATGTGGCCCTCGACCCACCAGCCGTCCAAAATGCTCAGGCTCGGCACACCGTTGAGAGCCGCCTTCATGCCGCTTGTGCCTGAAGCTTCGAGAGGAAACTGTGGCGTATTGAGCCAGAGATCCACACCGGAAGTCATTTTTCCACCCAGTTCGAGGTTGTAATCGTCCAGAAACACGGTGGGAACATTCTTTCGCAGCGCTTTTTTCGCCTTGTAAATCCGGCGAATGATGTCTTTCCCGCCCGCGTCATTCGGATGCGCTTTGCCGGCATAAATAATCTGCGACGGGCCGGCATCCTTGGCAATCTGGCGCAGCCGGTCCAGATCAGATAGGATGAGGTCGGCGCGCTTGTATCCCGTGGCGCGCCGCGCGAAGCCAATCGTAAATACTTCGGAGTCAAGATGGAGGCCTGTCTTCGTGCGGACCACTTCGAGCAATTCGTGTTTGGCGATGAGATGCGCTGCCCAAACATCCTCGGCGGGCAAGCCGAGAGCGCCTCGCAAACTGAAATTGTCCTCACGCCAGGATGGAATGTAGCGGTCGAAGAGTTGCTGGAACGCAGGGCATGTCCAGGTACCGGCGTGAACGCCATTGGTGATGGCTTCGATCGGCACTTCCGGGAACATTTGACGCGAAGTTTCGCCGTGCTGCTTTGCCACTCCGTTGACGTAAGTGCTCAGGCTCAGCGCAAGCTGGGTCATGTTCACGGAAGCGCCTTGGCGCGCCGCTTCCTGCAAACCGGAAACATTTTGCTCCGCTTGCAAGATTCGCTTCACCAAATCAGCAGCAGAAGCGTCACTCAGGTCAAAAAAGTTGATCTGCTCGGGGAACACGCGCGTAAGGTACTCCATGGGGAACCGGTCATGCCCGGCCGGAACAGGCGTGTGCGTGGTGAAAACGCACTTGCTGCGGACTCTTTCGATATCTTCGCCGCGTATGGATGTGCGTCCTGCCTTTTGAGCCTCTTCGCCAAGCAACTCCAAAGAAAGAAGCGCCGCGTGGCCTTCATTCATGTGGAACCGCGTGAGATCGCTGTAGCCCAGCGCTCGCAGCATGCGCACGCCGCCGATGCCGAGAACCACTTCCTGGCAAAGGCGATAGTAGGAATCACCTCCATAGAGCGAGCCGGTGAGGTTGCGGTCAACCTCCGTGTTCGAGGGCAGGTCGGCGTCCAGGAAGTACACCGGCACCTCGAATCCGTGAACACCCTTCACGGAGTAACGCCAGCATCGCAGCTCGAGGCGGCGATTCTCGATGGGAACGCTGGCGCGGGCCGGTTCCTCGGTCAGAAAGTCTTCGACGCGCCAGGCGACGGGTTCCTCGGTTTGTGAGCCGTCTTCAGCAAGGCGTTGCGTGAAGTAGCCCTTGCGATAAAGGAGCGAGACCGCCACCATCGGCAACCGCAAATCAGCGGCCGCGCGAATGGTGTCGCCGGCAAGCACGCCAAGCCCGCCGCTGTAGCTGGGCATGGCGTTCTCCAGAGCAATCTCCATTGAAAAGTAAGCAATGAATCGTTTTACTGAATTCGGCTGAGTCGACATCTCACTCGCTTTGGTCAGGGATAGAGCAAGCAACCCTGTCGGGGAAAGCACCCTTCTGTAAAACTTCTATTGTCGGGGATAAGCACATCTCTCGCAAGCGTCAGAGCACGCGCTTGTGTCCTGAACTTTGCGCAAAATTCGAGGAGGCCACAACAGCAACCACTACCACTTGACGTTACCTGCACCGTTGAAGGTAACAAAGAGGGGCACGTTGGGCTGTGCCCCTCTTAAAGGCTGGGCCGCGTCGAGCGCCCTCGCGTAAGCGAGAAGCGTGACACTGCTCCCTTTTCCCGAACTCGCTAGAACTCGAAGCGCACGGCAAGCTGGGCCTGGCGCGGATCGCCCACGCCCAGGCGCAGGAAACCGTCAAAGTTAAACAAGCCAGGAGTGCTCAACGGGTTGACGTTGTTCTTGTTGTTGAACAGATTGAATACTTCGATTCTAGGAACGAGCTTCATGCGTTCGCCAAGCGGGATGGGGCGGTCAACGCCGAAGTCGAAGGCATAGAAGGCATTGTCCTTGCGAAGGTGATTTCGGCCGCAGTCGGTTCCGTTTACAAACCGCGTGTTTGAGTTTGTCATGCTGCACGGCGTTCCCGTAGCGGTCAGGTGGGAAACGTCAGTAATGGGCTGCGCGGAATGCGCTTGCATCCGGACGTCGCCGTGGAAGCCCCAGGGAAGGTCGGCAACTGTATAGAAATTGAACTTGTGGCGCTCGTCGCGGTCCGAGTAGGAGTATTCCGAAGCAAGATTGAAAAGATTGGCATAACGGAAAGTGAAAGGGTCACGCTCGTTGGAATCATCGTCGCGATCTGAGGAGATGCTGTAATTGGCGTCGAACAAAAAGTGATGACTCATTCTCTTGCGCATACCGATGGTGAATCCGCGATAGAGGGATTTCGCAGAGCTAACCGTATCCGTGATACTGCCAAGATTGGTGAACGGTGGCAGCACTCCAGAGCCGAAGACGTCGCTTGGGTAGGTCACTGTATCCCCGTTATTGGGCAGGCAAACACCGGGCGCAATATTCGCGGACCCCGCGCCACAGGTAAAAGTCGTGCTCACGCCCTTGTTTGGGTCGATGAATCGCGTAAGGTGCACACCCTTTGACATCGTAAAGTCCGCATAAGCGGCGAAGTCGCCATAGAGCTGGTGCTCATAGCCTAGATTCGTGGTGTAGATGCGCGGATTTTCGTAATCCTTGCTGAAGACCGTCACGCTGACTCCGGCCGGCGGAGGCGTGCCCGCTGGAGGAGGATTCTGAATGGGGGCCGCGTTGGTGCCGTAAGCCGGGGGAGTTCCAAAAGCCGAGCCAGCGGCAAAGGACTGTTGCTGTACGCCGTTGGTGGTGATAGCGCCGACCTGCGTCAGCATGTTCTGGCGGGCATAGAACATTCCCCAACTTGCGCGAAGAGCGGACTTTCCGTTGCCGAAGACATCCCAAGCAAATCCGACGCGCGGCTGGAATTCTTTGTTCTGATTGGGAATGAGCCCGGTTGATGGAAAATTCGGGTTGCTGAGATTCGAGCCGTACGCTGTCTGCGAGGGCGGGATGGAAGGATCCGGGAAATGCTGGGCATCCCACCGCAGGCCGTAGTTCAAAGTGAAATTCCGGAACAGCTTCCAAGAATCCTGAACGAAGAGCGCAATATCCTCGTTCTTGATAT
The DNA here is from genome assembly GCA_003223295.1 of Acidobacteriota bacterium. Lineage (GTDB taxonomy): Bacteria > Acidobacteriota > Terriglobia > Acidiferrales > UBA7541 > Acidiferrum. The sequence goes on along the minus strand of QHYM01000271.1, from coordinate 6,844 downwards.
CGGAGGCGCCAGACTGATCAAAGGTCTCGCCCTGCGTTGCGGGGCCGTGCTGGAGGTAAAGGAGGAGAGGGCCGACGACGCTGGTTCCCGCTGGGCATGAGCCGACCACAGTGGTTCCGTTTGAGCATTCCCTGTAGTTGGGCCCCTGCGTGGCGTAATGCATGAAGCCGGTGACGCTGTCAAAAATGTAACGGCCGGTGAAAAAGCCGCGGAAGATCTGCGAATTGCGACTATGAATCCACTCGCCGCCGAACTTCCAAGCGTGCTTGCCCTTAATGATCGAGAAATTGTCGCGAATATCGTTGCGCCAGAAGATTTCGTCAATCGTGGGTTCTAGAAAAAAGGGCTGGCCGAAACGAAACGTGGTTCCGAAACCCATGGCCGTATCGGGCACGGCCGTCGGATCGATGGTGTTGCGTGGCCGATTTTCCCGCGCATAAGTAAAGTGCGCCTCGTTCAGCATCTCGTTGGAAATCGTGGTGAACCAGTTGGTGTTGACGGCCTGAATTTTGGAAGGGCCCTCAATGCCGTTAGCGCTGGTGCCGTACGTAGCAACGTCAAAAGTCTGATTGGGGTTCTTCGACCAGTCATAGCTATAGGACCCAAAAATCTGGTTTTTGGAGTTGAGATTGTAATCCACGCGGCCAAAAACGGAGGCGTTCCGCTGCTGATGAATCACCGGCAGACCCTCGTTGGTGTTTTGGAAAGGGGCGGGAAAAGTTGCGTTCTGAAAGAAATTGATGAGCGCGAGGCGCTGGCAATCGGGGCTGGCGTTGATTGCTGCGTCGTTAGCGCCGGTCGGGTCGAAGGCGGGAGGGGCGGGTGTGCACGGCGTGCCTATGGGCGCGCTCAAGTTGTCGCGCTTCAGATTCTCGCGGATGCCCTCGGTTGCACCGAAAAAGAAGAGCTTATCCTTGACGAGGGGACCTCCAAAGCTACCGCCAAACTGGTTGCGACGGAAATCCGTGAGGGGCTTGCCATCGGAGGTAGCCGTCGTTAGAGCTTCCGTGCGGAAATATTCAAACGCGCTGCCATGAAAGTTGTTGGTTCCGGACTTGGTGATGACGTTGATGACGCCGCCGGCGGTGCGGCCGAACTCCGCGTTGGCCCCGCTGGCGACGATTTGAAATTCCTTGACGGCTTCAAGGGTGATGTCAACCGCGGCTCGCTGGCCGCCCATCTGCTCGCCGAAGAAACCGTTGTTATAGTCGCCACCGTCGAGACTGATGTTGTTGAAGATGCCGCGCTGGCCGTTGATGTTGATTTCGTCGCCGTCAGGGCCCTGAACGATGCTCACGCCGGGGGTCAACGTGAGGAGATCTTCAAATTTCCGGCCGAGAACAGGAGTGCGGTCGATGGCCAACTCGTCAACCGTTGAAGAAGAAACCGTTTTCGTGACCTCGACCACGGGCACGTCACTGACCACAATCTGCTGAGCCACGGCGGAGATCTTCATGGTGACAGGGATTGTAAGAACCTGGCCGACGGTGAGATTCACGTTTTCCTGGATGATCGTGGCGAAGCCGGACTTCCTGATCGTGAGGGTATAGCGGCCGGGCGCAAGGTTCACAAATGTGAAGTGGCCATTGGAATCAGTTGTGTCCGTGCGAACAAGATTGGTATCGAGGTTTCTTGCCTCAACGGAAGCACCAGGAACGCTTCCGCCCTTCTCATCGAGGACGTCCCCCTGGACAGTGGCCGTTGTAATTTGCGCTTGACCCCACGCGGCTGAGGCAAAGCACGTCCCAAGTGCCAACGCAAAACAGGCACACAGCAGTTTTTTCATTGTTCTCTCCCTCAGACTTCACACCCCGTTTTCGCGAGTCAAGGAACCTCTTTCAGGAAAGAGGCGGCTTACGAAAACATCTGCAGGCAAGGAGTTTAGGCCGACTTGCTTTCAAAAGACAAGGGGAGCCTGTGGAAACTTCCGCATATTCGATTCTAATTCTTCTATAGAAGCGATTCACTTTGCGAGGACCGCGCGCTCACGATTCTGCGTAGCTCGTGGATTCATCATGACTGCAGGGGGAAATATGGCACGACGACATTGTCAGCTATAATCGCCCGCCGTGGAGACTATTCTAAATGCCATTCGTGTAGTGGAGTTGACCGAAGCGCTCGCCGGGCCATACTGCACCATGCTTCTCGGCGACCTGGGCGCCGATGTGATCAAAGTCGAGCGCCCCGGCGTGGGTGACCAATCGAGGGCCTGGGGACCGCCTTTTATTGGCGGCGAATCGGCCTACTTTCTCGCGGCGAATCGCAACAAGCGCTCTATGACGCTTAACTACGATCACCCTCGCGGCGCGGAGGCCTTTAAGAAACTGCTCGCCAGTGCCGACGTTTTCATTCACAACCAGCCGTCCCGAGCGTCGCTCCAAAAGCGTGGCATCGACGCCGAAACCCTTTGCGCGAAAAACCCGCGACTCATCTATTGCAGCATCACCGGCTACGGCTTTACGGGCCCCAAAGCGGAGATGCCCGGGTACGACATCCTCGCCCAAGCCGAAGCGGGCGTCATGAGCTTCACTGGAGAGCCGGCGGGCGGCCCCATGCGCTATCCCATTGCTATCGCGGACATGACGTGCGGGATGTACGCCGCCATGGGAATTCTTGCGGCACTTTTCGCTCGAGAAAAAACAGGGCGCGGTCAAATCATCGATATGGCCCTTTTCGACTCGCAGCTGACGTGGCTCGCGAACGTCGGCAGCGGCTACTTGAACGCGGGAGCCTCTCCCCAGCGCTGGGGCAACGCGCACCCGAACATCGTGCCTTACGAAGTTTTTCGCGGCAGCGACGATCGGTACCTTGTCGTGGGAGTCGGGACAGACGCGCTGTGGAAGAAATTTATGCTCGCCCTGGGCGTGCAGAACGATATCGGAGCCGATAATCGGTTCAAGACCAACGCAGAGCGCATCAAGAACCGCGCCATTCTTATGCCTCGGTTGCAGGATATTTTTTCGAAGAAGACGGCGGCCTCCTGGCTCGAAAAATTTGCCGAGACCGAAATTCCTGCCGCACCCATCAACACCGTTGCCGAAGCCTTGAGCGACGAGCAAACTCGCGCGAGAGTCTTGATCGTCCAGCTAGAACATCCGGCGGTCGGCACCGCCAAGAGCATCGCGAATCCGATCCGCTTCTCGAACACGCCGGTAAGCTATCGCGTGCCGCCGCCCATGCTCGGCAAACATACTGCCGAGATCCTGCGCAGCCTGGGCTACTCCGAGGAAGAAGTGCGTGCAATGACCGCCAAATCCGCGACTTGAGTTCTGGCCGGCGGAACTAATCGGGTGAAACTAATAGAGAGACGGCCGCCCCGAACCACCCAACAAGGAGGTGTTCACGTTGGCAATCGTGTGGGTTCCCTCGTTGCCTCCCCAGGCAAAGAGAAGAAATACCTGCGGGAATCCTCCCGCGCGCAGCGTCAGACCCGAAGCAAAACTGTGAATCCAAGGGTTGGAACCGAGATCGCCACGCCTCAAGCCAACTTTCCCTTCCTCCGCCATGATGGAAAACCCGAGCGGTCCCCAAATGGAATGTTCCAAGCCTTGATGGAAAAACATCACGTTCGGCGCGCGGAAGCGGAAGTCCTGATAGCTGGCAAGCGACGGATTGCCGTTGATATCCACTCCGCCAATCGTTGATTGAAAGTAGAACGGCACCACATTCCCTCCCGGAGTCATGGAAGCAGCCAAGAAAAACCGCAGATCTATCGTGCCCTGCATGTCGCGCGTGATCGCCGCACACTCCGGATGCGCGGGATCTGTGGACAAGGAACAATCGTCGGGACCATTCGGGTTGTTATCGCGGGGAAGCAGGTAGCGTGTCGTTTTTTTATAAATCACAAACTGATGTGACAGATCAACGGTCAGGCGCTGAAAGGAAAAGTTCGAATTCCCAGGCGCGAAATACTGCTGGTAAGCAAGCCGGTAATTCAGCCTGAGGAAATCTTCGAAGTATGTTGGTCGGATCTGGATGCCTTCGCCAAGTTGAACCGTTCCGGGCTGGCTGGTCAACCCGGGCGCCGTGGCTTCGGTATAAAGCGCTCCAATCGTCGGACTCGGTTGGTTCGTGCTTGGGCGAATGTCCACAAAGCGACCATTGATTTCGCCGAAGAGGCTGGCATTTAAGCGTTGATAGAAAGGTTTTACCGCGTTCAGGCCACCGATGATTTCGCGCATGCCATAGAACGAGCGCCCACCCAGAGTCGTTGCCGGCCCCAAACCAAAGTAGGTGAGCTTGTCCAGGGAAATAGCCTGGGCGTACAAATTGATGACCGCGTGTTCCGGAAGCTCGGAGAGCACGCGCGTCTTTCTCCCTTTGGTTCCGAAACCGCCACCAATCGCTTTTTCGTGTGTGTCTACGAACTTCACATACAATCCCGCGCGCCACGATCCATTGATCGACCCCACGGCGTCCGAGTCCCAGTTGATTCGCCAGTTATCCGTCGTTTTGTGCCCAAGGTAGGCAATACCGGCCCCAAATCCGTTTTGGGGAGCAATACTTCCCGCGGCGATGTGCACCGGCTTCCCGGTGAAGAGTTCTTCGGCACAACCCATAATCTTGAAGGCGCCACAACTCTCTTTCAGCTTGTCGAGTTCGCCCGCGGGATCAATTTTCGGTGGCGCCGTAGGTGGCTGAGTGGGGCTCTCTTGTGCGCGAGCAGAGACAGTTGTCAGGAACAGCAAGGTCAATACAAAGCTTGTCGTGAGGACCCTCATGCCCTTCTCCTTCGCTTGACCTGCTTGCTCTTTGCCCTAACCTTCGCCGCCTTTCGTACTTTCTTGCGTCGAACCGTTTTTTGCGGTTTCTCCACTCCTTGCGGGTGCAGAAGCGCCGTCATCTTCTTCAAGTATTTGCTGGCATGAAGTTCCGTCTTGATCCTGGAGAGGTCGGTGAGTTTCTTTCCAGCCTTCAGGAGCGATTTCTCTAGCTCGTTGAAGTGCTTCAGTTGATGGTGAATCAAGCTGGAGATGAACCGGTGGTGGTTATAGGCACTCTTGGGAGTCTTTGGAACTTTCTGAACCAGTTTGTATTTTTTGTCCATCTTCATCCTCACACGGCAAAAACCCAGCAATCATCGTCCGGCCGCAAGGTATTGGTCAGCGGAGTGAGAAAACTCTGAGAATTCTTCTCGCGAATGGTCCGGTTATCGTAATTCTTTAGAAAAAAGCTGGTCACCGTACCAGGAATGCAGGCATGTTCGAAGATGCGGCCGCTGTTGGGATCTTCGGGGCCCGCCACGACGGTTCCCCTGGGAATGTAGGGAGATACCAAAATCGCCGGCACGCGTATTCCCAGGCGGTCGAAGTTGAACGCTTCTCCCGTTCCGGTTTTCGCAGCGGAGGCACTGTAACCATCCGACTGTACGGCCGGGGGCACTACGTGGTCGTAAATTCCGCCATGCTCGTCATATACAACTAACAGCGCCGTTGTTTCCCAAAGCTGTGGATTTGTGCGGATCGCGTTGTAGGTGTTGGCGATGAATCTCTCGCCCTCCCGCACGTTATGGTCAGGGTGCTGGTCCGAAGCCAGGATTTGGCCCCCTCCCGGCCCCGGATGATCGTTGTAACAAGGTTCGATGAAACTGTATTCAGGAAGCGTGTTGCCATTGCAATCAGCAATGAATTGCTTGTAGCTGCCAAAAATCTTTGGCTGGTTCTTCAGGAGATTCACAATTTCCATCGTCGAGCTCTGCTGGTCGTAGTAATAAATCTTCGCCGTGTGGCCCGCCTGTATCATGCGCTCGTAAATGCTCGCAATGGGGTCCTGAATGTAGAAGAGATTCATATCCACATTGCCGAAAGAAGTTCCATAGTGCGCAAACGCGCGGTTGCAAATCGTTGGCCCAGGAATCGAGGAAAACCAGCCGTTGAAAACCGCATATTCCGTGGCGAGCCGTGTCAGCACGGGGAGCTGGTCCGGTGGGAAATAGGACATAATGGCCCGAGAGGCGTTGGTGCTGGTACCCTGTGTGGCATAGCTCTTGATGAAGCCTTGCATGTTCGCGGCCCGGCCTGCGCCCGGCGGCGTACCTCCGAAGATTTGCAGGTCCACACCGGGGAAGTGATGATCGGGGTCATGATCCAATTGCCCCTGGAATTTTGCATTCGGCTGCACTTTCACCATCGTGCCGGTCATGTCCGGATTGACTTCATTTCCGGTGAGGCCGTTGATCCTGGGGTTTTGTTTCATCAGGCCCCCCAGCATGTGGTCAAACGAGCGGTTTTCCATCATCAGGACGACGATGTGTTTGAGCTTATCCAATCCGGCTGGCATCTTTCCCCCTACGCTGTTAGAGCTGAGCCTGATTCTTTGGAAGTAGTGACGCTTGACACCCAGAGCGTTTCAAAGGTTCAGGGAATAACAGGGCTGGGTATTGCCGCACCCTTTATAACTTAATCAGTAAAAAGAAGCCACGGAAGAATGCAGCGAGCAAGGGACTACTCAAGGAGTTACAGCGACCCCCAGGTCAGCAGCATTCGTCAATCGCGAGCGCTCCATTAGCGCTTTGCGTTCGCGAGTGCTCAGGACTTCCATCGCTCGTCGCAGCAAACGTTCGAATTCGCAAGCTTCGAGGCGAATTGCCTTAGGGTTAGCGTTCTCCGCGCTCGCTACTGTCACCCACGTTTGGCCCTGCCGGGCTATTTCACAATTACTGTTCTCGAGCATCATGAGCAAGAATCCTTACAAAGCAGATTGATTCGACGTTCAGTAGTGGCTGCAAGCTGAATATCGTTTCACTCACTGACCGCCGCGCCGCGGATTCCACTCCTTAACTCAGCGCCTGGAGCTTCAGCTCAAGACCCGGCGTAAAGTTGGAACCGGTTCGCTATCGAATGCT
>QHYM01000386.1 GCA_003223295.1 Acidobacteriota bacterium | reverse complement strand
TTCGAACGGAAGGGCGGAGATCGTCGCCGGGCGCGGCTCATTCATTGAAGCGTTTCCCCTCTTCGGGCTCGAGCTCGATGACTACGATTCGCTCTTCGCCGAGAAGCTCGATTTGCTTCTGAACATTCGCGAGAACACACACGTGCATTGGTCGGGCAAACATCGCACCGCTCTCACTGGACAAGGAGTTTACCCGCGCCCACTACAGAACCCGCTGCCGGTCTGGCTCGGTGTCGGAGGCAGTCCGAGCTCCTTCGTTCGCGCCGGCATGCTCGGGCTTCCGCTAATGGTCGCTATCATCGGCGGGGAGCCGCACCGCTTTCGGCCGTTGATCGACCGCTACCGCGAAGCGGGGTCACGCGCCGGACACTCTCCAGATCAGCTCAAGGTGGGCATCCATTCGTTAGGCTATGTCGCCGAGACTGACGCCAAAGCAGCCAACGATTTCTTTCCCGGTTATGCGAAGAGCTTCTCGGAAATCGGAAAGGAACGCGGCTGGCCGCCAGTGACACGCGCACAATTCGATGCCCTGCTCGGACCGACCGGAGCGCTGCTCCTAGGAGATCCGGAGACGGTCGCGGAAAAAATCCTCGGTGTGAACGAGTCACTAGGCGGAATTTCCCGTCTCACATTCCAGATGAGCGTGGCGGATTTGCCGCACGCGAAGCTGATGCACGCGATCGAGCTACTCGGGACGCGCGTGGCTCCCTTGGTGCGAACCGCGCTCGCTTCTTCACAGCCCCAGCCGGCGTCGCCGACAAAGGCAGTTCGCGCCGCCTAACCATCGACGCTTGTTGAAACCCACCATCAACCCAAAACGGGAGAATATGATGACTAATCAAACCAAACCTTACGAGATCCTGACTTCCGAAAACGCCGCGCTTATCCTGGTCGATCATCAGGTTGGCCTCATGACGGGCGTTCGTGACTATTCGACCGGCGAGCTGAAACACAATGTCGTCGCCCTGGCCAAAGCGGCGAAATCACTGAAGCTGCCGATTGTCGTCACCACGACGGCGCGCGACAGCATGTGGGGTCCGACGTTCCCCGAGCTGGTCGAAGCGCTGCCGGGCATCGAGATCATTGACCGGTCGTCGGTCAACGCCTTCGACGACGCGCGCGTGGCTAGCGCCATCCTCGCGACCGGCCGCAAGAAGCTGATCTTTGCCGGTATCTCGCTCGAAGTTTGCGCGGCTCTTCCGGCGATCACCGCCGTGAGCAAAGGACTGGACGCTTACGTCGCGGTAGATGCCTCGGGAACCTTTAGCGAGACCAAACGCCAGGCTGGATTGCTGCGCATGCAGCAGGCCGGCGTCATTCTCTCGGACTATGCAACGTTGATGGTGGAAATCCTCAAGGACAATGGACGACCGGAAGCTGCGGCGGTTTACGCGGCAATGGACATGCCCTGGGCCAAACTCGTAGGCCAGATCGCCCAAGCGTACGGGAAATAATCGTTAGCGGCTGGGAGTAAATTCAGCGTTTGTTGATACGAATCGCCAAACATCGAAGCAAAAAAAGTAAACGAGGAGACAAGCTATGCCCTACAGCATATCGACATTACTGACCCGCAATCTTCAGGAGGTTTTCGGTGAAAACAATCCCGCGCTCCGGCGCGCCGTCATCGATGAGATCTGGAACGAAGACGGCGTGTTCTACGACCCCAAAACGGGCGTCTACCGTGGCCGCGACGAGATCGATCGCATCGCGGGCGCCATCAAGGCTACTCACCCTGACTTTCAATATCAGCCAATTGCGAAACCCGAGGAATTGGGCGATGGCGGCCGAGTCAAATGGGTAGCGGGCCGGCCTGGCGAGGCGCCAGCTTACGCCGGGACTGATTTCATCATTGCCCGGGACGGCCGGATCGCCGCGGTTTATCTCTTTTTCGACAGCCTGCCCTGAATGCTCGAAAGCAAAACACGCTCTCAACCAGAAATATCATATGATTAAGATCGCGATCATTATCGGAAGCACCCGCCCCGGTCGAAATGGTGAGGCGGTAGGGAAATGGGTCCACGAAGTGTCGAAAAAGCGCAGCAACGCTGAGTTCGAACTCGTAGACATCAAAGATTTCAACCTGCCACTTCTCGACGAGCCGATGCCGCCCATAATGGGGCAATACAGCAAGCCTCACACCAAAGCATGGGCTGCTAAGATCGGCAGTTTCGATGCCTACGTTTTCGTCACGCCCGAGTACAACCATGGAACTTCCGGCGCGCTCAAGAACGCGATCGATTTTCTGTTTGCCGAGTGGAACAACAAGGCCGCTGGCTTCGTTAGCTATGGCGGCGCCAGCGGAGCGCGCGCGGTCGAGCAGTTGCGTCTGAATTTGGCTGAGGTACGAATGGCCACCGTGCGCAACCAGGTTTTGTTCTCCATGTATACCGATTTCGAAAACTTCAGCGTTTTCAAACCGGATTCACACAAAGAAGAATCGGTCAATGCGATGCTGGACGAGCTTATCGCGTGGGGAGGCGCACTGAAGACGCTTCGGAAGACCTCAGCTTAAGAGACAGTCCCTCTCGAACAAGCTGCCGATGGTTATGCTCGCATGATGCAAGGCAAAGCACGTTTCCGCGTGGTGCTGGTCGATACGTGAGCAACGGCAACGGTTAACTGCAAATGACAAAAAGGTACCGGGCCCGTTTAGGCTCCGGGGTTTCTGTATTACATAAAATCTTTTTGCAAGAAGCGCGTCGAACCGGCGTTAACAAATTGTTCCGGCCAATTCCTACTTGTCCAATGCGTCCGCCACCGCTTAAGCACGTTTCCAAATACGGTGTCATCAAACTTCGCTTTCGAAAAAGAAGCCGCACGCTCACCTACGAACAGAAGGGCGGCAATCAAAGCACGGCGGACTGCAACGGCGTCAGCCTGGATGCGCACATTCATGCCCTCTATGGATTGACGCTGCAACGGCCCGGGAAAAGCGTCCTCATGATCGGCTGCGGCGGCGGCACACTTGGCACCATGCTGGCGCGAGCAGGCAGGCTGGTTTCGATTATTGAAATCGACCCAGTCTCGTTCACGCTGGCGAAACGCTATTTTGGCCTGCCACGGAATATCGCATGTCATGTAGACGATGGACTGGCGTTTATGCAAAGAACGCGGCGCCGCTATGATGTCCTGATTATCGATGCTTTTACCGGTGAGAATATTCCCGCGCA
>QHYM01000053.1 GCA_003223295.1 Acidobacteriota bacterium | reverse complement strand
GTGCTTGAATTAGACTATCGTTCGGATAGAAGTGATTCACCGTTGCAGGGGTAATCAGCTTGTGATCTACAAAGACAGCGGGCGGCACAGGACGCCGCTGCAGAATATCTAAGCTGACGCGGATAAGGCCGTCGCCGTAGCGTTCAGGAAAGAACGCCACCGAGCCCAACAGCCGCGTGCCAGTTCTGCGGAGTTCCGCTCGGCCTTCGTGTGAAGCATTGTGGCCCATGATGGCGCAGCAGTCGGTGCGGCCCGCTTCCTCAAAAGCGCGCAGCGTGCCGAGCGCACTGGCATCGTTAATAGCTCCTACGAGGACGCGACGCGAGCGTGACAGGCGCAAGTGTTTACGGACGGCGTTGAAACTCGGTCCCAACTCCCCGTCTCCGTCCAGCCGTACGACACGGCAATTCTTGGAAGCGGGCAAGTGAAGGTTTAGTCCGACCAACATTCCGGTAAGCCGCATGCGTGGGAGATTCCCGGCCCGCGGCAATTCCAGGAGCATGATTTCCTCGACTTCAGAATTCCAGTTTTCCTTGACCCACCGCGCCAGATATCGTCCCGCAATCAGGCCAGCTTCGTAGTTATTTGCACCGTAATAGGTGGCGCCTGGGTGCGGAATATCGATGGCGATCAGCGGAATATTTGCTTCACGGTATTTTGCAGCGACGATAGGCGCCACATTTTCGTCAGTCTGAAATTCGATGACCAAGTCGACTTTTTCGCGTACCAGCAAGTCGGCATTGCGCAAGGCAATTCTCGGGCTGTAACGATTATCGAGGGAGATCAGCTCGATGCCTTCCGCAGCCGCTGCCCTCTGCAAGCTGAGAGAAACTTCCTTCGAAAACTGGTATTCAGTTCCCTGCGCGCCGTAGCCAAGGCGGTATAACCTTTGCTTCCAAGGGCGAACGCAACACTGATAAAGGTTTTCGCCGACCTTTTCCACCATGCCGCACTTCTCTAGTGTGTAGAGCAGACGGAACACCATAGTCTTGGGTAAACCGCTGCGCGAGGCGACCTCTCTGAGGGGCAGCGCTTCACCGGGCGATCGAAAGGCACTGAGAAGGCAGGAAGAATGGATGACAGACTTGACCAGATACCGGTCTTTTGAACGGACGGCTTGCTCCATAGCGCATAAAACGGTAATACTTATATTTTATTTTGCAAAGCGAAATCTGTGCGCATTCCGTATTCGCGCCGTGCGTGTCCCATTTTCAATGTTTGTCTGTTACATGGCTCTGTTTATTGGGCTTGGGTGGCGGAACGGTCAAACTAATATTGCGCAGCGCGAAACGCCTCACGCTGGCGGAGAAACTCCGTGACGGGGGCCAATTCACCGTGTAGGCTTTCGCTCTTTGAGGATTTCGATGCCATACATCGAGGAAGAAAGGATCTTTCACGAAATCCTCTATTTCGAATGGGCAATGGGAAAAACTGCCGACATCGTCTACCCGATCGACCGGAGTCATAACCTTAAGGGGAAAATTGAAGCAATGATCCAGACGGTCACGATGGCACAAGAGCTTTACTGTGCATGGCTGCTGACCCTGGCGTCGGTTTTGCTCGTGGGCTCAACCGTGATTGTCGGGTACGGGAATTACGTAGCCCTCGAGCGCTATAACACGCGCGCACTTCTCGCGGCACAGCCTATATGCCTTTTCTTAGAAGTGCAGCTTAAAGCCGAATTGCAGAATTCTTGGGTCGAATGCGCTGGGTACGAACCCAGGTGTGCTAGCGCCGCTCTGCCTTCCAAAGTTGGACGAATTGATGCCTGCGGTTGCGCCGGGACCTCCAATGCTTGGGTTGAAGTGATTGATGGCGTTGAACGCTTCGAACCGGAATTCAATCTGCTTTTGCTCACGGATGGGGAAGATCCTGGTGATGGCCATGTCAATATTGAAGGTACCCGGCGAGCGTAGAAAATCACGTCCAACGTTGCCGAACGTACCAATCGCGGGAGCTGCGAAGGCAGCTTTGTTGAACACTACATAGCATTGAGTTGTCCCCGTTGTATTGCAGGGTTGCCATTGGTTGATGTAAAGCGGCTGTCCTGGAACAATGTTGGGCCGGTCATTGCCTTCACCAGTGGCAGAAGTATCCGTGCCTGTGCGTACGTCAATGGGCCAGCCGCTCTGCGCGCGAATCCCCGGCGCGAGTTGCCATCCGCCGAGGAACCACCGCATCGCTCCTCTTCCGTGGAAGGGACTATCTGCAACCATCGTAGCGTTGAAGATGTGTGTGATATTGAAGTTACAGACGGCATAGTCCGCGCGCGGGTTATTCTGGATCTGGAAGTACGTACCCCGGAGATCCCCGTTGAAGTCTCCGATGCTCATGCACTTTGAAAAGGTGTAGTTAGTATTTAGGGAGAAGCCTTTGCCAAATCGATGATTCAAGCTGGCGAGGAGAGCATGGTAAGTCGAAAAGCCACTGTCGAATGCCAAATCGAGTGCCCCAATCTCGCCGGGATTTTGTGGAGCGCTTGCCCCGCCTGCAATGAGAGTTAGGAAGCGCCGCGAGGTCTCATTGGCAGCGTTGCCTTGGCATGTGCCTCCCGGAGCTGCCACGCAGGCGGCCGCTGTAACCTGCGGGGCGTTGAAGTCATACGACAAAGGAATGTGAACGCTGCGGTTGCCCAAATAAGAAAGCGAAAACGCCCAGTTGCCGAAGAACTGGCGCTCCCAACTCAGATTCCATTGCTGCATGTACATGGGCCTCATGTCCGGCGGGAAGGAAACCCAGAATGAGCCACCCGGGAAGATGGCCCCACTGGCGGGGAATGGATTTTGATTTGAGTTTGCAGATCCGCAACCAGTGGCGTTCGAATAGTTGAGCCACGGATTCGAAAACGTTCCGCACCCGCTGGAATTGTCAATCTGATTGACGACCGGCGGGTTCGACGTTAGCCTTTGCGAATACCAAACCATAGCGGAGTCGTAGAAGATTCCATAGCCGGCGCGAATGCTTTGCTTGCCGTTGCCGGAGGGATCCCAAGCGATCCCGAAGCGCGGAGCGAAGTTCATCAGATGGTTGTTCGTGAATGCCGCCGGCACACCCGGATCACCGAAGAACAACATGCCGGCAGGCGCATTGGCGTACACCGCGCTGTGCTGGTTCTGCAGGAACGCATTCATATCGAAAATGCTTCCGCGGCGAAACAAGTCCGACGGCCACAGTGTCGGCTCCCAGCGCAGACCGGCGGTCAGCGTGAGCTTTGGGCCGAGGCGGATCGTGTCTTGTCCGTAGAAGCTTGGAATCGTTGAGCGATAGGCCACCTGCTGTGCGCGGCTCTGCGTAAACGCGCTGTACTTTCCAACTAAGAAGTCCGCAAGGCCATCCCCGGTGAACGTTCCGTTCCAGGTGAACGTTCCGTTTTCATCAAAGCCTGTCAGCGTGTTGTTCTGAGTGCGGATCAAAAGCCCACCGAAAGCGAAGTGATGACGTCCGCGGATCCAATCTATGTCGTCCGCTTCAGTCCAGGAGTTCACATTGAAGTGCCCCGGAGCACACGTACCGCATCCCAGCCCGAAATAGCCGCTGATCGAAGTGAGCAGAAAGTTCGGGATGGCGACATACATGTTGCTGCCGAGCGTTGTTGGATTGATGTCATTCGGGTTCACGCCGCGGTTGTCGCGCCGGCGCGACGCGGTCGCATGAAAGGAGTTGACGAGACTGGAGCTAATGGAATAGCTGTCGCCGATGGTAAGGCTCTGCGCCCGCTCCCAGTTGCCTGGGGTTTGCGTCAAAATGAGGTTGTGAATGTCGAACGGAGGCGGGGCTTGGAAGTCATCAATGAAATAGCGTCCATAGAGATTATGCCTGGCGCTAAACACGTAGTCTATGCGGCCGATTTCCTGGTTTTCATTATCGATCGCCGGCAAAACATACTTCAATAAGCCGCAAGGGTCCGTGGAAATGGGGACGTATCCGCCGCTGAACAGCTTGACCGCGACCGGGTCAAACGAGGAGGGATTCACTTGGTTGCCAACGAAAGGTGCCTTTAAGGTTTTGCCTGTGGTTGTCCCAGTACAACCAGGAGACGCCAAGGTGGTGAAATCGCCCGCTAGCGCGGCCGCGGTCGCTGTGTGTGTGCTGGCGGACGAAGCGGAGTGCTGGCGGGTGCCCTGATAACCGGCAAAAAAGAATAACTTGTCCTTAATAATCTTCCCGCCGACTACGCCGCCGAATTGATTTCGCAGCAAATTGTCGGGAACGGAACCACCGCTTGCTGTAAGGAAAGAGTGCGGTGCGGCGTTAAATGCACCGTCGCGGTAGAACTCAAACGCGCTGCCGTGAAAGCTGTTGGTGCCAGACTTAGTAACCAGGTTGACGACACCGCCCGGGTGCAGTCCGTTTCTTGCAGGCAAAGAACTCGTCTCAACGCTGAATTCCTGGAGCGCGTCCGGAAAGGGAAAGGGCAGATTGACGTTCGAAAACGTATCGTTATTGTCCCCGCCATCGAGCAGGTAGTTCGTACCGTTGGCTTGCCCACCCGCCACGGAGATGGTAACTGAGCTATAGAAGTTTTTGCTGCCGGTTTCGTCACCGCCCGGCGCGGACATCGACGCACCCGAAATCAGAACCAACTGCGTGACGTAGCGACCATTCAGCGGAAGCTCGGAGATGCGCTGCGAATCCACCACGTTCGAAACCGAAGCGTTCTCAGTCTGGATCAGAGCCGCCGCCGCCTTCACCTCCACCGTTTCCGATAACGAGCCCACCACAAGAACGGCATTGAGCGTTACGTGGTCGTCCACGTGCAGCACAATTCCCGTCTGGGTGTAAGTCTTGAACCCATCTTTTTTGACTTCGAGCTGGTAGGACCCGACAGGCAGCCCGGGCAGAAGGTACTGTCCTTGTTCATCGGTGGTCGCCATGTGCCCGATGTTGCGCTGGGTCTCGAGCATCTTGACTGCCGCCCCCGCCACTGCGGCTCCCGTGCCGTCAGTGACTCTCCCGGATACCTGGGCGACGTTTACCTGCTGCGCCCCAACCAACGAACGTGAAAAACAAGCCATTGCCAACAAAAGCGCTATGAGGTAACAGATCTTTCGGACCATGTCATCTCCTCGAAACTAGAATTTTGGGGGTCGAAGGCGCGATCACACTTCGGGAAGTGTGGATAAAGATGCCGAAGGCCGGCAGGTTTCTGCCAAATCCAGCGGACCAGCCGCAGACCAATGACGACGATCCAACAAAAGCCAGCACGAGCCACCCCTCCGGGGTAGCCCTTATCTATTTCTCATTGGAAAACGCCGTCAATCACATTTAGGGAGCCGATTCGGATCATGCATTGAAGAACGCTAGAGAGTGAGTCGCTCAGGCGATAAGTCATTAAGAGCGTGACATATAGCTTTGCTTTTCAAGTACCTGATGCCTTTCGATCATCTCCCTTCGATTTGTGTCCTTTGCGCACTGCGAAACGTCATCTCACATAACAGATCTTGTTTGCGAAATCTCTGGACTTGCGTATCCTTCACGGCGAGGAGCGAGAATTGAGCAGTCTGCGCTTGTTTCTGTGCATTGCATCATCGCTACTTGTAGTCGGCATCGACTCGCGGCCCGCCTTTGCGCAAGCTGATACTACAACGACAATGCGCGCCGGTTTCGAGGATCCTCCGCCGGATTGCAGAATCATGATGCGCTGGTGGTGGTTTGGTCCGGCCGTCATCAAGCCAGAGTTGGAGCGAGAATTGCGCACCATGAAGCAAGCAGGCATTGGCGGTGTTGAAATTCAACCGGTCTATCCGCTGGCTCTGGATGATCCGGGCAACGGATTCCACAATTTCCCGTATCTTTCCGATGAATTCATTGATGATTTGCGCTTCGCCGCCAATGCAGCCCGGGAATTGGGGCTCCGTCTCGATGTGACTCTCGGCAGCGGGTGGCCATTCGGCGGACCGCATATTCCAGTAACCCAAGCCGCGGGGAAACTGCGGGTCACTCAACTATCCATTATGTCTGGTTCAAATTCGACAGCCGTTCCCGCAATCACCACCGGTGAAAAATTACTCGCTGCGTTTCTCAGCGACTCCACAAAACCCTTCTCGGTTCCACACATGGTGAACTTGTCTGAAATCCATGATGGCCGCTTGATTCTGCCTCCCGCAACGTCCCCGCGAACCGTGACCTGGTTCATTGCCAGCCGCACAGGTATGACGGTAAAGCGCCCAGCCAGCGGCGCAGAAGGTTTTGTTCTCGACCACTTTGATCGAACAGCCATCGAAAACCACCTGCACAGAGTTGGCGAACGTTTGATGGCGGCATTCGGAAAGACTCCGCCGTATTCCGTATTCAGCGACAGCCTCGAAGTGTATGGCTCCGACTGGACTAACGACCTGCTGGAACAATTCCGGAATCGGCGCGGTTACGATCTGACACCCTACCTGCCCGCACTGGTACAAGATATTGGACCCGTGACCTCCGCCGTGCGGCACGACTGGGGCCAAACACTTACGGAGTTGATTAACGAGCGCTACCTGGTTCCGATTCGAGAGTGGGCGGCGCAACATGATACCCGGTTCCGCTCCCAGACCTATGGGATGCCAGCGGTTTCGCTCTCCAGCAACGCCCTGGTGGATCTCCCAGAGGGCGAGGGCGACCATTGGAGGAACTTCTCACCCGTGCGATGGGCCTCCTCTGCGAATCATCTGTACCAGAACAACGTCACATCCGCGGAAACGTGGACCTGGCTGCATTCGCCTGCATTCCGCGCGACTCCGCTGGACATCAAGGCGGATGCCGATTTGTTTTTCCTCCAGGGCGTCAACCAGATCGTTGGGCACGGATGGCCGTACTCGCCTGAAGGCATCCCCGAACCCGGCTGGAGTTTTTATGCCGCGGCAGCGTTGAACGATCACAACCCTTGGTGGCCGGTTATGCCGGAGGTCGCTCGCTATCTCCAAAGGGTGAGTTACCTCCTGCGTCAGGGCAGCCCAGCAATTGACGTCGCCCTGCTTTTGCCAACGGACGACGCCTGGGCAAGCTTCACACCGGGTAAGGACTCGGTGAGCGATTCCATGGAAGGCTTGCTCGGGCCAAATGTGATTCCCGAGATCTTGGGCGCGGGCCTCAATTTCGATTTCATCGATGCGGAAGCTATCGAAAAGATTGGAAACTCGTATCCAGTGCTGATCTTGCCCGGAATCAAACGCATGCCTCTATCGACTTATCAAAAGATCGAGCAATACGCAGAAAAAGGCGGCTTGGTAATCGCTACGCGCACTCTTCCGATAACGGCCCCGGGCTTGCTCCAGGAAAAAACGGATACTCTGAGAGTGCGCGCTATTTCCCAGGAGCTTTTCCGAGAATCCAATGCAAAAGGTTATTTCCTCGCAGATGATGGCCGGCTGAGCGCATTTCTCAACGAGCATTTCACGTCCGATGTTTCCACTTCTCCAAAAGTCGCCGACCTTGGTTTCGTTCACCGCAAGACGCCCTTCGCGGACCTCTATTTCCTGGCCAACACCAGCAATCGTCCCCTGTCAACCACGGCCGTTTTCCGTTCAATGAGACGGCATGCGGAATGGTGGGATCCTTTCTCTGGAGAAATTTCGTCTGCGAGCGCGAGTTCCTCGATCGAGCTCCATCTGCAGCCGTATGAATCGCGGGTTCTCGTATTCAGCGACCAAGCGGCGCTTCTCAAATCTTCATTGAATACACAATCCGGCGAAAGGAAACGCCTTTCGGCCACAATTGATCTTGGAAGCGGCTGGACGGTAACCTTTCCAAGGCTCTCCCGCACTATCCAGATGCAGCAGCTGCGTTCGTGGAGCGAGGATGAAGAGACTCGCTTCTATTCCGGAGAGGCTGTCTACGAAAACGATTTCACGGCTTCAAGCAACTGGTTAGGCATCCGGGCATTCCTGGATTTCGGCCCTGGAGCCACAGTCGAGCCGCCGGCGAATGGTCTGTCACACTTTCGAGCTTTGCTCGAAGGTCCCGTGCGTGAGGTGGCTCAGGTTTTCATCAACGGCGAGGACGCTGGCTGGATATGGAAGCCTCCTTACCAAGTGGATGTCACGCCGTCCATTCGCGTCGGCCAAAATCATGTGAAGATCATCGTCTACAACTTGGCCATCAATGCCCTCGCGGGCCGCGCTCTTCCCGATTACCGGCTTCTCAACAGCCGGTACGGCGAACGCTTCAAGCCGCAAGACATGGAGAACCTCGAGCCGCTTCCTTCCGGCCTGCTCACTGCGCCCCGCCTGGTGATCCGGGGAGCGGAATAGATTTCGCATTGCGCAACCAGATGTGCTTTCACCCAACGTTTTCCGTTCCGCCAACTTGTCAGCAAAGTCCCTGAGAATCAATTGCTCCCGAACCGAACGCGATTTTTCGCACTACGAAACGTAATTCGCAACCCGGAAAGTATTTGCTTGCCGCGCCGCAGCATGGGCACATTTCGGCGACAAAGAAGTCTCCTTCGTCAACCGCCGGCCCGAGCTTGGTCGGCTGGCTGGGTTGAACGAATGAAATGCATTGGGTGAGGGTTCTTATGCATCTTGCTTCAAAGCTGTCTATGCGGTTCCTCAGTGTCATGGCGACCGTGCTCGCTGCGTCCAGTCTCACTTGCGCTCAGTCATCAATCGCTATCGACACGTCAAACTCCAACGTTTGGACGATCAATAATGGCCCCCTGACGGTGCAGTGGATGCCTGGGAACGGGCGCATCTTCAGCATGCACTGGTCGGCGTTTCCGAGTCAGGAACTCGTTGATCAGACCAACAGAGACAGGAATGGCCCCAAAGGGTTCTACATGGACAACGTGGCAAGTCTCGGGGGCCCCACTACTCCGGGCTACTATCTCGACCCAAACGGTAATTACATCGATTTCTGGATTGCCGGGCCGGCGAGTTCTAACGCTGGTTTCAGTTGGTCCTGGCATGACGTTCTCTTTGCTAACGATCCGGGTGTTCACATCTATTTCGTTCTCGATCATGGGCCCGGAGACGCCGCCGCAAGCGTAGGCCAGATCCAATGGGTCTTTCGAGGCGACCTGAACCAATTCACGAATACATATGATGTGAATACCGGGCTGGGGAATCTAGGCGCGCGGGCCGTTCCCACGAACCTTGCCTTTGGCGACGGTGGCCGCAACGTTCAGGACGCCACCGTCGATCTCCACGGGCTAACGCAGCCTAGCGGCTTTCGCAGGTCGTTCTATACCAAGTACGACTATTCGAGTTACGAGTACCTGCACCACAGCCAGGGTGTCTATGGGGCAGCCATGGCCGCGTGGATGGTCCTTCCACGCAGCGAATCGCTCACCGGCGGGCCTACCAAGCAGGACCTGATCTTCACCAACAATCTACTGATCATGGAGGCTTACTCCAACCACCTCGATAATCAGATCGCTTTCAACGTGCCCCAAGATGCTGTCCTGCACCGCCTTTATGGCCCGTTCTATCTCCACTTCAACGCTTTCAACCCCGCGAATCCCACGGCGGCCTCTCTTTATGCGGAGGCCCGAGCCGCGTCTGAGCAGTTCAAGCCCCTCTATGATAGTGAAGTGGAGCTTCTGAATAGTGGCTACGTTCGGTCCACGCGGCGCGGCGAAGTTGACGTGCAGGTGGAAGGCGCACAGGGTCTTGCCCCGCTCTCTGGGTGGGCCGTCCTAAGCGATCCGAACACGAATTTTCAGTATTCGCATGCCGGACGGGAATACTGGCAGAACCTCAACCCTGCCGGTTTGGCTACTTTCCACGATGTAGTTCCGGGTGCCTACCGCCTTTCGGTTTATGTCCTGGGTGAATGGGGCGAGTTTCGCACGGACGGCGTCCAAGTGAAGGAGCATTCGCCCACGCACGTTTCGGTGAGCTTTACGCCCGAACTCTTCGGCTCCTTTGCACCTATCTGGAGCATCGGCGCCAGCGATCGCTCTTCGCACGAATTTCTGCACGGCACGGTTGCCAATCCGATAGAACTCGACCCCAACTACACGGACCAATACGTCAATCGCCTTGGCAATCCCCTCCAGGACGACCGCGAGTTTTGGGGCAACTGGAATTACTGGACGGATTTCGCCACGAATCAAGGGGCCGTGGTTTACTACGCCACTTCCGTCGGTGGCACTCCCGCAACCAATGACCTGACGCAGTGGAACTACAACCAATGGCACATCTTTCATCCCGGACTCTACGCGGGCATCTACAACACTGCCGACCAAACTACAGACGGCTACAATTATGTTTGCCCTTCCTACGTCGGCCTGTTCGGCGCCTGCGCCACCGCTCTCGTACCGGACTGGCAGGTGCACTTCACAACCACTTCCGATCAGCAGGCCCAGGGCCGATATGTCGTTCTATCTGTGGGCCTCGCCGACACCGAGGCTGACCTGACAATTTCGCTCAATGGCACTCCCCTCAATTGGACCGGCATCCACTTTGCCGACGCGGATGTCCGCAGCGGCTTCTCCGGCACGTACCAGTGGGTCGTGTTCCAGTGGCCCGCGAGCTCGCTGAACACGCCGGGCGCCGATAACATCCTTACTTTCCATGTGGACAAAACGCAGGGCGTCATGTACGACGCATTGCGCATGGAGATCGCCAGCAACTCCGCCGCGCACGAATCCACTGGCTGGAACGATTATGAATTTGTGGCCAGCGGCACATTCGAACCTGCCAACGACACCATCAATAACCCGAACTGACCGGGGGTAAATGGCTCTCGCAATTGATTTTGCGATTTAGCGCGTCCTCATCTTGAAATATCGCGTGTGAGGTGGTCAGGGGGCCCTGTGGCTTTCCACTTTCCCACAAGCACCCCTTCAGTGGGTTCCTCATTTGCTGCTATCTTGGCGGAGTCTGCTCTGGAGGAACCATGATCCGTCGAGGAACAAATCTATGCTCGGCAACAGCGAGCCGCGAAGGCCATCAAGCATGTTCTCACGACACCAGCAGGAAATGCTTATGGCGACTACCTCGTGAAATCGCTAAGTGGCAAGGAGTATCACGTGGCAATGCGCGGTCCGAGTTTGTTTGAGAACTTCTGTTCATGAGCAGATTTTGCAGTGCAGACGCTCGGCACCTGCAAACACATTGACGCACTACTGCTTCGGCTCCGGAGCCGCTTCGGGCGCTCCTTCGACCGCCAGCACTACGCACGAAAGCGGCCTCGCTCTCTCTTCATTATGGCGAGACCCTGAACGTGCGCCTGCGACTTCCCCCGGCGCAGCAGATTCCTCGGGAATTTGGCTGGAGCCCAGTGATTCGGCAAGTGTGCTAGTCAGGAGGCGCGGCCCCAGCCAAGTCGGCAAGATTCTCGTCTTGACATGTGAAGCACATGAAAGCATGCTTGCAGCATGTCAAAAATGATCCAGGTTCGTAATGTTCCCGATGCCCTGCACCGGGGCCTGAAAGCTCGCGCTGCCACGGCGGGCATGTCCCTTTCCGACTATCTGCTAGCAGAGCTTAAAGAGATCGCGGAGAGACCGACGCTCCTAGAATTGCGACAGCGCCGCCGTTGACTGGCTTCTTCAGACAACTGCGGGGCAACGAATTGAGAACCGAATTTACTCCCATAGCGAAACTCTGCATACGCCCCACCTCCTGGATCTTGAGGTCACCCAAGTACTGCGCCGCCTGACCCGTCAAGGAGTCGTGTCCGTACGCCGCGCCAACGAAGCGGTGCGCGATCTGTTGGAACTACGGATTACTCGGTATCCCCACACCCTGCTCGTTCCCCAGATTTGGCAATTGCGCCACAACTTTTCGGCCTATGATGCGGCATACATCGTGCTTGCGGAAAAACTCGGAGCCGCATTAGTCACACGGGACGCCCAACTGGCCTCGGCTTCGGGCCACACGGCAAACATCGAGGTGTTCTAGCTCGCGGACACTTCTGCTCCCTCACGCGCGGCTCGCGAGTCAGGGTGCTCTCATGACGAAGTCATTCTGCAACGGCGGCGCCGTGGGGACCTGCTGGGGACAAGGAATGACTGTTTGGGGATGGTTCCGAAGCTGTTAACTGACGCCAGAGAAACGAGTTATGTGATTTGAAGTTTTCTGTTAACAGCCGAATGCTCTACCGTTGAGCCACCGGGGATCTGTACAACCGATTTGTTTTCATTCTTATACAGCCGTTAGGTTCGTGCTACGGTTTTTCGGGATCGCACTGAACAGTCAGCCATTGTGGACGAGGCCATCGACGCAACTGTGATTTCCCACAATCATATGACTCGGAAGGTCTTGCGGCTAGCAAGTGCAGTTGCGTATTGATTCAGCCTAAAACGGATTCGAAGCCAATCGCGTTTCTGGATATTCCCGTCTCAGATTCGCAAGGCGTTACGCAGGTAGATCGTCCGAGCGAATGAGAATAGACCCGTCCACTTCGGTGTCACCAGAAATGTATTTCCGCCGCACCTCCTGCTCGATAACCGGGCGGTTCGCCCTGAACACCTCGAGTTTGTCCTTACCGTCTCCCTGGAAGTGATTGTCCAGGGCTTCCCCGCTGATGGCGCACCGCACCCACGCTTCGCCATCTTGCCCGTAGAAAAAGACAATGTCGCGCTCCAAAACAAAACTCTCTTTAGGCGCAGGAAATGTCAGGTCGTGCCGCTCAAGGCGCCATTGCACGCGGTGGACGATAAAGGTTGCGAACGGATGGATGTCCATACCGGTGCTGGCGCGGTCGAGCGCGCTCAGATAAGCCTTGCGATCCCTGATGCGAACCACCGTCCAAGGATAGCCGCCCGAAGCCAGCATCACATTCATCAGAAAGCGCGCCATGCGGCCGTTTCCATCCGGGTACGGGTGGATATAACCGAAAAGCCAATGTCCCAACACCGCGCGCACCGAAGGCTCGGGTTCTTTTTCCAGAAGGTCGAAGAACGCCGGCATTCCGTCGCGTACGGCCTCCCACCTCGGCGGAACGTAGCGCGACCCGCGCAGATACACAGGTATGTTCCGGTATCCGGCCAATGACCCCGCTTCGAGCAGGCCGGCGGTGACGGACGGCTGGAACAATTCGCGATACCAGTCGTTGTGCACAGCACGCACGAGCGCGGCGGGGTTCTCACCGGCGATCACTTTCTCGACTTCTTTTTTCACGAGTTGGAACGCTTGCCAATATCCCCGCGCTGCGAGGGCGTCGCGATTTCTGCGATCCCCGGCGTCATGCTCGGGGTCCCAGCCGCCCTGCCGCACTCTCTCAACCAGGGCAGGCGTTACGGAGTAGCCTTCAATAGACAAAGAGTGGTAGGCATCGGTCCGATAGATTTCGTTAACGAAGCGAAGATACTCTTCCTTGTCTGTTGGAAGCCCCGGCGCTTTGGGGAACACCGCGAGGACCTTGCCACGCATCGATTCCCAAAGCATCTCCATGCGACCCACAATCGGAGCGGCGGGACGGCCCAGCCTAGCGAATATATGTTTGGCTTCAAATGGACTGCTCTCTCGCACATCGTATCCGGCGCCCCTCATCGCCCGGAGAATCTCGTCCGCAAGGTCGCTGCGTCCGGTTTGCCGGAAGGCCTTGGCAAGATAACCGGCCTTCGCGGAATGCCCACCGTTCAGGAGAAACCGAAGCACGTCCGAGGCGTCAGCAAGGCTCGCCATCACCACTTGCGTCTCGACGGGATACATCTGAAAAAATGATTCCGGCACGCGTACCAACGCCGCCGCCGGTGAAAATAGACGCAATCCGTCCCTGACCATGAGAGCCGCGCTCGCCGGCATCTCCGCAACTTTCAGATCGTAAAGCGTTGTGCCGAACAGAAGGTTGATATCGTTATTCGTCGCTTTCGGACTGTGCACAACCAGTTGATCGGGGATCACCGTTCTCTCGCCGTGCAGGAAAAGGGACTGCTCCGGCGACAGGTGCCACTGGTCGCCAAAGCGCTCGTCGCAGTAGCGTGCGCAGAATTCCCAGAACGACGCATGCCACGGGGTGCTCTCGCCGGCCTGTGAGTCGGGGCTTGAAGAGATCAGCCAACCCTTCATAACTTCTTGCAGGAACCCGTTCTCCACCAGGCGTTCGCGGTGAACCCGGCTCAGGTCGTCGGAACGGAACACACGCCGGTTATCTTGCTGAAGCTCCTTGAGCACGTCGAGGGATTCGGCCAGTTTTTCGTTTGGCGAGGGCATAATGCCTCCCGATTCTTCGTGAGTCATTACAAGTCTATTATGATGCGTAGATACAAGTATATAGCGCCGTGTGACTACAAGTAACTT
>QHYM01000109.1 GCA_003223295.1 Acidobacteriota bacterium | reverse complement strand
CTTGGCCATCTTCGCGGCATACTCTTGCGAGCGGCGCTTCATTTCCTCGGGCGCAACGTCTTCCACATGCTGCGCCAGCCCCCACTGATGGCCGAAGGGATCGGTGATTTTGCCGTAGCGATCGCCCCAAAACTGATTGTCGAGTGGCATATCCACGTGAGCGCCCGCGGCCACCGCGCGCTTGAAGACATCATCGACATTTTCGACGTAGAGGAAGATGCCGCACGCGTTCTTGACTCCCGGCGTAGGTGCCGCGTTCATGCCGGGAAACTCGTCGGCGAGCATAATGTGCGAGTCGCTGATCTTTATTTCGGCGTGCCCGACTTTGCCATCCGGACCCTTCATGCAGACGGTTTCCTTGGCTCCGAAGACGGACTTGTAATACTCAATGGCCTGCGCGGTGTTCTTGCAGGTCAAATACGGCGTAACGCTGTGATACCCCTCGGGAATTGCGCGAACTGGATTCGACATGGTTGCCTCCTTGCGGATTTGGATGTGCGCGCACGGGAAACGGAAGGGAGTTTGGCAGAGCCGTGCGCAAAACTGTTGATACTCCCTCGCGGATATGCTGTCAACAGGGAAGAAATCAACACTCTATGAATGCCGAATGCATGAATGCCAAATGAAGGAGCGGATAGTAAGCGGTCCGATCATTGGGTAAGGTGGAGTTGGTCGAAAGTAGATTCGAAGCCGGCGCCCTCAGGGGAACAGCACATGATTCCGGCGTCGACCGATGCTTGCAGAGGAAGATAACCGAGGCGCGTAGAAATGAAGTTCTTGCCATCGAGAGAATAGAGAACTTCGAGTGAAGTGCTTTTGCGCACGATGCGCCACCACAGCGGCTCATTGGTGGTAATGCCACGAACCGTGGACCAATCGGAAAACTCGCGCGTGACAACCACGCTGGCGTGCCCGATGCCATCAACTAGTTCAAGGCCGCATTTCAGCCAGTTGCTGCTGTCGATTCGAATCATCAAGCCGGCCTGATCATAGAGCGCGGCGTATTTTCCGGAAACGCGGCTCTCCAGCGTGAAATCACCCGTCACGGGCAGAGAGAAGAAGTGACCGTTGTCGGTGACGTATTCGTAAAACGTCTTGCGCCAATAATCGGTCTTGGGCTTCGTGGTGACCACAAGCTGATCGCCGGATTGCTTTGCCGATGCGGGCTCGTTAAACCATTTCATCTTGGCGAACAGTGCCTTGCCGGAGAGCTCTGGCTTCGACGCTGCAGCCCAAAGCAAGTGTCTAACGGAAGCCACATTCCTGCAAAAGGCCCCGCATGAGAGCACGGAAGCAGAACTCAGGAATTCGCGGCGATTGGAAGAATTCATATTGTTCTCCCGAAAGAGTTTCTTCGTTGGACGCCAAATAATAGCAGTTGCTCTCCTTCCTTTGCGATTGAGATGTGTGCGCGAGATTGACGAGCGCGGCAACGGGCGAGAGAATGCGCGGCGAAGCAGCGAAAGAAGGAGGGCGTTCATGCGATACGACTTCCTGGTGGAGACGTATGAAACGGAGCGGATCAAAGTCCTAAGTATATGGAGCGAATTTCGTGAGGAAGATTTGCCCGTGCGGCCGAATGCGAGAGATCCAAGAGGGCGCAGCGTGCGCGAGCAGATGGTGCATCAGTGCGTGAGCGAAAACCTGTGGTTCATGAACATGCTGGGAATCGACGTGGGAGCGCCGCCACTGCCGGCGAAAGAGACGCGACTGGAATTCATCCAGCGATATGCAGAAGACAGCAAGAAGCGCCTGGCGACGCTGAGGGCAAAAGACGAACCTTGGTGGGAGGGAGAAGCGAAATTTTTTGACGTGCCCCGGTCGCGCGCATGGGTGATGGTGAGAAGGATCGCGCATACCGCGCATCACCGCGGACAACAAATGGCCATGCTACGAATGCTGGGGAGGGAGGTGCACAGCAACTATGGGCCAACCGCGGACACTGGCGGGTTGATGCAGAATCATGCGCCGACAATTTACGCGTACGACGGCGTTGAGGCATTGATGGCCGGAGAACTTGCGGGAGGCATGAAGAGAACGTTGCCAGGCACTGGAGAGAAAGCCGTCACCGAGCGCCCGGACGCAAAGTGACCAGGCGGGCTGCTCTTAAGGTTTGTAGAGATCAGGAAAATCTTTTTTCAGATTTTCGAGCTTGGGAAGGTCGTTGTAGACGATGTAAGGATTATCGGGATTGTGCTGGAGAAAATCCTGGTGATAGTCCTCTGCAGGATAAAAAGCCTGGAGACGCTCAACTTTGGTGACGATGGGGCGGGAATAAACCTTGGCGGAGTCAAGCTGCGCCATATACGCCTGAGCGATGCGCTTCTGCTCATCGTTCGAATAGAAAATGGCGGAGCGATATTGCGAACCGGTATCCGGGCCCTGGCGATTCCATTGCGTGGGGTCGTGCGCAACGGAAAAGAAAACCATCAGGAGTTGGCCGTAAGTGATTTTGGAAGGATCGAAATTGATGCTAACGGATTCGGCGTGTCCCGTGACGCCCATGCTGACACTTTCGTAGGATGGCGATTTCACGAAGCCGCCCGAATAGCCGGACGTGACGGACTTGACGCCTTTCAAGTGTTCAAAGACGGCCTGCACGCCCCAGAAGCAGCCGCCCGCAAGAGCGGCGGTCTGATGGGACTCTGCAGAGGCTAATTGGGCATCGACGGCGGGCGCAGGAAAAGGAAATTTGGGAGTTTCGGGCGGTCGCTCGCCGAGCGCACGAAGAGCCGTCCAGGTGATGACGGCGATGATTACGGCGAGGGCCAGGCCGCGTCCAATGTAGGGGCTTTTCATGATGCGATCCCAAGATGGCTCAAGATAGGTTACGCTCGAACTGCCTGATTGGATGCGAGAGGGAGCGCTTCCGGTCCGACAAACGTTCGGGAGACTGAGTGGGCTGGCTCGTTAACGAGTTGCGTGAAAAAGCATCCAATGGAACCGAAAGGCCAAATGAGGCATCCTAGAAACGCAAGATAAATTACGAGAATCGAGAGAGGCCACATTGATCCATCGAAGAATCGCTTTCTGCTCTGTTGTGAGCTTATTGATGACTGCCTATTTGCCAGCGCAGGTAACCCAAGGGCAAAAGCCAAAATTGCCCGCGCCGTTTGAAACCAAGGCAGCGGGAAACGGGCCGAACAAGGAGAAACCACCCGCAGGCTTTCTTCCTAAGGTATCCGCTGGATTCCAGGTGAGTGTTTACGCGAGCGGTTTCAAGAGGCCGCGGTGGCTGACAGTTGCGCCCAACGGAGACATTTTCCTCGCCGACACAACCGGGTCTGGACAAATCATTGTGCTTCGGAGCGGAAAGGATACGAGTGCTGCACCGGAACGCGAAGTGTTTGTCGACGGGATGAACCGGCCGTTTGGTATCGCGTTTCACGACGACTACGTGTACGTGGGGAACATGAACGAGCTGGTGCGCTTCAAGTACGATCCCAAAACTTCGAAACGCTTGGGTGAAAAAGAACATTTGGTGGATTTGCCGTCGGGCGGACACGATACGCGCTCGGTGGCGTTTTCTCCGGACGGCAAGCACGTGTTCATCGCAGTCGGTTCGAACTCGAATATCAACACCGGTGAACCAGCGATACGCGCGGCGGTGACGATCTGCGATCTCGACGGCAAGAATGCCCGGCTGTATGCGACGGGCCTCAGAAATCCGGTCGGACTCGCAATTGAGCCGGTGACCGGAAAACTCTGGACCAGCGTCAACGAGCGGGACGATCTGGGCGACGATCTCCCGCCGGATTATTTCACTTCTTTGAAAGACGGCGGATTCTACGGTTGGCCGTACAGCTACATCGGCGACAACGTGGATCCGCGAGTGAAGCAAGAGCATCCGGAGTTGGTGAAGCGCGCGATTGTTCCGGATGTGCTGCTGGGGGCGCACGTGGCGCCGCTGCAATTCACGTTTTACACCGGGAAGCAATTCCCAGAAAGCTACTGGGGCGGAGCGTTCGTCGCGGAACATGGTTCGTGGAACCGGGCGTCTCGCTCGGGATACCAAGTCGCGTTTGTGGCGTTCAAGGACGGCAAGCCATCCGCAGATCCTGTGCCGTTCCTGACAGGAATGGTGCCAGACCCGAGCCAGAAGGATGTCTTAGGGCGGCCCGTGGGAGTGACCGTTGCACCCGACGGAGCGCTGCTGGTCTCCGATGACGGCGCCGGCGTGGTGTACCGCGTTTCAACGACGAAATAGAAAAGCGAGGAGACCCACCTCCCGCAAGTTGAATTACCAGAGACCTTCGCCCAATACGAGCTCTGGCCTGACGGGATTGCTTCCATCCGCCAAACATTGAGCACTCTTACGCCCCGAACCTCTGCCGATATACGCTAGGGGAGACGCCGGTATGTCGCTGGAAGAGCGCGCGGAAAAAGGCGACATCTTGATAACCGACGGCGTCGCTAATCTCCTGCATGGTGCGATGGTCGCTTTCGAGCAGGCGCTTGCCGGCCGCGACGCGGAGCTTCTGCAAATAGATCAACGGACTGTCTCCCGTGGCTTGCTTAAAGCGGCGAACGAAATTGCGCAGGCTCATGCCCACGCGCCGGGCTGGGGCTTCGAGAGGAAAGCTGTTGTGAAAGTTCTGGTGCAGCCACTCCTGCGCGCTGGAGATGCGGTCGTCGCTATGCTCCGTCTTCAAGGGGACGATGGCGAACCCCGCTTGCCATGCGCGGGGCGTTTCGATGAGAAGCGCCTTGGCGGTTTGCACGGCAATGTCATGGCCGCAGAATTTCTCGACAAGATATAGGCTGAGATCAAGTGCGGCGTGCACGCCGCCGCCGCAGTAGAAGCCACGGTCCTCAGTCACCATCAATTCCGGCATCCATTTGACCTTCGGATATTTCTCACGAAAGCGATCAGCGATGCCCCAGTGCGTAGTGGCGCGTTTGCCGTCAAGCATGCCGGTGGCCGCAACCAGCCCCACACCTGAACACACGCTGGCTATGGCGGCTCCCCGCCTGCGCCAGCGCCGCAGCCAGGGGACAACCGGTGCATTGCGCTCGACCACGTCGTCGAGGCTTGGCCCGGTGGTCGGTATGAAGATGAGGTCGGCCTTGCGGATATCGGTGAGGGCTGCGCCAGGCCGGATATGGATTGGCCCGTCACAGCGGACCGTGCGTCCATCCACCGATGCTGTGGTTACGCGAAAGCGAGGGACCGGCCGTGTTCCCGTGAGGAAGTTCCACAGCGTACCAGCATGGCGGAAGACCTCCATTGGGCCGATGGCGGTAGACGAAAAACTTTGGTCCAGAAACAGGACAGTGACTTCAATCATGCCTATCCTCCCAGGGGCGCCAAGCCCAGATGGCTGGATCACCTATGTACAATGGCATATCTGCCATCCCGATTTCAACCTTATCCAGCGTCTAATCTTAGGAATCACGAACTACTCGTTTAAAAACTACGGGCTCACACAGGAGAACTCCATGAGCGAACACTACCACGATGTTGGGGATCTACGGTTTCTCAAGGAAATGGGCAAACTTGCGCCCACAGACTTCAATGCTTGGCTCGGCCTGGATAACATCGTTCGCCGCGACGACGGCGCTGTTCCCAGAAAATATCGCGAGCTCATCGCACTGGCTGTTGCCTTCACGACGCAATGCCCTTATTGCATCGAAGGACATGTAAAGGGTGCAAAAGCCGCGGGTGCCTCTCGCGAGGAAATCACCGAAAGTTCACTGATTGCCGCCGCCTTGCGCGCCGGCGGCGCGGCGACCCACGGTGCCATGGCCCTGAAGTTTTACGACCAACCCTGAATCCATACTCACCTGGTTAATACAAATTCCATTCTGGAGGATGCCATGAACAGAGAACGTGTATTGCAAGTCGTCTTGAAGCTGGTAGGCCTGACCTTCATCGTCGGGATCTACCTGCTCACCGTTGTTTGGCCGTCCGGGTGGTCGTGGCACACGGGCCACTTGCCACATTATCTGCAGATGATTTTGGGCGTTTACGCGACGCTGGGCGTCTTCTTGCTGATCGCGTCACGTCACCCCGCCGAGCATCGCAGCCTCATTGCCTTTACGGCCTGGTCGAGCCTTGTTCACGCGGGCATCATGGCAGTGCAGGCATTGACGAGCGCCGACCAGCATGGCCACCTGCTGGGCGATGTTCCGGCCCTCATCATCGTGGGCATCGCGCTGATCGCGTTGGCGCAACCAAAACCTTTGCACACGTAGTTGCCCTGGCTCCGAGCGAGACAGATGGTACTTAATTACGTCGAAGGCCGACCAGTCTCTGGGAGATGTGATTATCGGGCGCTGCGCTCTGTTACGACTGCGTTCAGGGCTTGGGGGGCCAGGCAAGCTGGCCGCCGCGATGGTAGGCCAGATTTGCGATATGGCCGGCGCGCGCGGCGGCAACTCCGGTTTCGACGGGCGCGTTTGGCTCTTTGCGGGACCGGACGCAGTCAAAAAAGTTCTGCATGTGGTCGATGGTGCCGTCGCGGAAACTGTCGGCCTTCACGACCGGATTTTCTCTACCTGGCACGCCTTCGTGATAAACGCCGAAGCCAATCCGGTTGATTTTTAAGGTTGCGTCGGTACCGCGGAACTCGAGGCCGCCGTCGTCGATCGAGGAAGCCATCATGCCCTCGTACACGACGTCAAATCCCGGATAGCGGAACGCCGCTTGAACCGTGTCGGGGCAATCCCATTGCTCGAAGATGGATTTATCGGCAAGGATTTGTGCGTTGGTGGGCTGGTCGGACTTCATGGCCCAGTGCGCGACGTCAATCCAGTGGGTGAAGAGATCGGTCATGGCGCCGCCGCCAAAGTTCCAGAACCAGCGCCAGCGGTAGAACTTTTCCTCGTTGAAAGGCTGATCGGGAGCTCCGCCCAGCCATTGCTTCCAATCCAGCGCCTGAACGTCGACGGCTTTGAGCTCCCGCCACGCCCGGTAGTTCTGCCACCAATAGGTGCGAACCTGCGGGACACGGCCGAGGCTGCCGCCCTGAATGAGATCCACGGCATCGCGAAAGTGGCTCCAGCTGCGCTGCTGCATGCCGCACTGCAGGACTTGTTTGCTAGAGCGAACCGCGCGCGTGAGCGTTGCGCCCTCCTCGAGGGTGTGGGTGACCGGCTTTTCCAGATAGACGTCTTTGCCGGCGGCGATGGCGTCAACGGCCATGCGGACGTGCCAGTGATCGGGGGAAGCGATAAAGACGGCGTCCAGTTTTTGCAGGAGAAGCTCGCGATAATCCACGTGCGTGGTCGCGGTGCCCTTGGATCGTTCTTTGATAGCGTCGCGGCGCGGTGCATAGACGTCGCTCACAGCAGCGATCTGGTAGTTGGCGACCTTGTCGGCGGCGTTGAGCAGGTCATTCATGCGGCCACCGGCGCCTATGACTCCGACGCGCAGCGTGTCGTTGGCGCCGAGAACGCGGGTTGACGCAAGAGCGGTCATCCCGCCAGCGATGAGAAAAGTGCGGCGATCGATTTCGTGTTTCATAAGAGCATCTTAGCGGGTCATAGCCGACGAAGAAAGAGGGAGACTGGGTGGGTCCCATGTTTCTCGTAGCATCTTTATTGCGCATGAGAGAGCTGGCCACTGGAACTTGCGAACACTGTGGACAAACGTTCGGCTCCTGGCTAGTGCACTGCGGATTTAGTGACTGCTCGTACGCCCATTGCGACAAATGCGGGATGACTGCAATCCTTTCCTACTGGGACAAACGCATGCCTAAGCTACCGCCCGGCTGCCCGTCCCAACAGGAAATCTGCGTCGAATTGGAAAAGTACATGTTGCCATGCGAGTGTGGTGGCGTGTTCAAGAAAGGCGCCTCTCCACGTTGTCCTCATTGTGGACAGATATTATCAGCACATATTGCTACGTCGTACGTCGAGGCAAATGCGCCCGGGACGAAGAAGGGTTGGCGTTGGCAGGGAAACTGGCACGACACCTACTGCATCGTGATAGAGAACAGGGTTGTCAACGACAACTTCAAAATGTAGAAACGGAGAAGCAGTTGGGTGAAAAAAAACCAGGCTATCCGCTTAGCGGGAGGCGGCGACCTGGTGCTCTTGCTCGCAGGCGTTCCATTGGGCGTTGGTTATTTCGTTGCGGGAAATGCCGCCCATGATTTTCTTGTCGCGGTACACGACGCAACCGTTCTTGGTGCAATCGCCCAGGGAAAGTCCGATGTACTTCGCCCATTTGTCGGCCTTCTGGTCAAATTGAGCACACTCGGGCGCCGCGGAGGATTCCGGGCAGGAAACCAAGCCTTGATTGATCGAAACGGTGGTTACCGGGTCGCCATAATTGCCGCAGGTGAGCACGAAGGTTTGGCGATGGCCGAGATAGATGATGGGAATCACGTCAGGCTCGCCGTCTGGAGAAAACTTTTGTGGCGGAGAGATTTGCAACGTGCCTCCACCGCGGATTTGAACGACGTTCGCCAGGTAGGAGGAATTGGCGGCAGGGGCAAAATCAGGATTCCGCGAACACGCGGAGGCGATGGCAAACGCAGACATGCGCTCGCCGTCAAGAGTGTAGGGCACCGGAAAGCGGGCCATGCAGGCATTGAATTTGCGTTCGGCTTCGGCTTTCTGCTTGACTTTGTGCGTGCGGTAGAGGCGCACACTGAGGAAGAATGTGCCCGCGCAAATGGCCGAGATTCCCGCAACCCACAAGAAAACTTTGCGGAATGGTTTGTGGTAGACGGCAAGCACAAGCACAGTGGAAGAAAGTACGGAAGCGAATACTGCTGTCCCAAGAGTCATGAGGTTCCCCGTTCTCTCATTATAATTGGCGAGGTTGATGGCCGAAACAAGGCGATGACTTTTGGTTAACGCGCTCGTCAGGAGTTGGATGGCGGCTTTCTGCCCATGGCGCAAATCCATCCTTTGGCGCGTTCCTCGATGACCTGAACATTCGAATAACCAGCGCTGGCGAAGAGTTCGCGATGCTCATCAACACTCAGGAGCTTCATGCCGGTTCGTGAGGCGTATTTTTCGGCAAGCTTTGAAACCGTGGTGTTCGCTCCTTTATAGACTTCCGCGATGAAGATGAGCGTGCCGCCGGGATTCGTGACGCGGAAGACTTCGCACATGTCACCAGGCAAGTTGGGCCACCAAAAATGCGATTCCACGGCGCTGATGAGATCGAACATGTTGTCCGGAAACGGGAGTTGAGATACAGAGGCATGGCGGACCTCGACGCGGCCGAGATCGATCCACCGTGCAATGGCTCTTTTTGTTGCGGCGACGCTCTCCTCGGAATAATCAATTCCGTAGACTTTCCCCTGCGTTGCGAGCGCCGCTAACTTACTGATGGTCCTGCCGCCGCCACAACCTACGTCGAGGATGGTGAAGTGGTTTTCTATCGTGACGTGCTCTAAGCCCCAGTCCGTCAGCTTGGAATGGCGCGAATTCATGTTCCGCAAAGTGAATCGGCCCAGCCATCCTGTCGGCTTGCTGCACTGATTTACCGGTATGTTCCTGTCGGCCACGATGGTTTACCCCGTCAGAATTTACGCTAAGAGGAGCAGCAACATTTCAATCAGCAGAGAACTCGTTTGGGGAGGGGGTGCCGTCGAGGACGGCACCCCCGGTAAAGTAGCAACATGCGAATGGTCTGTTCCGGAGCTGCCTATTTCTGAGACCCAGGGAGCTGCTTACTTCTGGGCGGCGGCAGCGCGCTTGGCCGCGGCTTTGCCGAGGAAGCTTACAAGTTCGGCGTTGACTTCGTCGGCGTGGGTCCAACTTACGGCGTGCGGCCCATCCTTGATTGTTACGAGGCGAGCGCCCTTCACGAGTTTCGCAGTGCGCTGTCCTGCGGCGGCGATGGGCACGATGCGGTCGGCGTCGCCGTGAATGACAAGCGTAGGAACGTCGATGCGGGCCAGGTCATTGCGGAAGTCTTCATACCAGGTGGGCACGCACGCAAAACTTGCCGTGGCGGAGGCGCTGGCAGCGACGTTCCAACTCGCCTGCACGGCCTGTTCACTGATGCGCTTGCCCAGAAAAACATCAGTGTTGTAGAAATTTCTGAAGAAATCGGTGAAGAAGGCGTAACGGTCCGCGGCGACGGCTTTTTGGATGCCGTCGAACACGCTGCCGTCCACGCCCTCAGGGTTATCGGCGGTCTTGAGCAGGAACGGAGGAACGCCGCCGATGATGACCGCTTTGCTGACGCCCTTGGAGCCGTACTTCCCGATGTAGCGGGCAACTTCGCCGCCACCCATGGAGAAGCCGACCAGCGAGAAATTGCGCAGCTTGAGACGGGTGACGAGCTTCTGAAGATCCTCGGCAAATGTGTCGTAGTTGTAGCCGGTGGTGGGCTGGCTGGAATTGCCGAATCCCCGGCGATCATAGGTGATGACCCGATGACCCGCGGCGAGAAGCGCCGGGACTTGCTTCTCCCAGGAGGCGCCGCTGAGCGGATAGCCGTGGATGAGGACTACCGGGTCACCGGAACCATGATCTTGGTAGTAGAGTTCGATGTCTGTGGAATTTTCTTTACCCACTTTGAGGTACGGCATGGGGATTCTCCTTTTGCGAATTTCTTACACTACGAGTTGGGGACCGATCAGGCGATGGCTTGGGCTCTCGGATTCTAGACCTGCCGGCGGCGATGCGCTACACCCATCCGATGTGTGGAAGTGGGCGAGGGGTACAGATAGCCGTTGTTACAGAGCCGGATGCGCGGTTGCGAGGTTACTGGTTGGAGATCAGATTACTGGAGTTGGGCTACTTGACGGTCAGGGTGAGCTGAATGGGCTGCAATTGGAGCGGCTGGCCCGACGAAGAGGTGGCGGCAAGCGAGATCGTAATGGTTGAGGTGCTGGCAGGCGTAACGACCGGCGTCGGGGGAACGGCAGCGCTGCCGCCTCCGCAACCTGTGAGGGCAAGCGCCACACAGAAAATAGCAGCGGAGAGAACGCCGCAAAGCGCCATAGACCAAAGTCACCAAGATTATTATCACTCTTTAAATAAATAAGACAGTAACTACAAAGCGAGCGCAAGTTTGGAACGGGACAGGAAGACGGAACAGATCTCCCGACTCTCCCCATGCGGCCGGGCCGGATTAAGTCTGTGTGCGGCTGGTATACTTGTGCGCTATGAAAGAACAGTCGCGATTTTCGGCGTCGGACGGACAGTTCGAGAGGCGGGTGCGCGAGAGCTTTAGCCGCCAGGGACTGATGAAGCATCTCGGCGCGGAGCTTGTGGAATTAACGCCGGGCCATGCGACGATTCGCGTGCCTTTTCGACCAGAACTGACGCAACAGCACAATTACTTTCATGCCGGAGTGTCAGGAGCGATTGCGGACAGCGCGTGCGGGTATGCAGCCTACACGCTGATGCCGGCGGAGAGCTCGGTTCTGACGGTGGAATATAAATTGAACCTGCTGGCGCCCGCTGAGGGGGACGAGCTTACGGCACGGGCGAGGGTGCTGCGTTCGGGGAGGACGTTGAAGATTTGCGCGGCGGACGTTCACACGAAGAAGAACGGGAAGGAATTTTATTGCGCGACGATGCTCGCGACCATTATGTGCTTGCCGGGGAAATCCGATCGCCCCACCTGAGGCTAACTGGGCGTCCAGTGCGGGCGGTTGGTGAAGAGACCGTTCACGAAGCCGACGTCGTAGCAGACAAAAACTCCAAAACACAGACTGAGGAGACCTGAGCCAACCACGAGCCCTCGATTGAGCCAGGCAAAGCGGTGGCCCGCGAAAGAAAAAGGCAGGGCTAGAGCCGCGGTAATCAACATCATGCCCGCAATCGTGCCAAGGCCGAAAATGAGCAAATACAGCAGCGCCCACTTGGGCTGGCGGATGGTGCTTAACACCAGCAAAGCGACGGCGGCGGAGCCAGCCAGGCCGTGCACTATGCCGACAAGCAAGGGGCGCAAAGCGTGGAAGAGGCCGAGGCGGGCGAACGGCCTGCGGAGCCAGTTCGGCGCGTTCAGGCTGTCGGCGTGATGCTGCTGGGCTCCCGAGTGGGAGTGCCAGTGAAAATGCCGGTGGTGATCATGCTCGTGGATGTGAGCATGTGTTCCCGTCACACGCGGATGGCTGGGAGAGAATTTCTCGCTGAGCCACTTCATGGCCCCCGTGAGATTGAGAATGCCGAGCAGCATCAGCATCAGGCCGACGGAGAATTCCATTGTGAGGCCCGCTCGGGGCGGTACGACCACGCCGAAAAGAATGATGGCGCTGCCGACGATGGCAATGGTCAGCGTGTGACCGCACCCCCAGAGGACGCCGATCAAGCCGGCTTTCAGAATGGAACG
Organism: Acidobacteriota bacterium; assembly: GCA_003223295.1. GTDB lineage: Bacteria > Acidobacteriota > Terriglobia > Acidiferrales > UBA7541 > Acidiferrum. The sequence goes on along the minus strand of QHYM01000109.1, from coordinate 32,039 downwards.
CTCCCGGCTGACGATGGTGGAAACGGCAATGACGTGATCGGGATCGGTGGCGTGACGCATCCCGAGAAGAAAACCGATCGCAAGAATGGCGAGTCCGCTGGTCAATGTTGAATCCCTGCTCATTCGAAAGCGGTGAGTTGCCGAGGAGAAGCATACCTCACGAGAAGAAGAAGCGCACGTGCGGACGCGGATCACTCTCCGCGAAGAATTTGCATGAGTTCACCGGCAGCGTACGGGAGACGAGCGCCGCGGCGCGAAACGAGATAGACATGGCGCGGGATATTGAGCTGGCGGATTTTCACTTCCTTCATCCAGCCGTGCTCGATTTCCCACTGGACACACATGCGCGGAACGATGGCCACGCCCATGCCCATTTGAACGAAGCGCTTCATGCTTTCGATGGTGGGCATTTCGATGGGCATATTGAGCGCGGCGCGGTGGCGCGCAAACAGTTCGATAACGCGGCGGCGAAAGGGCGATTCGACAATGTGGGCGATGAAGGTTTCCCTGGAGAGTTCGGCGACATCAACTTCGCGCTTTTTGGCGAGAACGTGTTTCGGCGGCACCACCAGCGTCAGCTCGTCCTTGAGGATTTCCGTGGCCTGCAGCTGCGGGTCGCGCGGCACAAAGGAAATTGCGCCGAGGTCGAGGCGGTAGTTCAGGACTTCGTGGGGAATATCGCGGGAAAACATGCGGTGAACGCGCACTTGAACGCCCGGGTGCAATTCGCGAAATTTCGCGAGCGCAGGAAGAAGAGCATGAATGGAGCTTTCGTTCACGCCGAGGGAAAGTTCACCACGTTTGAGGCCCTCGAGCTCGGTGAGCCCTTTCTTGACCTCGTCGCGGAGGTTGATCAGGCGCTCGGCGTAGTCTCTAAGAAGGGTGCCCGCGTCCGTGAGGCGGACGGGGCGTGCGCCGCGAACAAAGAGAGGCTGGCCGAGGGAATCCTCGAGTTTGCGAATCGCCAAACTGATGGCCGGCTGAGTGCGATAGAGCCGCTCGGCCGCGCGGGAGAAGCTGCCTTCCTTGGCGACCATGAGAAAGACCTGGAGTTCACCGAGGTCCACACGTTTCTCCTGACACTAGCGCCGCGTCCCACAACTGAGCTTCAAAAGCGCTCTTGCTTCAGGGGCTAAAGCCCATTGATTTCAGGCGATTTACGCCGGGGCTGAAGCCCCGGCCTCCTGAAAGCAAACGCGACGCATTCTCCGGGACGACGCTAGTATAAGGGAGAATTATCAAAAGCAGAACAAAGATAAATTGGACCGCAAGGGACGGGGCATGCGTTACTAGAGGCTGGGAGACTCTCTATGGACACGGTACGCATATTTGACACCACACTCCGTGACGGTGAGCAATCGCCGGGCTTTTCGATGAATACGAGTGAGAAACTGCGGATGGCCAGGCAGCTTGCCGCGTTGAACGTGGACGTGATCGAAGCCGGCTTCCCGATTTCATCGCGAGGCGATCTGGAAGCCGTGCAAATGGTGGCGAAGGAAGTGCGCGATGTGCCGGTGGCGGCCCTTGCGCGCGCGAAGAAAGAAGACGTGAGCGCGGCCCTTGAAGCACTGAAACCGGCGTCAGCGCCAAGACTGCATGTGTTTCTGGCGACGTCCGATTTGCATCTGCGCGTAAAGCTGAATATGACGCGTGAGAGAGCTCTGGAAGCCATCGGCGCGATGATCCGGTATGGCCGACAACACGTGGAAGTGGTGGAGTTTTCGGCAGAAGACGCCGGGCGCACGGACATCGATTTCTTGTGCCAGGTGTGCCGGGTGGCAGTGGATGCGGGCGCGACCGTTTTGAACCTGCCCGATACCGTGGGCTATGCGGTTCCCGAAGAGTACGGCGCCATGTTCACGAGAGTGCGCGAATTCCTGGGCGATCCCGACGGCATCACGCTAAGCGCGCATTGCCACGACGACCTGGGAATGGCCGTGGCGAATTCGCTGGCTGCGGTTCGCGCCGGCGTTCGGCAGATCGAGTGCACGATCAACGGAATTGGCGAGCGGGCAGGCAACGCGTCGCTGGAGGAGGTGGTGGTGGCTCTGGCCGTGCGCAAAGAGAGTTTTGGGGTGACGACGAACGTTCGCCTGGATCAGCTTTTCCCAGCGAGCCGCCTGCTCACGGAGATTACAGGGGCACAGGTGGCGCCGAACAAAGCTGTGGTGGGCGCGAACGCGTTTGCGCATGAGGCAGGAATTCACCAGGATGGAATCATTAAGAACCCGTTGACCTACGAAATCATTTCGCCGCAAACGGTAGGCGTGCCTAATCGGTCGCTGGTCATGGGTAAACACTCGGGCCGAAATGCACTGCGCACGACTCTGAAAGATTTGGGTTATGAGCCGAGTGACGAAGAACTGGCGGAGATTTACCGGCGGGTGACCACGCTGGCTGACCAATCCAAACAAGTACGCGCGCGCGACATCGTGGGAATTGCGCACGAAGTGATCCGCCGGCGCCCAGCGGCCATGGCAACGGAATCGTCCTCCGCTGCTTGATTCACTCGCGGCAGGAGAGATTACGAAGCGACAAGCCTGAATTCAGATAGAGTTTTGTGAGGCTTGCGGCGGCGCAGAGTTTTATTAGTTCGGGGACTACGATGAAGAAGAAGATCGCTCTGCTCCCAGGAGACGGAATCGGCCCGGAAGTGACGCGGGCCGCGGCAGCTATCCTGCGGGAAACGGCACACGAGTTCAATCACGAGTTCGATTTCGTGGAACTGCCGCTCGGTGGCGCCGCCATTGATGCAGCTGGGACGCCCCTTCCCAATGAAACGCTGGATGCTTGCCGCAAGGCCGACGCGGTGTTTCTGGGCGCGGTTGGCGGGCCGAAATGGGATGCGCTGCCTGTAGGAAAGCGGCCGGAGAGCGGCCTGCTTGGTTTGCGCAAGGGCATGGGGCTTTTTGTCAATGTGCGACCGGTGAAGCTGATCGAGCCGCTGCGCGGGCTTTCGCCGCTGAAGCAGGAGCGGTTGGGCGATCTGGACCTGGAAATTGTTCGGGAACTCTCCGGCGGGATGTACTTTGGAGAGCGCGGGAATGTTGCGGAAAACGGCGTGGAGCGCGCCTGGGACACGGAGTCTTACTCGACGCCGGAAATCGAGCGGATTGCGACCTTTGCCTACACGCGGGCGGAGAATCGCACGCGCCGGCTTTGCTCGGTAGACAAAGCCAATGTCCTGACCAGTTCACAGCTTTGGCGGCGAACGGTGACCGCGATGAACGCGGTCTATCCCTCCGTCAAGCTTGAACACATGTACGTGGACAATGCTGCGATGCAGTTGACGCTGAAGCCGTCGCAGTTTGACGTGATGCTATGCAGCAACATGTTTGGGGACATTTTGAGCGACGCCGCCGCGGCACTGGTTGGCTCGATTGGGCTAATTCCCTCGGCAAGTTTCGGGGATGCAGCGCCGCTGTTTGAGCCGATTCATGGTTCCGCGCCCTCTCTTGTGGGGACGGATAGCGCCAATCCCATTGGGTCAATTCTTAGCGCGACGATGATGCTGCGGGACGCCTTCGGGCTGTCGCTCGAAGCGGATTGGGTGGAGCAATCACTGTCGCGAGTGCTCTCTGCCGGGTATCGCACACCGGACATCGCCGAGGCTAATGCGCGCGTCGTGGGCGGATCGGTCTTCACAGAAATCCTGAGAGAAGAAATGCAGCGGACCTTTGAACACGCCGAACGGTACGGCTGGGGCGTATAGCCGAAAGAGTCTAGCTCCCGCCGAGTTTTCACGACAATCCAGAGTGAAGGCTTCCGCCGTGAAGGGTGAATCGCGCGAGGCGAAACGCACGCAGCAGTTTAGGGGATAACGAATACTTCGCTTACCTTGCGGGAAGCCGTTGAGAATGCTACTTTTACATTTCCTGAGCAGCCTGCGACGGGGCAAAAAGCAGGGTGACGAGGTCGTGTGGGAATGGCGCGGGCTGCGAGTCCGTCCGAGAATCGTTTGATCGAAGATGAGAAGCACGCCGATGGATTACGTTTTGAAAGACGCTCGTGCGGAAGGCATCTCCTCGTGGTAGGTACGTTCGAACGATGACAAATCCTGTTTCGAAATCGACGCATGCCAAGACCGCCAAAGAGAGCGGAAAAATCACCTATTGGCGCGTGGAAGGCTCCCTCCTGGAGCTCGGCGCATTGCGCCCCGTGGGCTTCTTCACCTGGAATGCGCGAAGCTTTTCCGAGCGCTGGGCACGGCGCGCCGGCATGGCCGGAATGGCGCTGGCCCGGCCGTTCGCCTATGCGGCGAGCCGTACCTTCGCGACACGGCTTTTGCACATGCTGCTACGGGGTGTCAGCCGCGACCGCTTGGACCTGCTGGGCGAAGAATACTTCAACTATGTTCTGAAGCCGCAACTGCGCGCCGCAGCTGTGGAAAAGGTGGTTGCGGCGATTCGCCAAGGGGAGCAGGTCGTATTGGTAGGACAGCTACTTGAAAACATCCTTCGGCCACTGGCACATCATCTGGGCGTGGAATCGTTTCTGGCGAACCGCCTCGAATACCGGGATGGGAAGGCGACCGGACGGTTGCTTGATCCCATCGTGCGCCCGCGCGGGCCACTGGCCTGGCTGGCGGGCAGCCCGGTAGACGGAAGAATATCGAGAGAAAAGCTTCTCAGCCAGCTTGGCTGGGCCGAAAAGTCTGAGCTTTTGGAAAGAGGAATCCAGCGGACGGCCAGGGCAGTGCCGCTTCCGAAAAGGCGCGTTTCGGTTTTCGGGGATGCCCCACGCGTCGATAATCTCCCGGTCCGTGAAACACTGGCGGAGCGGCATATTTTGCTGATCGGCGTGACGGGATTCATCGGCAAAGTTTGGCTCGTCGATTTGCTGGAGAAGATTCCAACCATCGGCAAGATCACGCTGCTGATCCGGCGCAACCGCACGACCTCCGCGCAACGGCGATTCGAGAAAATCGTCGAGGAATCGCCAGCCTTCGATAATTTCCACGAACGGCACGGCCAAAAGCTGGGCGCGTTTCTGAACGAAAAGGTAGAAGTCGTCGAAGGCGACGTGAGTTTGCCCGGCTTAGGACTGGAGGAGGCCACGCAGGCTCGGTTGCACAAGTCAGTCGATTTAGTCGTCAATAGCGCGGGACTGACGGACTTTAACCCGGATTTGCGCGACGCCCTTTCCTCGAACGTCGATTCCGCGCTTCACCTGCTCGACTTCCTCCGCAAATGCAAGCACGCCGGCCTGATGCATCTTTCGACTTGCTACGTCGTGGGCATGCGTGACGGGCGCGTTGGCGAGCAACTGGAAGACAATTATAATCCTGCGCGGGATCCTCGCTTCGATGCTGAAAATGAGATTGCATCGCTGCGGGAGAGGATTGGGCGCATCGAATCGCGCGCTGACAGTCTCGAATTGAACAAGGCCCTTCGCCGACAAGCTTTGGGCCGTGGCGGGGATGAAACCTCAGCGCCTGCGGCGGAGCTTGAGGGCGTCTTGCGGCGGAACCGCGCACGTTGGGTGCGCAACCGGCTGACCTATGTAGGCATGCGCCGTGCGCAGCACCTGGGCTGGCCGAACACGTACACGTTCACGAAGAGTCTCGGCGAATCGATGCTCGCGCGGCATGGTAAGGGCCTTCCGATTGCGATTGTGCGCCCGTCCATCGTGGAGAGTTCTGAGCGTTCGCCGTTTACAGGGTGGAACGAAGGAATCAACACTTCCGGGCCGCTGTCGTATTTGCTGGGCACAAATTTCCGTCAGCTTCCGTCGAACGAGCGGAAATGCCTGGACGTGATTCCGGTGGACATGGTGTGCCGCGGGATGACGCTGATTGCCGCGGCGGTCATAGCGAGGCGCCATGCGCGGCTCTACCAGCTCGCGACGTCGGCGATCAATCCCGTCAACATGGGCCGCAGCATCGAGTTGACCGGGCTCGCGCACCGCAAGCATTACCGCACCTCGCAAAGCGTTGAAAACTGGCTGAAAGTGAAGTTCGAGACCATCCCCGTGTCGAAGCAGCGCTACGAGCGGATGTCGATTCCCATGCAGAAGGCCGTGGTTTCGGGGATCAACCGCGTGGCGGTGACACTCCACTTGAAAAAAGCGCCGTTCGCCAAGGCGGAACGCGACCTGATTCGTGCCGAAAAGCTCATTGAGCTTTACGAGCCCTTCATTCTTCACAATGAACATGTGTTCGAGTGCGAGAACGCGCGGTTGCTTTCTGCGGCGTTGCCGGGCGAAGAGCGGGCCCTCTTTGATTTCACACCGGAAGCGGTGGACTGGTGGGATTACTGGATCAACGTCCACATCCCGGCTTTGCGGCGCTGGTGCTATCCGTTGATGGAAGGCCGGCCACTGGAATCGCGCGAGCCGCGCGCGCTCGATTGGAACGGGAACGGCCAGCCTGCGGAGCAAGAAGCTCTTTCGAAGGCGGCGGTGCCGTCCGACTCTTTATGGCCATCTTCGTAACCGGTTCAACCGGCTATTTGGGCAGCTACGTGGTGGCCGGGCTTCTCTCCGGGTATCGCGACAAGCTGAATCTGCTGGTCCGGGCAAAAACGGAGCAAGGGGCGCGCGAACGACTCTGGACTTCCCTGCAATTGCATTTTGACTTTCCGAAATTCATCGAATACATGGAAACCCGTGTGCGTATTTTTCGCGGGGATCTGACGAACGAGCAATTTGGCTTGCGCGATGACGAATACCATACGCTGGTGGATACGACGGATTCGTTGATCCATGGCGCGGCTTCACTGAACCGCAAATCAGAGAAGCAATGCCTGAACGTGAACCTGCGCGGCACGCTCGAAGTGATTCAAATGGCGCGGCGGGCGCAGGACCGGCATGGCTTTCGCCGGTATTCGCATGTTTCCACAGTGGCCGTGGCGGGAAAAAGAAAAGACGAAGTGGTTACGGAAGACAGTGCAATCGACTGGGAGCGCTCCGACTACGATCCCTACGCACGCACAAAAAAGTTTTGCGAGCACATGGCGAACCGGTGGCTTCCGGACGTCCAGAAGACCATTTTCCGGCCCGCCATCGTGCTGGGAGACAGCCGGCGGCCGGAGACTTCGCAATTCGACATGGTGCAAGCGGTCCACTTTCTAGCGCGGATGCCCGTGCTTCCGCTGCGTCCTCAGGATAAAATCGACATCGTGCCGGCGAATTATGTTGGCAAAGCGGTGGTGACGATTCATCAAAAAGATGCTCCCGCGCATGGCATCTATCATCTGTCGTCCGGCAGAGGATCGCAGACGTACGTAGAGTTGACTGATGCAATTGCTCAGGCCGGCGGAATGCGAAAGCCTGTGTATTGGCCGTGGCTGGGCGGACCGTTTTCGCGAACCGTGAATTGGGCGGCGAATCGCAAAGGCGCGGTGGGGCACGCCGCTTCCCTGCTCAAGGTTTTCTGGCCTTATCTCGATTGGAATACGGTGTTTGATAATTCGCGCGTCGTGGCGGAATTGGCTGAGGCGCCCGCAAAATTTGCGACCTATGCGGCGGGGCTGCTGAAATTCAGCCGCGACAATGATTTTCGTTATCCGGCAAGGCCCTGGCCAGCCAATGTGGGCCTGGAGAAGACCGCGGTGGGGAGAGCCAGCGCATGACGGACTTTCTTCTGGTCGCTTGGGTCAGCGCGCTGAGCGAGATGCGGCGCCTTGGCTGGATGCTGGGTCTGGGCAAGCCCTGGAGCGCGCGTGAAAAACTAAAGCTGCTCTTCGCGGGATACAACGGCACCCGGAACACTGGCAGCGATGTGCGCGTTCAGGAAATGCTGCGGCAGGTCCGGCATGTGCTCGGAGCGGACAACGTCGATTTCAGCGTGATGACCCAGGATTTTGAACGCACCAAAGGATATTTTGAGGGCACGCGGCAAGTGCATCTGCCCGACGTCTTCCCGCCCTTTCTCTTTCGCGAGGTGCGGCAGAATCATGGGGTGATCGCGTGCGAAGGCTCGATGTTCAAGAGCAAGTTCGCGAACGCGTTGACCACCATGATGATCGGCTCGTTGGGGTTGGCTTCCGCGGAGAACAAACTTTCGGTCGGGTACGGTGCAGAGGCGGGTCACATGGACGGACTTGTGGAATCCATGTGCGAGCGTTACGTCAAGGACTCTTTGGTCATCACACGCAATGTGGAATCGCAACAGCTTTTGAGCTCGCTGGGAATCTCCACCGAGCTTGGCACGGACACCGCCTGGACCTTTGAGCCGCATCCGCCAGAATACGCACGAAAGGCACTGCGCGAAGCAGGCTGGGATGAGAAGACCCCGATTATGGTTTTGTGCCCGATCCACCCGTATGTTTGGCCGGTTAAAGCTTCCATTGCGAAGTATGTCGCGCGCGCAACGACGGGGGCTTACAAGGACAGCCAATACAGGACCGTTTATTTCTTCCAGTCTGGCGCGGATGTCGAACGGAAATATGGCCAGTATATTTCTGCGTTTGCCAAAACGACGCAAGCTTTCTTGCAGCGGCACCGGGTATTCCCAATTCTGGTGGCCATGGAGCGGCTCGACGCCGATGCTTGCCGAAAAATTGCCGCGCGAATTCCGGGCACGCCGGTATTCACGTCTGATGATTACGACATGTTCCAGCTTGTCTCCATTTTGCGGGCGTGCTCGTACATGGTCTCTTCGCGCTATCACGGCATCGTCACTTGCATGCCGAGCTTAGTGGCTTCGGCGGGCGTGACTATGGATGAGCGTATCCGCAACCTGATGCGCGAGCGCGGCCACCAGCATCTTTTGCTGACCGTGGATGACCCCGAACTTCAGCCAAAACTGCTTCACGTGATGGAAACGCTGATCAAGGAAGCAGAGGGCGTTCGTGAAGGAATCGGGCAGACCGTGGTTCGGAATCTCAAGGTTATGGCGCGCATGGGCACGTTTCTCGAAGACGTTGTGCAGCGCAGGTATCCGGATTTTCCGATTCGCAGGGGCGTCCTATCCTGGGAAGACTACCTGCCGCCACTGAGCGAGAACCTGCTGCAACTGATGGAGCGGCACGATTCGTCGCCTGCCACGCTGGCGGCGGCCCACTGATTTCTTCATGCCAACTTTTCTTGAAAATATTTTCGCGCAATTGAAGCGAGCGGACGCCCGCGTGGTGCTGCGTGAAATTCGCGGGGAGCAGTTTGTCAGTGCGACCGGAGGAGAATTGCTCGAGATGGTAGGACAAGTACGGACGTTCCTCCGCAATTCAGGCTTGCAGCCGGGAGATCGCTGCGCGCTGCTTGCGCCCAATTCCATCCAGTGGGTAGCGTTTGATCTGGCGCTGATAGCTGAGGGCGTGATTGTAGTGCCGCTCTATTCGCGCCAGGCTCCTGGCGAACTTGCCGACATGATGAAGGATTGCCAACCGCGACGGTTGTTTGTGAGCGATGCGGGGCTCGGTGAGGCGGTCGCGCAGGCCTGGCGTGAAGCGCCGCCGAGAGTGCTCTTCGATGAGTTGCTCAAAGAGAACGCGCCCAAGGCTGCTTTCTCCGACGAGCCAATTTCACGGTCTGATTCAGACATCGTTACGATCATTTACACTTCCGGAACCTCGGGCGAACCGAAAGGTGTGTGCCTGAACGTCGGGAATCTGAGCTACATGCTGGCACGCACCACCGAGCGTCTCGGGCAATTGATGTCTGTGAAGGGCGGCGGAAGCCCGGACCGTGTCTTTCATTACTTGCCATTCAATTTCGCGGCATCGTGGCTGCTGTTGCTTTCCTGCCTCACTCGCGAAACCACGCTGACTCTTTCGACTGACCTGAACAAGCTCGCAGAGGAGATTCGTCTTTCGTCCCCAAACTACTTCTTGAATGTCCCCACGCTGCTGGAGCGCGTGCGGCGCGGCGTCGAGGAAGCGCTCTCCAAGCGCGCTGCACCTATCCAAACGCTCTTTGGAAAATCGCGGGAAGCCTGGCAGCACCAAAATACCGGACACGCCAGTGCACTGGACAAGTCTTGGCTTTGGCTCGCGCGAAAAATGATCTTCGACAAGATCAGGGAGCGTTTTGGCCGGGATCTGCGCGCGCTCATTTGCGGTTCCGCGCCGCTTGCTCCGGAGACGCAGCAATTTTTCCTGATGCTGAGGATTCCCGTGCTGCAAGCATACGGACTCACGGAAACCACTGGGATTTGCACGATGGATGACCCGCGAGAGCCCGCCGAACCCGGTTACGTCGGCGCAGCGATTCCCGGGATCGAGATGAAAACGGGTCAGAACGAAGAGATTCTCACGCGAGGGCCGCACATTTTTACTGGCTATTGGAACCGTGAAGAAGAAACAGCGCGCGTGCTGCGCGATGGCTGGTTCCATACTGGTGACCAGGGCGAGATGAATGCCCGCGGAAAATGGCGCATCCGTGGAAGGATCAAGAACCTGATCGTTTTGAATTCGGGACACAAAACCGCGCCTGAACCTATCGAAGAAAACATCGCACGGCTTCTGCCTGCGGCGCAGCAAGTGGTGATCGTCGGGAACGGACGCGGTTACCTTGGTGCGCTGATTGCGGGCTCGGTGGAAGCTGCTGCTGTTCAGGCTGCGCTTAATCTAGTAAATCGCGAGCTTCCGCATTACCGTCAAGTGAGAAAATTCGAGTTGCTCGGCAACGCTTTCACTCCGGAAAGTGGACTGCTGACGGCTAATGGCAAACTTCGCCGCGATGCCGTCAACAAGCGCTACGCCGCCGAAATCAACGCCATGTATGAAGACAAAAAAGAACGCGAAGCCGTCAGCAGGCAGCACGCATGAAGAGTTTCACGGGCAAGACGCTGCGCTGGGAATGGCACGAAGGATGCATCGAGCTCACGCTCGATCATGCGCCCGCCAATGAAATTGGCACGGCTATGCTTGCGGAGTTGGAAAAGTTTGTTGCTGCGTTTGACAGTCTGGCCTCGGAAACAACAGCGTGCATTATTTCCAGCGCCCGCAAATCTGTTTTTTCGGCTGGAGGGGACCTGCGCGAGCTATATCGGCAGGCCGCGTCGGTTCCCGAGAAGGATCGCCCAAAAGGAATTCGCAGCTTTCTGGAGCACATTCATGCGGTCATCAACGCGATTGACTCCGCTCCATTTGTCACCATCGCGGCGGTTCATGGCGCATGCCTGGGCGGCGGGCTCGAACTCGCTCTCGCTTGCGACATCATTATTGCCGACAAAATGGCGCGATTCGCGTTCCCCGAATTGCGGCTGGGATTCATACCAGGTTTTGGCGGTATTCCGCGCCTGAAACGCGATCTTGGCAATGCTGTCGTCCGAGATTTGTTGTTTACGGGCCGCACCATAAACGCTACTCGCGCGCACACCGTCGGCCTGGTGGCGCAGCTTGCCGGAGAAGGCGAAGCTCTTGCAATTGCCCGCTCCACCGCCGCACAGGCGGCAAAGTATGATCCGGTGGCGCGCGCAGCCGCCAAGGAATTCATGAAACCGATTCCGCATGAAGAACTTCGGTGCGAGATTGAGATTTTCTGCGAACTCTTTACGCGTCCCGAAGTGATGGCGGCTCTGAAGAAATTCGTCGAAGACTCCGGCCCGATGCCTTATCTGCCTTAAGGAAACGGTGGCGGAGGAACGTATTTGGTCGAATTTTCTTTCTTTTAGCGGGAATGTTAGATTTAGCTTCATATGCGGACACTCGAACAGACCACGCGGGAAGTTCTCGACTTGGCGGCAAAGCATTTTCAGTTGCCCACGGGCTCACTCGCGCCCGAAGATGATTTCTTCAAAAAGCTCGGGATTGACAGCCTGCAAACGCTTGAAATGCTTTCGCGCCTGGAGAATCATTTCGGCATCGAGCTGCCCGACTACGAGGTTCAGGGCGTGAGTGACTTCAAAACTCTGGCCGAGCGCATTCAATCCCGCCTGTAATGCTGGATCTTTCCCAATATCAATCCATCGGCGCCGCGCTGAAGGATGCGCTGGACCGCTTCGCCGGGGAAGTATGTTTGATCGAAGCGGACCGCGACCGGGAGAAGGAGCGCCTGACTTACCGCGAATTCGAAGAACGCGCGCATCCTCTGGCGAAGGCTTTGCAGGATAAAGGTTTCTCGATGGGAGATCGCGCCAGCATCATTATGACAAATCAGTCTAGGTGGCTGATTTCGGCGTATGCCATTTTCTTCGCTGGTGGTGTGCTGGTTCCGCTCGATTACAAGCTGACGCCAGACGAGCAGTGGCAGCTTCTGAAGCATTCGGGAGCCACGGTGCTCATCACGGAGTACCCCATCTGGCGTCAGCTGAGCGCTTCTCCAGGACGGGCTTCGGCGAATGTGCAAACCGTTTTGGTGACCGAAGCTCCGGCGAACGCCAGCCTGGCACATGCGCAGCGCTGGGAGGAATTTCGCGGAGCGGGCGAGCCAGCGTTCGTTCCTCGCGAACGCGGAGATACTGCCTGCATCGTGTACTCCTCGGGGACCGGGGGCCACCCCAAAGGCTGCATGATGACGCACGAAAACTATTTGGAGCAGTGCGTCGCGCTGACTTCGATTTATCCCTTCTGGCCCGGTGTGCGCTATCTCAGTATTTTGCCCACGAACCATGCCATCGATTTCATGGTGGGTTTTTTCGGACCGTTTACCTGTGGTGCCGCCGTGGTGCACTTGCGGACGCTGCGCCCCGAGTATGTGCGGGAAGCATTCCCGAAGTACAAAATCACCTACGTCAGCTTGGTCCCGCTGGTTCTAAAGAATTTGCAGAAAGGCTTACAAGCGCGTTTCGACGCTTTGTCTGGGGGAAAACGCAAGATTTTCAATACCCTCGTCGCGGTCAATAAAGCTCTCACTAAGGGGCGTCCACGGCTGGGCGTCAGCCGCCTGCTGCTCAAGCAGGTCCACGAAGCATTTGGCGGAGAATTGCGCACGATCATTGTCGGCGGAGCCTTCACTGAGCCACAAACGCTGCAGTTTTTCTATGATCTCGGAATTCCCGTAGCCAATGGCTACGGCCTCACCGAAGCGGGCACGGCGATCACGGTCAACGACTTAAAGCCGTTTCGCGCGGATACCGTTGGCAAACCCCTGCCCGGGATGGAGGTCCGCATCGTGAATCCCGCTGGCGATGGCATCGGCGAAGTCGCCGTTCGCAGCAAAACGGTCATGGCGGGCTATCTCAACGATCCGGAACTCACTGCCGAGACGATTGTCGATGGCTGGCTGATGACCGGCGACCTGGGAAAATTGGACAGGCACGGCCACTTGCAGTTGAGCGGACGCAAGAAAAACATGATCGTCACGGAAGAAGGGAAAAACATTTACCCTGAGGACACTGAGAGTGTTTTCGAAGGGCTTCGCGTGAAAGAATTTTGTGTTTTCGCGGCCAACTATATCTGGCCCAAGCGATCGATGACCGGTGAGCAGCTTGTGCTCGTGCTTCACCTGGAGGCGGGCCAGCAATTCAGTGACGAGCTTCGCCGCGAAATCAACACGCGAAACCAGCGCCTGCTAAACTATAAGCGGATTCACGGGGTCGTTCTCCTTGAGGAGGACTTTCCACGGACCGCTTCCTTGAAGATCAAGAGAAATGTCTTGGCGGAGCGTCTCGCGAAATTGGACCGCGGTGCAGCGGTTTTGCCCTTGTGAGTCTTCTCTTCTGACCGATGCAACGATTTTTCGCCATCGTGAACCCCGCCGCCGGTGGCGGCCGCTCTGCGAAACTCGCCGGAGTTGCGCTGGCTCGTTTGCGCCAGAACAGGCTGCACGTGGACAGTGTCGCTTCGACTGGCCCGGGACATGCCGTCGAGCTTGCGCGCGAAGCTTACGATCAGGGCTACCGTCAGTTTCTCGCCGTCGGAGGAGATGGAACGGCCCATGAAATCCTGAACGGCGTCTTTGCCGGCCGCAAATCTGTGGAGCGCGTCGCCCTGGGATTCCTTCCGCTGGGAACGGGCAATTCCTTCTTGCGGGACTTTTCCAAGAACGGCGCAGAAACTGCGACGCAGGCGATTCTGGAAAACCGCAAACGCGCGATCGATCTGATTCGACTGAATCACGCAACGGGCGAAGTCGTTTCCTTCAACCTCCTGAGTGTCGGCTTCACCGCTGACGTTGCGGCTCTGACGAATCGCGCTTTCAAGCCCTTCGGTCCTCTCGGTTACTTGCTTGGCGTTTTCGTGCGTGTCGCACAATTGCACCGGCGCTCTTTCGCGCTGCGCTGCGACGAGGATCAGGATTGGGACGAGCGGCGCTCCCTGTTCCTCACTTTCAACAACAGCAAATACACTGGCGGCACCATGCTCATCGCTCCGCAAGCGGATCCCACGGATGGCTTGATCGAGTTTGTCCGCTGGGGCCCGATCGGCCGGCTGGGCTTGCTGCGCAACTTGCCGCGGCTTTATGACGGCTCGCACATCAAGCATCCCCTGGCCTCGCGCCGAGCCGTACGCCACGTAGAATTCAACATTTCTGCTCCGGTAGACATCATGATTGATGGGGAAGTCGCCACGCTGGAATGCCGCTCCCTCGACGTTCTTCCCGCTGCGGTGGATGTGTTTCTATGAAAAAGGCGTGGTTCGCCTTGCGCAGCGGGCTTCTGTGGATTCTCAGTGCCTTGCACTTCTTCCTTGTCGTCCCTGTGCTGGTGTTCCTGGGATTTTTTCTTGACCCTCGCAAACACGATCGGCTGCAGCGTGGCTTATGCCTGCGCATCGCTTTTCTTTCCGGAGCAACGGTCGAGGTTCGCCGCTCGGCCGGTTTCGATCCCAAGCGCACCTCGTTCTTTTTCTCGAACCACGTCAATCTGTTTGATCCTTTTATGCTGTACTGCGCCATTCCGCAGTTTGTCCGCGGCTGGGAACTGGAGTCGCATTTCAAGATCCCCGCGTACGGCTGGTTGATGAAGCGCTTCGGGAACGTCCCGGTACCGGATGTGCGGCGGCCATCGGACTTGAAACGCATGTGGCGCTTGACGCAGGAAGCAATTGATTCCGGCACCAGCCTGGTCATTTTCCCCGAAGCCAAGCGCACCCGCGACGGTCACCTGCTGGAATTCCAGGACGGCGGCTTTCGTGTCGCGCAACAGCTCGCTGTTCCTATTGTTCCGGTCAGCCTGGTGGGCTCATTTCAGCACCACAGCACTGGTCACTGGATGCTGTGGCCGACAAAAATCATTGTTTACTTGCATGACATCATTGAGACCGAGGGGCTTCGGAAAGAAGATGTGCCGGCCTTGCGCGACCGCGTCCGGGAAATTATTTCCGCGCCAGTGGAAGAAGCGCTGCAAGCAGAGCGCGTCACAAGCGCGGCAGCAGACTGACAGGAGCTGAGTCAGAGCGACAGCTTGATTCCCGGGAGGGTCCGCCCGGCCTTGGTTTCTTGCCAGGTGAAAATGATCCGGTGAATCACGGTGAGAGTGGACACCACGGCGATCACCCAGAGCACCGGTCCCATGCGGTTGAAGAGTCCGCCGATGATCAGAAGCACCAGCCGCTCCGGCCGCTCCATGAATCCGACTTTGCATAAGGGAATCAGCGACTCGGCGCGGGCCCGCGCATAGCTCACCATTACGGAACCAGCCGTGGCTACCGCCGCCAGCACCACATACGGCGTTCGCCCGCTCACGGAGTAATACACCAGCAAGCCCATGTACAGTGCCATGTCCGCGTAACGGTCGAGCGTCGAATCGTAGAATGCTCCGAACGCGGTGACGCGATTCTGCCGCCGGGCGACCTGGCCGTCCAATATGTCCAGAAATCCAGCGAAGAAGATAATGATGGCTCCAGTGCGAAATCCGCCCACGGCAAAAAATGCCGCGGCGCCGAAGTTCACCACAAGCCCCAGAAAAGTAAGAATGTTGGGATTGATTCCTGTTGCGGCGATGGCTCCGACAATTTTGTCGAGCAGCCACTTACTTCCGATGCCAATTGCCCCCGTGAAAGTAGCCATATTCAGCGAATAGTGTCTCAGAACAAGCAGTTTTTTGCGAAATACAGAGGGCCGTTCCGAGTCCGCGGCATCCTACACCAGGCCGCAGGGCACAGCAATTGTGCCAACGAGAAATGGTATAGTGCTTTCCACACCCGGGGACAGGATGCCCGAACAACCAAGGTATAAAACAACCGACGAAGTGGACTTTGTCGTCATTGGCAGCGGCGCCGCCGGCGGCATCCTCGCAAAAGAGCTCTCCACGAACGGCTTTCGGGTTGTTGTCCTGGAGCAAGGCCCTTACCTTGCTGAGGCGGACTTCACCCACAATGAACTTGAGGTCTTGAGGCGAAACCAGCTCACGAATCACCCGGAGTTGCAACCCACCACATTCCGCAAAACACCGCAGGAAAAAGCCAAGCGCCATCGCGCACTCGTCTATGGGAGGATGGTTGGCGGCTCCAGCGTCCATTTCACCGCCAATTACTGGCGGTTTCACGAAATTGACTTCATCGAGCGCAGTAAAGTCGGTCCAATTCCTGGAACCGGTTTCTCCGACTGGCCCATCACCTATGCCGAGCTTGAGCCGTATTACACCAAAGTCGAATGGGAAATCGGTGTCTCAGGTCTTGCCGGCTCCAGCCCGTTCGACCCACCACGATCAAAGCCCTATCCAATGCCGCCCTTGCCGGTGAAGTCGGGCGGAGTCATCTTCGAACGCGCTGCCCGCAAACTTGGCTGGCATCCGTTCCCCGCCCCGATGGCCATTCTTTCGCAACCTCGCCCTGGGCGTAGCGTTTGTGTGCAATGCGGCTTCTGCGAAAGTTTTGGCTGCGAAGTCGGCGCCAAGTCCAGCACCCTGGCTACCGTCATTCGAATGGCGGAAAAAACCGGCCGATGTGAGATCCGCCCCAATTGCTACGTCCACGGTATCGAAACCAGCGCGAACGGCCGCGTTATCGGCGCGGCCTACTTCGACAAGAAGCGCGTGACGCATCTTCAGAGAGCCAAAGCTGTCGTCGTCTGCGCTAACGGCGCGGAGACTCCACGACTGCTGCTCCTCTCGGCCAGCAAGCAATTTCCGGATGGCCTGGCGAATTCCAGCGGCCTCGTCGGCAAATACCTGATGTTGAACTCCGGTCCCTCTGCCATGGCGGTTTTTGAACACCCTCTGAATGACTATAAGGGTGTTGCCGTGAGCCGCATCCTGCATGACTTCTACGAGCTTGACCCGCAGAAAGTCGGATTCTTTGGGGGCGGAGGGCTTGACGCGCGCTTCGATCTCACTCCCATCAATTTCGCGTTCAACGGCTACGACATGGGTGGCCTGCCGCCGGAAACTCCGCGATGGGGAAAAGAATTCAAGGCGACGCTGGCGCACAATTACACACGCACTCTGGAGATCGTGGGGCACGGCACTTCCCTACCCGTCGAGAGCAATAGCTTCTCTCTGGATCCGAATCTCAAGGATGCCTGGGGCTTGCCGGCTTTGCGGATGACCTACAAGGACCATCCCGACGATCTCAAACTCGGCGCCTTCCTGCGTGACCGCATCATGGAACTGCTCGATGCCGCGGATGCTGTGCAGAAGTGGGCTTCTCCAGTCGAAGAGCAGGACTTTGCTTACCACCTCCTGGGCACCTGCCGTCTGGGCAATGATCCGAAATCATCCGTCATCAATGCCGATCATCGCACTCATGACGTGAAGAACCTGTTTCTGTGCGATGGCAGTAGTCTGGTTACTTCCGGCCGCGGGCAGCCGACGTTGACGATCAGCGCGCTGGCCTATCGAGCCGCCGACCGCATCACTGCTCTTGCGAGGCAGGGCGAGATTTAGCGGCAGTCAATTTGGCCTGCCGAAAAGTGCTTTGAATTGCTTGACCCTTTGGGCCATGGAGCTTACAGTCTGAAAAGCTATCCTAAGGACTCCCGAAATGAATGAATCTGTCAGCCGTCGTCACTTTTTGTCGCGAGGCATCACCGGGGTTTCTGCGGTGTGGGCTTCCGCTCATTGGCCTGCGCTGTTGGCAGCAGCTGCCCACGCACACCAAGCCGCCAAGTCAGCGATTCCGCAGAAGTTCGAGTTCTTCAGCGCGGAAGAAGCTAAGGAGATCGATGCCATTACTTCGCGAATCATCCCCACGGACGATTCGCCCGGGGCCCATGAAGCTGGCGTGGTTTACTTCATCGATCGCGGCTTGTCTACCTTTAGCTCAGAGGATCAAAGGACTTATCGCGAGGGTCTGCCGGAGTTGCAGGCTAGAGTTTCGGAGATGTTTCCTGGTAGCGCGAAATTCTCAGCGTTAACACCGGAACAGCAGGACGAGGTCCTGCATTCCTTCGACGAACCTGCTGGGCCTGGGAAAGCGGCAAAGCCAGCTCAAAGGAATTTACGCCGCCGCCCGGGGGCTCAAAGCTTTTTCGAGACGCTCCGCCAGCACACCATTGTCGGCTTTTTGATCGATCCCGACTTCGGCGGTAATCGCGATGGCGCTGGCTGGAAAGTGATTGGCCGAGAGCGCGAACACATGTTCCAGCCACCGTTCGGCTATTACGACAAAGGTTATCCAGGCTGGGAATCAGCAGCGAAGGAAGCGGAGAAGAAATGACCGTGGACCAGCCCAAATACAAAACTTCGGACGAGGTGGATTTCGTCATTGTGGGCTCCGGTGCCGCCGGTGGGATCCTGGCCAAGGAACTCTCCACTAACGGCTTTCGTGTTGTGGTTCTCGAGCAGGGCCCCTATCTGACCGAGGCCGACTTCACGCACAACGAAATTGAAATCTTTGCCCAGGACAAGCTGACCAACCATCCCAAACTTCAACCGAATAGCTTCCGTAAGACTCCTGACGAGAAGGCCAAGCCACAGCGCGCGCTCGTCTACGGCCGGTGCGTCGGCGGGACCAGCGTGCACTTCACGGCAAATTTCTGGCGCTTTCACGAAATTGATTTCATCGAGCGCAGCAAACTCGGCGCGGTCCCGGGCGCGACTCTCATGGATTGGCCCATTACCTACGCTGATCTGGAGCCGTATTATACAAAGGTAGAGTGGGAGATTGGCGTTTCCGGGTTGGCGGGCGCGAGCCCGTTCGATCCTCCTCGTTCGAAGCCGTATCCCATGCCGGCGCTTCCCGTTAAATCTTCCGGCGTGCTCTTTGAACGCGCTGCTCGCAAACTTGGGTGGCATCCCTTCCCCGCCCCAATGGCGATTCTTTCGCAAGCGCGCCCGGGCCGGAGCGCCTGCGTGCAATGCGGCTACTGCCTCGGTTTCGGCTGCGAAGTGGGCGCGAAATCCAGCTCCCTCGCGGCTGCGATTCGCGCAGCAGAGCGCACGGGCCGCTGCGAAATTCGACCCAACTCCTATGTGCATCGCATTGAAGCGGATGCCAACGGACGCGCCGTCGGAGCGGTCTATTTTGACGAGAAACGCAATACGCATTTGCAAAAAGCCAAGGCCGTCGTGGTTTGCGCAAACGGCGCCGAGACTCCGCGCCTGCTTTTGCTTTCCAAGAGCAAGCAATTTCCGGACGGCTTGGCGAATTCCAGCGGCTTGGTCGGCAAGAACCTGATGTTCAACAGCGGCGGCACTGTCACCGGCGTCTACGAGCATCCGCTCAACGATTACAAAGGCTACTGCGTGAGCCGCGTCCTGCATGATTTTTACGAACTCGATCACGAAAAGGTGGGCTTTTACGGCGGCGGCGGTCTTGACGCGCGCTACGACTTTACCCCCATCTCATTTGCCTTCGGCGGAAATCCGCCGGACACTCCTCGCTGGGGCAAGGACTTCAAAGCCTCGCTCGCGCATAACTTTACGCGAACCATGGAGATTTTCTGCCACGGCACTTCCCTGCCCGTCGAAAACAACTCTTTCTCGCTCGATCCTGATCTGAAAGACGCTTGGGGATTGCCCGCTCTTCGCCTGACTTATAAAGATCACGCCGATGATCTGAAACTCTCGAATTGGCTCTTCGAGCGCGCGCACGCGATCCACGAAGCTGCAGGCGCCGTCAAGAAGTGGGGTTTCCCCGCGCAGGAGCAGCAGTTTGGCGTGCACCTGCTCGGCACCTGCCGCATGGGCAATGATGCGAAGACATCGGTGATCAATGCAGACCATCGCACACACGATGTGAAGAACCTTTTCCTGTGTGACGGCAGCAGCCTGGTGACCTCCGGACGCGGCCAGCCCACCATGACCATCATGGCGCTCGCTTTCCGCGCGGCCGACCGCATTACCGCGCTTGCCAAGCGCGGTGAAATCAGCGCATAAGAAACGCAGCATCTTTGGCACTTGCTGCAACCACTTCACAAGCATTTTCGTCACATAACCTGCGAGGGTTGAATCCATGAACTCATGTGTTTGGAAAGGCTGGCTCTCCGTCTGCGGAACTTCGCTGCTTGCCTTGCTGGTGATCGCGGGAGCACGCGGACAATCTGCTCCCCCAAAGGCGTCACCGGAAGGCGGAGCAACGCCCAAACTCGCGGAACAGGAATACAAGAATGTCCAAGCGCTCAAAGGAATTCCTGCAGAACAGATCATCCCAGCCATGCAGTTCATCGCCGCTTCCCTGGGTGTCGAATGCGAGTATTGCCATGTGCCTCGCGCGTTTGAAAAAGATGACAAGAAGCCGAAAGTCACGGCGCGCAAAATGATCGGCATGATGATGGCCATCAACAAGGAGAACTTCGAGGGCCACCGCGAAGTCACTTGCTACTCGTGCCATCGCGGCTCGGCAAATCCAGTCGCCACTCCGATCATCAGTGCGGAAGAACCGAAACGCGAGGCAGCAGAAAGCTCCAAGACCGGAGAACCGAAACCCGTCTTTCCGCCAGCGGATCAACTCCTCGACAAATATGTCGCCGCCATCGGCGGGGCCGATGCGCTCCAAAAAGTCACCAGCCGCGTTCAGAAAGGAACCCTGATAGCCTTCGGCGGCCAACATTTCCCGGTCGACGTCTACTCCAAGGCTCCCGAGAAACGCTTGTCGGTCATGCATCTTTCGAACGGCGATAGTATCACTGCTTTTGATGGCAAGCAGGGCTGGCTGAGCGTTCCGGGGCGCGTGCACATGATGTCCACGACGGAAAACGCCGCGGCGCGGATCGACGCGGACTTATACTTCCCGCTGCATGTGAAAACGCTTTATGAAAAATTCCAGGTGGACGCCGGAGAAAAGATCGACGGCCATGACACCTACCTCGTCGTTGGCCATAACGAAGGGCAGCCTCCACTCCGCCTCTATTTCGACAAAGAGTCCGGCCTTTTGCTGCGCTTCGTCCGCTACGGCGAAACGCCGCTGGGCCGCAATCCTACGCAGATTGATTATGCGGACTATCGCGAAGCCAACGGGCTGAAGATTCCTTTTCGCTGGACCCTTTCGCGGCCGGGAAACCAGTTCACCATCCAAGTGGAGCAGCTTCAGCAGAATGTTCCCGTAGACGACGCCAAATTTGTGGCCCCGCCCCCGCCACCAGCCGGACAGAGACGTCCCGCGTCCTAATCCGCGAGGCCGCAACTGCGTGCAAATTTTCCTCTGATTTTCCTGGCCAAGCCGCTCGTGCTGCTGGCTTTCGCTAGAATCGAAACGCCAGGCCCGCCAGGAAATTCCCGCGATGCTGGTATTGGGATACTTTCGCGGTATAGCAGCCATAGAATGGATCGCAGTAGGTAGCCAGAGCGGAATTCGCATACGTCGGCATGTAGCGTGCATCTCCCCTGAAAGAAACATGACGCGTCAATGTGTATTTCACGCCGCCACCGATGCCGTAGGAAAAATCCATCCGCGTCGGGTTTCCCCCGCTGTTGAATTCGTGAGTAAAGCCCAGGCTTCCGGCGACGTAGGGCCGCCACTTGCGATCATCGCCAAGAAACATATACAGCGCCCCAAACTGATATTGATCCACAGTGGAGTCATAGGCCTTCATAAATGGGCCACCCGGAGTCTGCTGCACGCTGTAGGAAGTCAGGTTGCGGTCCCACATGAACTCAAACTGGGCATTGGAAGTGATCGAATAGCCGATGAAGGTGCCAAAACTCGTCGCCCCGTTGATGCGCAGGTCGTTCACCGTCACGGTTGCTGATGTGAGGGGGTAGGATCCGCTCGTCTCGTACCCAACGAATGGAGTAAATTCCCATCTCTCCAACCTGCTGCTCCCGTACTGCGCCATGGCTGGCGCACTTGCCACCAGACAAATAAGTCCTCCAAGCAGACCTATCATCCCGACTCGCATTTCTTTTCTCCTATTCTTCCGTCCAGCAAATTCAAGATCGAGAATGCTTGCGCCAACCCACTAACGATACGATGCGTTCCACCTTCTTCGGGTTTCGGCCGATCTGGTCAAGACTTAAGACCAAGACCCGGAACGCGTACCGGAGGACTGGAATCTGACGGCTTCCAGAACCGTGGTCACACCAATTTAGCTAAGAATTTCTAAGGGTCTGGAAAGAGTCTTGCCAAAGCAGGCACCAGGAAGCGCGGCAATCAGCCTTTGGGTGTACGGGTGGCGCGGTGCATCGAAAATTACGTCAGGCGAATCACACTCAACAATCTCCCCGTCGCGCAGGATGGCAACCCGGTGACAAAGGGCGGCCACGGATAGCAGGTCATGCGAAATGTAGAGAATGGCCATGTCCAAGTCGCGGTTGAGCCGGGCAAACAAACTCAGAATCTCGGACTGCGTGATCGTGTCCAGCGCGCTGGTGGCCTCATCCGCAATCAGCAAAGCAGGGCGATGAAGAATCGCCATGGCGATGATTACTCTTTGTCCTTGGCCAACGCTGAGCTGCGAAGGGCGTCTTCTTAGGAATTCGTCGTCATCCGGCAAACTCACGCTATTTAGGGCCGTGCGTATGGCCGACAGGCACTCCTCTTTTGTTCCCTTTACGTGTGCGCGCCAGGCCTCTTTCAGTTGCGTTCCTACGCGAAGGGCGGGATTCAAAGAAGTTAGCGGGCTCTGCAGCACAACGCTCATTTGCCGGCCGCGCATCGCCCGAAGCTGGCTCTCGCTTTTGTGCAAGAGATCTTCGTCTTGAAAAATGACCTCGCCTTGAACCTTCGCTCCCTTTAATTGCAACAGTTGGAGGAGTGCCAGCGCCAGCGTGCTTTTCCCGGACCCGCTCTCCCCTACGAGCCCCACGATCTCTCCCCGGTGAATTTCCACAACAATGTTTCTGAGGACGCCGGGTTTGTTCCGGTAGTCCACGGAAAGCCGCGCGGAAAGCAGCGGCGCGGAAGAAGTCACTTCTGAACTCCCAGTTCCGGCGCAGGCCCCAACCTCAGCGTTTCCACATTCCAAAATCCCGGAGGATTCAGGACCACCGGGACGGCACCGATGACGCTGGGAGACACGGCAAGGAGCACATCCTTGTTGATCAGGTAGATGAAGGGCTGTTGCTCCGCGGCAATTTGTTGGACACGATCAAACTTGGCCTTTCGCTCTTTCTCCGTGGCCGCAGCCGCCTGTTCGCGCATCAGCTTGTCGATCTCCGCCTCCCACGACGTGGCAGGCGCCTTTTGGCTGGGATTCCACTGATGGTTCTCGCTGGAGCTCAACCAAACATTCATTTGGCCGTTCGGATCCAGGTCGGTATTGACCAGGCCCAGAATGCAGGCATCGTAATCGAAGGTGCGCGTTATCCTCTCAATGAGAGAAGGAAAGTCCAGGGTTACAACGTTGACTTTGATTCCCACTTGCGTCAGGTCCTGCTGGATCATCGTCGCTATCTTCTCGCGTGCTGCGTTCCCGGAATTCGTGACCACAGTAAACTCGACGCGATTTCCGGCGCGATCTTTCAACGACTCGTTTTCGTAGCGGAACCCGGCTTGTGCGAGCAGCCGCAATGCCGCTTGCGGATCGTATTTCGGATCTTCGAGTGATTTATTGAACCAAAACTGATTGGAAGGAGAGACCGGGCCGTAGGCGGGTTTCGCGTAGCCCGCATAGACGATGCGGCAAAGATCCGCGCGGTTGATGGCCATGGAGATGGCTTTGCGAAACCCCTTCGTCCTGAACCAGGCTTTCTTGTATTCGGGGAGTGGGGCGGCGGGCACCTGATTAAACCACAGCTCTTCGGCGTCGAGGCCAGTGCCCGCGTTTTTCGTCACCACCGGATTTTCCTGCTGCAAGCGGTCGAACTGTTCCGCGTCTAGGCGATTGATCAATTGCAATTCCCCGCGACGAAAACGCAAAAGCTCAATGTCACGATTGCGCTGGATGTCCAGGCGGACGCTGTCAATGTAGGGTAAGGCATGTCCTTGAGCATCATGCTTCCAGTAGTTCTGATTCTTCTGCAGCAGCACGTAGGAACCCGCTTTGTAATCGGCCACATAGAACGGGCCGAGGACGGCCATCTCCTTTTTGGGGGAATGCGCTGAAAGGATGGCGACTTGATCGAAGAGGCGCTCCAGCCCTGCGATAGGAGCCGGAAAGGTGATGACCACAATGTCCGGCCCAGGAGCCCGCACTTGCACCGCTCCTTCTCCGGAGCGGAACGCGTCCCCTGTAGTCGAATGTGTTTCCGGATCCATCAGCAGCCGCATGGTGTAGGCCACATCCTCAGAGCTGAAGGGCGTGCCGTCGGAAAAATAAATGCCTTTCCGCAGATGGAAGGTGATCGTGCGCCGATCGCGAGAAACTTTCCAAGAGGTCGCCAATGCCGGATCGAGCGCTTGAGTCTGACGGTTCAGCCGAATGAGCACACCACCAGTCAGGTAGCGGATGTTCTCCGAAGGTTCATCGTCCACCAGAACCGGATTAAAAGTCTTGGGTTCACCGTGGAGGCAGAAGTGCAGTTCCCCACCCGTTTGTGCGCGAACCGGGAGCGCGAAAGCCAGCAGGGCAATGAGAGCTAGGTTCTTTAGACGACTGGACATCAAGCAGTTTCCTCCTGTGCGGGCAGAATGAGCTGAAAACAGATCACCACAAGAACCAGCAGGATCAGAGGTGCGAGCCTCCAAAGGTTTGCGCTGACGGCAGAGATATCTTCCAGACCGCGCAACAAATTGCCCCAGGAAGGCAAGGGTTCCATCACGCCGAGCCCGAGCATGCTGAGAGTGGCTTCGGTCAAAACGAAAAGTGGAATGGAAATCCAAAACTGCGCGAACAGGACGGGCCGCAGATTGGGGAACACGTGGCGCACGATCATTCTCCACCGCCCGCATCCCGTGGCGCGCGCAAGCAGAAGAAAGTCGGAATTTCGAAGATTTCTCGTCGTGGCCCAGACAACACGCAGCGAAGATGGCCAGCCCAACAAACCCAGCAAGACAAACGTGGCGATGACAGAGAGAATGGGAGAAATATCCAAAGGAAGCACGGCACGCAGCGCGAGCAGGACAAACAGCAGCGGAAGGGCCATAGACAGATCAGCCGCTGCGAGGACTAACTTTTCGCACCATCCTCCTACAAGCCCCGCTAAGCCGCCGAAGACGCCGGCGATGAGAGTGGCCAGCAACGCAGCCGCCGGTGCCAGCAACAGCGACACCCGTGTTCCGTATACTAACCGCGCAAACAAATCTCTCCCGAGACTGTCCGTACCTAGCAGGTGTGAGGCCGACGGCGCAGCGTTCGGCCGCTCACGGAATTGCCTGGCGTACGAATAGGGGCTGACCGTGCTGGCGAACAGGCCAACGCCAAAGATGGCGCACAACACCGCAGCGCAAATTACGCGAAGCCTTCTGCGGGTCATCACAGCGACCTCTCGCTCGCAACGTTGGCAAAAGAATTCGCTGCCACGGTGATTATCGTGACGAGCAGCGTCAGATTCATGATCAACGGCAAATCGCGATTCAGCGCTGCCTGCCAGGCCAACTGCCCCACCCCTGGAGAATCGCAAAGCGCTTCGATCGGAATCGCTGCACCGAAGGCCATGCTCAAAGAAACGCCGAGGAGCGCAAAAAGTGCGGGCGCAGCTAAGGGCAGGACATGGTGGAACAAAATTCTCGCTTGTCCGATTCCCCGCGCTTGCGCTGCCAAAATGTACGGCTGCGCGTACGCGTGAGCCAACAAGTTTCGTAGATATCTAAATAATTTGGGAAACGTCACGAGGGCGATGGCCAGAAATACGGGCGTACGAAGATAAACGGAGAAGATGGCGACCACTGCTGCAGGCAGTGCGATCAACACGCCGCTCACCAACGTGCCCGAGATGTCCAGGAGGTATCCGCGAAAAAACACGGTAGCAAGAGAAATCGCGAGGGCTACCACCCAGGCCACAAGAACTCCCATCAGGACGGAACGGCCCGTCACCGGAAGGCGTTCTTTAATCAGCGACGAAATCGGGCGCTGCAGCCACTCCGAAGAACCGAAGTCGCCGTGCACAGCTCCCGCGAGATAATGGCCATAGTAAGAAAGGAGGCCGGAATTGAGGCGATGCGAGTTTCGAATAGCTTCCACGGTCGCTGGGCTCAAGCGAGGATCAAGTTCACGCTCGTCGACTCCATAGCCCGGAGAAAAGCGGACCAGCGACGCACTCAAGAGGCCGCCGAGCAGGCAGAGCGCCACAAGCATGAGCAACCGTACGCCGATTCTTTGAATTCCGTGTCTCATTTTGTTTCGCGCTTATGGCAATTCTCCAATGAGCGAGAGCCGTCGAGGCTAATCAGCCGACCTGGAGCCGTGGCGCTTCGCCGCGCCGCTTGTAATAGGTTTCCTTAGTTTCATACATCCGGCGATCCGCTTCGGACAGGAGCTCTTCTGCAGTAGAACCATCTTTCGGATAGAACGCACACCCAATGCTCGCCGTGACTACCGTGGTGCCACAAATCGACCGGCCGGCCTCCTCGACAGCAAGTTCCAGGCGCGGCGTCAACTCTTCGGCCCCATCTTTAGTGAGCTCCGGGAGTACGAACACAAACTCATCACCTCCCAGGCGGCCGACCTGATCATATTCGCGGCAGGCGTTTTTCAAATTCTTTGCGATCTCCTGCAGCAGCTTGTTCCCGACAAGGTGTCCAAAGTTGTCGTTCACATTTTTGAATCCATTGAGGTCGCTCATCAGCACCGCCAGCGGACTCGCGTTGCGGCGCGAGCGCGAAATCTCTTGTTCGAGGTGGACGCAGATCGAGCGCGCGTTCGGTAACTCCGTCAGGAAATCGGTGCTCGCGGTGTCTTGTGCCCTTTCAAATTGCAATGCATTCTCAACAGACAGTCCGAGCTTCGAGCTGGCCGCCAGCAAGAGGCGCAGGTGGTCTTTTGTAAAGCCCTGCTTTGCTCGCAAGTAAAGTGATAGCACGCCGGCGGCGCCGTCGCGCCCCCGCAGAGGTACAGAAAGCGCCGACTGAAGCACGGGAATCTGAGCACGATCTCCGAGATATTTTGTCTCCGCCGCTGGATCCCCATTGATGATTGGCTTTTCGGTTTGCGCTACCCAACCTGTAACTCCCTGTCCAAGCGGAATCTCGATGGACGTGAACAGATCGTAGTCCACTCCATGCACGTATCTTGGAACCAGTTTCCCATCCTCACAGATATAGAAAGCGATCGAATCGTAGGGAATCATCTCTTTCAAGCGCACCGCAACCACGGAAAGCGTTTCCCGCAAGCTCAACGAGTTGCCCAGAGTCTGCGCCAGCTCGAAGAGAAGTTGCGCCTCTTGCCGGGCAGACACAATGGACGCAAGAAACGACGCCGCGCGAACCTCTGCTTCGTCCGGCACTTCTGCAAATCCCGCGGAAGGGGCCACGAGCCGGTCTACTTTCGAAACCACCTCAAACGGACTACCTTCTCTCGTCGAGCGGCTTACGACTTCTTCCAATTCCAGATACCGTCGCTCGAGGCATTCCACCACGCGCGGGTCATAGCTTCGGGCGCTTTCCGCCCGCAACAAAGCCATGGCCTCGTCCGGCGAGACCGCCCGTCGATAAGGCCGCTCCGAGGTCAATGCGTCGAAACAATCCACCGCCGACAGGATCCGCGCGCCAATCGGGATTCCTTCGCCAGACAAACCGTCAGGGTAGCCCGTTCCATTCCACTTTTCGTGGTGCGAACGCACAATCGGCACGACCGGGTACGGAAATTGCACTCGGTCCAGAATCCCCGCGCCCACCACCGGATGGATTTTCAACTTCTCAAACTCTTCGGGAGTAAGCCGCCCCGGCTTGGAAAGGATGTGCTCCGGAACGGCCAGTTTGCCGATATCGTGCAGCATCGCAGCGGCGCGGATGGCGTTCAACTGCGCCTCATCAAGGCCGAGATCCTTGCCAATTTGCATGGCATAGATCTGCACGCGCTTCAAGTGATCGTGCGTGTTGTGATCTTTCGCCTCAATAGCGAGGGACAGAGCCTCGATCGTGCGCAGGTGCAGATCAGCGATCGCTTCCGTGTGTTTCTTCTCCGCTTCCAATCGGTCGAGATACGTTCGATAGGATCGGTAAATCCAGTAAACGACGGGCAAGACCAAGATGGCGACTTGCCACCCTAGGGACCGGTTAATGATGCTCACGCCGCCGGCAATCAAAGCGCCCAACAAATAATAAGGAAACGACCAGAGGTAACATTCCTTCCATACCAATATGGGATTCCGGCGCTCGGTCATCGCGATGACGCCTGAAACGGACAACGTGTTCATCGCAAAATACGTTGTCGAGGCTGCCGCCAGGAGCAGCGGCCACCGCAATCCGACGACGTAGGCGAAATGGCTGTGGAAGACCGAGTCCGCGAGTGAGATGGATAACGCAAGATTGGCGAAATTGAACAGGATTTGAATCAAACGCGGACGAGGTTTTGCCTGCCAAAGCGATTGCGCCAGTCCTCCCAAACACCCCATGAGCAAAGTCTCTGAATAGGAAAGATCGAGAATCCCTACGAGGATAAACAGGAAATTGGCGGACATCGTGGCCTGGATGCCTGGTAGCTGTACTTTGAAAAGGGACGCCCCCAACGCCACGGCGAGAAAACTGGCAAACCGCAGTGAGTTGTCACTGTGCCAATGCAACAAGGCATACGGAAGCAAAGGAATGCCGGCCAGCACCTGCGTCACAATGAATATGGTTGCCGGCCAGCCCAGAAAGCGCCCTTGCTGTCCGGGCATACTCCAAACACGCCTCCACCAATTCCGGATCCTTCTTGAAGGTTCTTTCGCGGGATTTCGCTTGTTTACCCGTGCAGAGTCGACACTCTGACGGTCGAGTGCTTCGAGCGCGCCGTTCGGGACATTCTTGGGGCCGACGAAGCCCCTGGACATCGACATCTTTGACCAACCTTTAATCAGGGGAATACTGAACAACCCCCGTGTCGAGCCAGTTTGGCCGTTATGACAGAACTCTGCCTATAGTACTAAGAGCCGGATGTGTTCCAAGACAAAACGCCATTGTCCTTGGCACGAGGGGTAGAAAATGCCCCCAGGCAAGTAACTAGTGATTTATGCTGGCCTCATCACTGTCGCCAAAAACTGGCTGTACCTTCGTACTAGCAGCCCCCCACTCCTGTACCATCGACCCCTACAGCCTAGTGCGTGAAACTTGCTCCATTCTGAATCGAGATGCTGTTCACCGGATCTTCATCGGCCCTGTTTCTTAGGAGAGTTTAGAATGCAAGGCACTAGCCAAAACAATCCGACAACGAATGGCGACAGCCCGTTGAAGACCACTACCTGGGGTGCGCGGCTCGCTTTGCTAGCCCTGGTCACGCTGCTGGCTGCTGGATTGTCCTTTGCCGACGGCAAGAAGCACAAGCTATCCAAGGACCTTGCCACCCTCAAAGGCGGCCACCACGGCGCCACGGTAGATGTGATCATCCAATTCAACGAAACGCCCACCGATGCCCACCATCAGAAGGTGCATAACAAGGGCGGAGTCCTGAAGACGAAACTGAACGTCATCAAGGGCGCCCACTATTCCGTCCCTGTTGAATCGCTTCAAAAGCTGGCCGACGATCCCGACGTTGCTTACATCTCGCCCAATCGTCCGCTCACCGGTACCTCCACGTCCACTCTCGACTACACTCGCGAAACGGTCAACGCGCAAGTGGCTTTGCAGCAGTGGGGCTTGGATGGCACGGGCATCGGAGTGGCAGTCATTGACAGTGGCGTCACTGCCGTTGGCGATCTCTACTGGTGGATTCCGTCGAATCAGACCTACGGTTCGCGCGTTGTCTATAGCCAAAGCTTTGTTCCTGGCACAACGGATACTTCGGACCTGTATGGACACGGAACGCACGTGGCCGGGATCATTGCTGGTGCAGGGTGGTTTTCCACCGGTTCGAACTTTACCCACACATTCACAGGGATTGCGCCGAACGCAAACATCATTAACCTGCGAGTGCTGGATCAAAATGGCGTCGGCACAGACAGCAGCGTGATTGCGGCGATCCAGACCGCCATCAGTCTGAAATCTACCTACAACATTCGAGTGATCAACCTCTCGCTTGGCCGCCAAGTCTACGAGAGCTATACGCTCGATCCGCTCTGTCAGGCTGTCGAGGCTGCGTGGAATGCGGGCATCGTGGTGCTCGCCGCCGCGGGCAACCAGGGTCGGAACGACAGCGCAGGCACGGAAGGTTACGGCACCATCGCCGCTCCCGGCAACGATCCGTACGTCATCACAGTGGGCGTGATGAAGACGGCAAACACACCGACCCGCATCGACGACACCATTGCGAGCTACAGCTCGAAAGGACCGACGGCATACGACTATGTGGTGAAACCTGACATCGTCGCACCTGGGAATCAGGTCGTCTCCACGCTGGCGCCGAATGCGTCACTGCTGGCTTCCCCCACGGACGTTTATTTGAGCGAGTACACCAGCTCGACGACCACCACCAG
The DNA here is from genome assembly GCA_003223295.1 of Acidobacteriota bacterium. Lineage (GTDB taxonomy): Bacteria > Acidobacteriota > Terriglobia > Acidiferrales > UBA7541 > Acidiferrum. The sequence goes on along the minus strand of QHYM01000109.1, from coordinate 1,471 downwards.
CTCGGGCGGCAATAACAAGAACAATAAGAAGAACACCCTTTCCACAGTGGCCACGAACACGATCTCGACATCTTATATGCGGTTAAGCGGTACGAGCATGGCCACGCCTGTGGTCAGCGGCGCCGCTGTACTTCTGCTTCAGCAGAACCCGAACCTTACACCGGATCAGGTGAAGGCCCGGTTGATGAAGACAGCTTCCAAGACGTTCCCCGCCAGTAGCAGCGCCACGGACCTGGCCACGGGCACCACCTATACTGATTACTACGACATTTTCACTATTGGCGCCGGCTACCTTGATATTGCCGCTGCACTATCCAGCAACGATGTTGCGGATGCTCCGGCTGTGTCTCCAACGGCGGTGTATGACCCCTCAACGCAGAGCGTTTACTTAGTTACTGGAACGAGCGTTGTTTGGGGAACAGACGCCCTGTGGGACACCTCTGTGGTCTGGGGCACCAACGTTCTAAACGGAACGTCCGTGGTATGGGGCAGCAGCGTTTGTTGGGGAGCAAGCACGAACGACGGGTTCAGCGTGGTCTGGGGTACGGGCGTTGTCTGGGGCAACTCATCAGACCAGTCAAGCTCGACAGCGCAAAGCATTACGGTAACAGGCGAGAACTAATGGGCAGGTAAGGCGCAAGTACTGAGAGGAGGAACAGAGAAAATGCCAAGCCAAGCCAAAGCCTACATCGCCCTGGTAATCGCAGCAGGAACCCTGCTCTTGTTGCTCGCCGCCGGATCGTGGTACTCCGCGAATCTTCTGCAGTTCTTCATTTACATGGGGCTCGCCGCGTTTGCCTCCGCTCTCAAGGTCCGGATTCCCGGTATGGAAGGCACGATCTCCCCTAACTTTGTTTTCCTCCTCTTGGGGATTGTGGCGCTGCCCTTTTCGCAAGTTGTTGCGATCAGCCTGATCGCCGCCCTGGTTCAGTCGCTTTGGGCTTGCGCGAAGCGCCCCCGTCTTGTTCAAGTGGCCTTCAACGCCGCAGCGCTCATCCTGAGCAGCAGCGTGGCCTACAAGTCTTGTCATATCGTCCACAGCGTAAGCGGAACGGAATCCTCAGTGGTTTGCCTGATCCTTGCGGGGAGCATGTATTTCCCCCTCAACTCCGTTCTTGTCTCGATGGTCATCGGTCTCGTCGAAGGTCAACCCATCACGCAAGTCTGCGAACGCTGTTACGAGTGGGTGTTCCCCTATTTCATGGTCGGAATCGCTTTCGCCGGTTTGGTCAGTGGCGTCTACGTCCCGTCCGCCGTATGGAAGGGGGCGCTGGTCCTGCTTCCTACGATGGTTCTTGCCTACGTTTATTTTCGCAGCCGCTCGGCGCGCTCGTTGCCGCCAATGGCGTTACCTACTTCCACCGAAGAGGAGTATCCGGTGGAGGTTGGTGGGTAATTCACCGAACGCTGAAATCCCAACCAACTGAAAACTGAAGACGGAGTACCGCAGACTGCCACCCATATAGCCGAT
>QHYM01000385.1 GCA_003223295.1 Acidobacteriota bacterium | reverse complement strand
TTTCAAATCCTCCCATTCAATCCGAGGCCCTCAAAGATAATCAGTTTCGTGTAGACGCGGTGCCGCCGGGTTCGGTGCTATTGGTTGGCGATGCAGTGGTATTTAATGTTGCGGGCAGTTTTTGTGCCACGCAGGCAAAATGCACTCATCGCGGAGGCCCGTTGATCGAAGGAAAACTCGAGGGCTCAACCGTAACATGCCCCTGGCACGGTACGCAGTACAACGTGTGCACGGGAGCGGTGCTGCGAGGCCCAGCTACTGAGCCGGTCACAACTTATCGAGTTGTCGTGGAAGGCAAAATCGGACGGGTGGAGAAAGAAAACTGATGGAGAATAGCGATACGGCACGCCATTATTGCGATGATGCAATCGAGATCACATACGATGCGCATCGCTGTATTCACGCGGCAGAGTGCATACGCGGGCTCCCCGCGGTCTTCGATAGTGGACGCCGACCATGGATAGTGCCTTCAGCGGCGAGCGCTGACGAGATCGCCAATGTGATCGCGAGGTGCCCGAGCGGGGCGTTGCACTTTAAACGGCGGGATGGCGGCCCATCTGAAACTCCGGAACTGCCCACTACCATCGTGCCGACACCCGGCGGACCATATTATGTGCGCGGGTTGATCCAACTAAAGTCGGCTGATGGCAGTTCGGTGTTCGAGGACTTAAGGATGGCGCTCTGCCGCTGCGGCCAATCCCACAATAAGCCGTTCTGCGACAATAGCCATTTTTATGCTGGCTTCGACGACTCCGGTGCTATCCCGGCATTTAAGTCTCTAACTGACAGCAAGAGATGACATCCTTAAGGCATCCGCGTTCTCGTTCGAGTTCGCGCTAACTCTTGTCTAAGGGGAACAGATGACTAAAGGACGGCTGGAGGCGTTCAGCGATGGCGTGATCGCGATCATTATCACGATTATGGTACTGGAGATGAAGGTGCCGCATGGCGACGGCCTCGGAGCGTTGAGGCCGCTGTTGCCAGTGTTTCTCAGCTATGTTCTGAGCTTCTTGTACGTTGGCATTTACTGGAATAACCACCATCACCTGCTGCATGCCAGCACGGTGGTGACAGGTGCAATGCTCTGGGCCAACTTGCACCTCTTGTTCTGGCTCTCGCTGTTTCCGTTTACCACCGGGTGGATGGGAGAGAACCATTTCACGGTTGTGCCCACTGCACTTTATGGTGTGGTGCTGTTGATGGCGGCGATTGCCTACTACTTGCTGCAGCAGGCAATCATCCGCGCACAAGGGAAGGACTCAATTTTGAGAGAAGCGATCGGCCGCGATTGGAAAGGCAAGATGTCACCCGTGCTGTACATCGTAGCGATCATTGCTAGCATCTGGTCATCGTGGATTGCTCAGGCGATCTTTTTGACAGCTGCGCTGATCTGGCTTATTCCAGACCGGCGAATCGAAAAACGTCTCACTGTATAACTGGGGCCTGGCGATTGCATTCGCGCGAGGCGACGCAGAATGGGGCTGATGAATCAAGTGGCAATTTCCGTTCGCAATCACTGCCTATCACCGGCGCGAGCCAGGGTGGCGATCGATGCGCCGCTTGGCCCCACGAGCTATGCTCGAATGTTTCCCGATCTACCGTCGTTTCAGTCCGATGAGCAGTTTCTGCACGCGCTTGGTCGCGCAGGCGGAGTCTGCGATTGTGGGGACATCGATGACTCTCCTGACTCCTTGGGGGACACCGCTGCTGGTTGGCCTATCTTCGGCCAATTTGTGGCTCACGATATTACGGCTGACAGGTCCATCCTGCGGTCTCATGCCAATACGTCGGAACTGCGCAATGCGCGCAGCCCGCAACTCAACCTCGAATGCCTGTACGGCGATGGGCCGACGGGTAATCCGTTCCTCTACCAGCGTGACGATCCGGCGAAGTTCCTACTGGGCCCGAACGGTGCAGATGTGCAGCGAAATGCAGAGGGCATCGCAGTTATCGGCGACCCGCGCAACGATTCGCACATGCTGATGTCGCAATTTCATCTCGCCATGCTCAAGGCTCACAACGCGTTTGTGGATGAATGTCGCAGCAGCGGAGTAGCGAACGACCGCGCGTTCGACGAAGCAGCGCGGCAATTGCGGTGGCACTATCAATGGATCCTTCTGAACGAGTTTTTGCCTGCGCTCGTCGGGAATACGCTTGTAAAACAGGTGCTTCGAGACGGCCTGCGGTGGTTTCACCCCGCACCTGGCGCGTTCATACCGCTCGAGTTTGCCGACGCAGCCTATCGGTACGGCCATTCTCAGATCCGGCACCGCTACCAGTTGAACTTGCAAACGGATCCCGTGCCGCTCTTTCCTGATCTGTTGGGATTCCGTGCGGTACCGCATGAACGGACGGTCGATTGGACACTGTTCTTCGACGCACCCGGCGCAACACCGGCGCAGCGGTCGAAGAAAATCGATGGGAAGCTGGTGCGAGCACTCATTCAGTTGCCGGTAGCTGTCACCGGCGAGTGCGAGATTGAGGATTACCATTCTCTCGCCGTCCGTGACTTGCAGCGCGGGCAAGGTGTCGGGCTCCCGTCTGGCGAGGCCGTGGCCCGTCACATTGGAATCGCCCCACTGAATGCCGAGCAGGTTGGGATCACCTCTGTGGGGTGGGAGGGCGAGACTCCTCTCTGGTACTACATTCTCCGCGAAGCCGATATCTGTACAGGAGGTCATCGTCTTGGTCCCGTTGGTGGCACTATCGTGACGGAGGTCTTGGTGGGGCTCATCGACGCCGACGCGACATCGTTTCGACAGAACGGCCGGGACTGGCAGCCTCGCAAAACACTTAGTGAATTGCTGGCCTCCTAGCATTGAGCGACTTTCAGTACTCTCCTTTCGACCAATGGCACACCATCCACCTACTGAACCACCGTGCGGTTCGACATGCATCAATCGCGGCTTCTGAATCACATCCGCCGCGCTTTTGTTCAGAACCTATGAAGCATCGTGTCACGAAGTCTCATCTAACTTTGTCATAGCGAGTACAAGAGACCGATGGTTTCGAAAATGCATTGGTCAACCATGAAAGGAGAATCATGAAGATCGTAGTGATCGGTGGCACTGGACTCATTGGATCGAAACTTGTCAACAAGCTTCGTGAGCATGGACACGAAGCGATAGCAGCATCACCCAATTCGGGTGTCAACACTCTCACCGGCGAGGGATTAGCCGAAGTGCTAAAAGGGGCCTC
>QHYM01000052.1 GCA_003223295.1 Acidobacteriota bacterium | reverse complement strand
TTGCTTGTTTCTCCTTGACGGGTATCGTCTCTTTCTGGTGATCTTACATTTGATAGTGAGCAACGCAAAACGCCGGGCCACACGCCTCCGGACGGTCCACGAGCGTAAGCCTTTTAGAATGTGCAGTTCCTGGATTTCGCCCCGTAACCCCTTTAGAATACGCAGTTGCGAAAAAGGGGAGGGGCCGCTTGTGGTTCTCAACCCTCAACCTTCCAACTTCCGGGACGTTCAGGAAGCCTTTCTTCGAGCCTTTCCGCTTCTACAGGACCACCTTTGGCATCCAGCGTTGCCTGTATTTTTGCGGGATTAGTGCATACCGAATCGCGTCCCGCAGAGGAATACCGCAAACGTTTTGGGAGTCTCTACCACCAACGGTAAGTCACTTCAAAAACGAGGAGAGGGTAATGGCCATCTATCAGACCGGGGGATATCGAGTGAAGCCGTCAGCGGTGGAAAAGGTTAAAGAGGCGATTAAAGTATTCGTCCGCCATGTTCAGGAAAACGAGCCGGGGACAAAGATGTATCTGGCTTGGCAGCAAAAAAGCGATCCAACGCGCTTTCTGCACTTATTCATTTTTGAGGATGCCAAGGCGCAAGCTCGCCATGGTCTATCGGAAGCCGTTAAGCGTTTTGAATCCGTGTATTCGCCCGAGTTGGTGGGCGGAGACGTGGTATTCACCGATTACGAAACGATTGCCGGCAAGCCAACGGCGGAACAGTGGACAAGTTTGCCGAAGCGCACGTAAAGCGCAAGGCGATATCAAAACGAGAGCGTGGCTGTGCTACTGGTTCTTAGTTTCGTTACGCCGGTCGGCCATGGGGAAGAGAGTGGGCTCGGCGGGGGGCTGATCGGCAATTTCATCGAGTTGCGGATAATGCTGTCGAAGGGGCTCGGGTACTTTGGTTTTCTTGTTTTTGAGGATGCTAATGAGTTGCAGCGCGTTGACGACGGCCTTGCCTCGAAAATGGTTGTTGGTGACAACGAAAGTGTTGTGCGTGTGCTGGCTCACTTTGCGGACACGCGCGATCCATGGCTCGAGCTCTTCGTTCGAATAGAGATAGTTGTAGCGCTCGTGGGAGGGAACGTTTTCATCGTCGGAGAACCAAGTATCGTAGCGGCGGCCATGCAGGCGGACGTAACCAACCGGGGAAGTGGCTTCGGCCGAGGGCGCCAGCGAACGCCCTATGATGGGCTGGTCGATGTTGCAAATCCCGGCGCCGTGTTCGTGGAGCAGTGCCAGCGTTTCCGGAGAGTTCCAGGTATCGTGGCGCACTTCCACGACGAGGGGATAATCGCGAAAGCGCAGCAGCACGGCCGAGAGATATGCCAAGGTCTCTTTGGTGCGATGAAAGGAAAAAGGGAACTGCAGCAGCACGGCGCCGAGTTTACCGGCGGCGCGCAGCATGTCGAAGCCGGCGCGGACGGCACGTTCATCGCCGGCGGTGGCGCCGGAAGTGGCGGAAGCGATGTCGTGCGTGAACCGTTGCCAGAGTTTAGCGGTGAAGACGAAGTTGCGGTTGCCGGAGACCAAGTCGAGCCACTGTTTCGCGGATTCCGGCTTGATCGGCTGGTAAAAGGAGGTGTTGATTTCGATGGTATCGAAGAATTCGGAGAGATAGGCAGCCTCGTGAAAGTTCCTGGGGCGACGGGAAGGATAAACGTAGCCAGCCCAATCCGGATACGACCATCCGGCAGGGCCGATGCGGAGATTGTGGCCGGATGAGGCTGTGGGTGATTCGCGGGTGCCGCCGCGATGAGGAGGATCATCGGAAGCGTCGTGAACGCCCGTCGTCCTTTGCGGGCCAGGGGTGTCGGCTGGCGCCGGGGCTTTTCGTTTACGCGGTGGCATGATTCGCTTTGCTGGACCTTACTATAAGAATAGTGATTTGCGCCGCGAGCAGAGTAGTGGGAAGGGCAGAGCAGTGTCAATCCAGCGTGGTAGCGTCGGAAAGTGGTGGAAATCCTTTGCTCTGCATTGAAAAAAGAAATGGTCAGGCCGTTGCTCCTGCTGGGACAGGCTGCTATGCTGTGCTGGATGCGGTTGTACTTGCCTAACCCTGTTCGCCTGCCCCTTCCTACAAAATGCTACAGGTGCAAACATGAAACTTTCCATCAATTACAAGCATGTGGAATCGCACAAGCCGGTGGAAGTTGAAGTCGCGCGTCAGGTTGCCAAACTGCAAAAGCTGCTAAAGAGCTACTCGCCGGACCTGGTGCAGCTGCACGGCGGCTTTTCGGTGAATCCGCGCACGGAGGAAATCTCATGCGCGCTGACACTCTCGCTGCCGTCCGGGGCTCTGCGCGCCACCGCGGAGGGCGTCGCGGTGCGCACCAGTTGCAAGAAGGCATTCCGCGAGCTGGAAGCCCAGGTGAAGAAGCACCAGTCCAAGCTGCGCAAGGATTACGAGTGGAAACGCAAGGGCCGCCCCGGCGCTCGCGAAGTAGCGCTGATCTGAATCCGGCTTGTGGAATGGCGGACGCGCGTAGCCGCTAAGGAATGGCGGGAAGAGGAGCTCCACCGTGCGGAAAACGGCCGCGCCCCTTGTGGAAAAAGATGAATGAAGTTTTGCGGTCCGGCGACGGGGCGGCGCATATCCAGTCGTGACTTGTTGCTAAGTGCAATGCAGCGTTGCTTTCAGCGAGTGCGCAGAGCTGCACTTCTCTCGTGAGGCACTAGTTTCAGGCATTTCCTCAATTTATCCATCGTCAGGAATTCACCTGAACGAATATGCAAGTATTTCCCTGATTTACATCTGAGCAACTTCTTTCAAACCCCGGGAGCGGGCCAAGCTTTGCGTTTTCCGCTTGCCCGCGAGTATTCAAGATTTCTGTTTCTACACCTTTAATCCTCTGTTTCAGTATTGACGTAATGCGCGAGCAGGTGTATCACTGCTTTGCTTCCGGGAGGTTTGTTCAGACTCCCGCGAAGGCTGACGGTACGCTCGGGTGGTGGTTGGCTGCCCTTTGACCCATTAAGCCGAGTGCTAATCTCCCGAGTGATTGCTGCATGCGATGGAAGTTTGCGCATTGACCGGAGTCCGTTTGGAGGAGGGGTGATGATTCGAAACAAACACATTTCGCTTGTTGCGCTCATGGTGATGAGTTTGTCGGCGGTTTTCGCGATCTTACTGGCACCGAGGAGTTTGCGAGCGCAGTCGGACCTGGGAAAGATTTCAGGATTTGTGAAAGACCCCTCAGGCGCCACGGTTCCAAACGCAAAAGTGACGGTTCGAAACAATACGGGCGTGGAGCGGCAGGTGACCACGAACGAATCAGGCTACTTCGTGATTACGAACGTTCCCGCGGGTCTGTATACGATGACGGTCGAGGCGGCGGGATTCCAAAAATATCAAACGACCAATAACAAGCTTGACCCGGCTGCCGATCTGGTGATTGATGCGTCGCTGACGGTGGGTTCGGCGAGCCAAACCGTGGAGGTCACTGGATCGGCGGTGCAATTGCAGACGGAATCGGCATCAGTACAGAAACTGGTGACGCGCGAACAGATTGATTCGCTGGAACTAAATGGCAGGAATCCGATTTGGCTGGCGGCATTGGTGCCGGGCGCTCGCGGGACGACACTGGCAAACCTCAATTTTGGATTTACGCAAGGGCCCGCCAATTTTAACGGCTCGCGCAATCCCGAGAACCTGATTACGTTTGACGGAGCTCCGGCGACGCGCACGCGTTCGAACGGGACGAGTTTGGGTGCGGCGGACGTGGATTCGACGCAGGAAGTGCAGATTCTGACCACGGATTATGCGCCGGAATACGGGCGGACGTCGGGGGCACAAATCCGCTTCACGACAAAGACGGGCACGAACCAATTCCACGGCGCAGCCTACGAGTATTTACGTAATACGGCGCTGAACGCAAACACGTGGACGCGAAACGCCAACCCCCTAACTACGCACATCACCGCGCCGGTGAACTACAATCAGTTCGGGTTTAACATTGGCGGACCGATCTACATCCCTGGCAAATTCAACACCAACAAAAGCAAGGTCTTCTTCTATTGGGGAGAGGAGTGGCTGAAATACCATTTCGTGGAATCGGGCTCGTCGGTTGGATCGGCGGGGCTGCTGACCGTCCCGACGCTCAGCATGCGCCACGGTGATTTTAGTGAGTTACTTGATCCGAACAATCCCTTCATTAAGCGCACAATAGCCGATCCGAGAGACGCGACAAAAAAGATTAATATCCCCGTTTATGTAGTCGATCCGCAATCGCCAGTGGCAGCGCAATGCGGTCAGGTCACGAACACGGGCGTGTACCCGCCCGTGTTTAACACCAACGGATGCATGCAGGATCTCACCCAGGCTACAGCGAGTAATCCGCAAGGAATCAACATTATTCCCGTCAATCGTTTAAGCCCCGACGGAATCGGGATTCTTAATATGTGGCCCGTCCCTAACACGCTCATTGCTGGGAACGGTAACTGGTTTGGCGCCAAGCGGCACACGTTCGACCAGCGGAAAGACACGGTGGGTGTGGACGTAAACCTCACGGACAAACAGCGCCTGCGTTTCCACGCCACACACTACTACTATCTGGAGTATCAGCCGCTCGACGGGAATACTGACCGCACTCCAAAGTTCTTCAATCGACCGAACAAAACCGGTTCGCTGAATCATGTGTGGGCCATCAGCCCAACCAAGGTCAACGAAGTGCTTGTGAGTGCCAGCGAGGACGTTGTCAAAATCCCCGTGGATACCGCGAACTTCTATGATCGCACCCAAGCTTGCGCCGGGTCGCCTGTAGCGTGCGGCATGTACCAATACATATTCCCGGTAGGCGAAAAGCTGCTCCCGAACCGTATTCCCACGGTGACCATGTCCAGCTTTTCCACATTGAGTGGCGGGCCGTATCCCTCGCACTCATCGGGACCGATCTATGACGTCTCCGACAGCTTCACATGGATCAAATCCAGCCATACGTTCAAGTTCGGTTTCCTGTTTGAACGAGCTGGGGAAAATGACAACGATGAAATCAACGTGCAGGCTTGCAACACCTGCACGAATAACCAAAATGGTCAATTCTCGTTCCAAGATGGACTTGCTGGGGGCACGGGCGTGGCAGTGGCCAATGTCGCCCTAGGGCTTTACAATACATATTCCGAAATCGGGCATCGTGCGTACACCATATTTCGCGCCAACATGTATGAGAGCTTTGCTCAGGACTCCTGGAAGTTCCGGCCAAATCTGACCTTCAACTACGGTGTGCGCTACACGGTCATCGTGCCCTACCACGCGTTGTGGGGAAACATGATCGTATTCGATCCGAAGCTCTACGATTCGAACAAAGCGGTGACTGTAGATCAGACGACGGGGCTAATCGTTGGCACGATTGATCCCAAGACTGGCCTTGTTATCGGGACAGGGGCCGACACGCTGAACGGTATGGTGATTCCAGGCAATGGATTTCCCAGTTCTGGCATAAACCATTTTCCGGAGGCGGATCCGAGCCAATTCGATTTCAGCCGCTTGTTTCACGACGTACCCAACCATTATTCCGACGTCCAGTGGGGCGCCATCCAGCCGCGGGCTGGCGTGGCTTATCAGCTTAATAATAAGACAGTATTGCGGGCGGGTGCGGGCCGCTTCATTACACGCCTTGGGGTAAGTGATTCGATATTCTTGGGAGGAAATCCGCCATTCCAGCCGAACGTCAGTGTTTCCAACGGTGTCGTTGACGCACTGGGCCCCGGAATTGTCGGCAACGCACCTTTGGTAGTGACCACTCAGAGCCGGGCCTTTAAGAATCCGGAAGCATGGGGCTGGAATTTCACCGTCGAGCGCGAGTTATTTTGGAAGTCCCTATTGAGCGTTGGTTATGTCGCACGGCGTGGAGTGCACTTGCAGCGCGAAGCTGATATAAACCAACCGACGTTGGACGTTGTGGCACAACACCCGTGCCTATTCGCGAATCCCCCGTGCAAGGTCGATGCGTTCCGGCCGTACCAGGGCTTCGGTTCGATCCGCCAAACGGATAACGTGGCGAATTCCATGTACAATTCGCTCCAGATAGCCTGGAATCGCCGATATTCCAATGGGCTCTTGTTTGGCGTGTCGTACACACTGTCGAAGAGCATGGACAGCGGGTCGAATCAACGCGACGTCATCCCGAACACTTATGACCCAGGAATGATGTGGGGGCCTTCGGAATTCGATGCTCGCCACGTACTGGTAATCAACTACCTCTATGACCTGCCTTTCTTCAAAAATCACTCCACGGTGTCGGGCAAGTTGCTTGGAGGATGGCAGATCAGCGGGGTCACGCAGTTTCAGACAGGGCAACCCTGCAGCGTCGCGCGCTCCAAGGACTTCGCCGGCGTTGGCTTGGACTCCAATTTCGGGTGCGGTGTTAATGGTCAGTACTACGCCGTGAATGGAACGCCCAGGATCATTGGTGCGTTTGGGTCCAGCGGGCAGTGGTTCGCCACTACCAATCCCGATGGCAGCGCAATCTTCAGCGCGCCTGCGAATGGCACGTTCAATACGCAGCGCGTGCGGGACCTGATTTATCAGCCGGGATTTCAGAACTGGAACCTTGGATTGTTCAAGGCATTCCCAATTGACGAACAAAGAGGGTTTCAGTTCCGTGCCGAGGCGTTCAACTTCATTAATCACCCGAATTGGGGCGGAGGAAGCGGCGGCGGTGTGAATTTCGATCCGACCAGCGCAAATTTTGGAAAAGTGACAACCAAGGGAGGCGGTGTTGGCGGCGGCGAGCGCAACCTGCAGCTTTCTCTGCGATTCTACTTCTGACGTAGTTCAACCAACTGCGCAAAGGCGACTTGTGCCCGGCTTCCCTTTTTCGGGACTCGCCTGGAGAAGGGAAGCCATTTGTTTGTGGTTCGCTTATGCGCATAATTGTACGGGCTCGACAAGTACCTGGTTTCTCCGAGAGACGGAGACGGGCTCCGTCATTTTGAAAAGACTGAACTTGGACACCCACCGGTTTTAGTCCTGCTAAACCACTGCTTTAGATTTTCGAGATTGACACAACCTCATACCGTCCCTAATGTCCGTCGCAACAGGTCTATTCAAAAGACCGATAGCGATTACCGAGCGGACGAATCGTTTGAACAGGGTGTACGTCGCAGGAATTCCGGTGCGCAAGAGCGGCCGTGTGTTTGAGGCGCGGCGCGATGGGACTGTCGGGCGTGACCGGGGTGCCAGCCCGCGCATGCCGGGAAAAGGAAAAAACAGAAATGAAGAAGCTTGTATTGGTTCTCTCCGCTCTGCTGTTTCTTCCCGTTTGCTCATTCGCGCAAGGTTTGGGAAGTATCGTCGGAAGAATTACGGATCCTTCCGGAGCCGCCGTTGCGAATGCCAGGGTCACGGCTGTCCAAGCGAGTACAGGATTCTCCCGCACCGCGACTACCGATGCTGAGGGCCTCTACGTAATTCCGTCGCTTCAGCCCTCGAACTATACCGTGACGGTTGAGGCTGCGGGCTTCAGCACCGTGAGGCAGAGCGATATTGCTTTGCTGGCGGATCAAACCTTGGCCGTGAACCTCAGCTTAAAGCTGGGCATGACGACGGAAGTCGTCACTGTGGCAGGAGATACGATTCAGGTGGATACGGCTACGTCGACGCTGCGACAGGTAATCGAGGAGCAACGCATTTCGGAATTGCCCCTCAATGGCAGGAATGCGGCGCAGCTTACGCTGCTGGTTGCGGGGGCCGTTAACTCTCCCAACGGCGGCGCCGACCAGGGCGCGACGAAGACCTTTCCGGGCGCCGTCACATTCTCGGCAAATGGCTCTCGCCAGAATTCGATCAGCTACCAGCTCGACGGCGGCAATTACGTGGACGAATACACGAACGTCAATCAGCCCTTTCCGTTCCCGGACGCGCTCCAGGAATTCAGCGTACAGACGAGCAACTACAGCGCGGAGTATGGATCGAACGCGGGCGGCGTCGTTAACGTCATCACCAAGTCCGGCACCAACAATTTCCATGGAGATGCCTTCGAATTCGTGCGCAACCCTATTTTCAACGCTCAGAATTTCTTTGCCACTCCGACCACACCCGATCGCATTAAGCGGAACCAATATGGCGGCACTCTCGGTGGGCCAATCCGGCGCGACAAGAGTTTTTTCTTTGGCGGCTATCAACGTACGGCGTTTCGAAATCTTGTCCTCGGCAGCCAAAGGGTCGTCGGCCAGACGGATATAAGTAACTTTCTCGCGGCGGGCCCGTTCCTGGATCCTGCCAATCCAACCGGTCCGCACCTCCCGGGAACGATTGATCCGGCCGTTGCTACTTTGCTCGGGGTGATCCCAGGCTGCAATGTCGCCGGTTGTGGCGCTGCGTTCAACGCCAATGCCGGTCAGCCTGATCCCAATGCCAAGTTTTCGCTGGTCGGCGCAATTCCCGGAGGCTCAAACCCGACCATACCTTTCTCAAAGCCCGACACCGAGAACTTCGATTCCGCCATGGGCCGCATCGATCATTCTTTCAGACAGAGCGACAAACTAAGCGGGCGCTACGAGTTCGATCGTTTTACAAAGGCGGCCGTTTTTAATCCTTTGCAGCTCGTGTCATACACGGACGCTACTTTTGCGATCACCGCGCAAAACTTCCTGGCGCACGAGACCCACGTTTTCTCACCGCGCTTCGTCAATGATTTCCGCTTCAGCTATTCGCGGGAAGTCTCCCACCGAGGCCCAGGATCCAATGTCGTGAATGCCACAGCCTTTGGCGTTTCGCTCCCGTTCCAACCAAGTCCCAACGCCATTCAGGGTGTGGGTGTTCAGGGTGGCTTCTCTTTCGGAGACAATCCAGCAGCCTTCTTCACTCGCAATAACTACACTTGGGCGAATGACGTGAGTTGGGAAAAGGGCAAGCACGATTTTCACTTCGGTGGGTCCGTTGAGCGAAGTTTGGTTGACCTGAACAACGAGTTCAACCAGCCGGGAATCTTCGGCTTCGGCAACTCGGACAACTACTTGTCGCAGACTTCGATCAATGCAGTGCCTACAGGGAGCCTTTCCGTGTATCAGCTCTTCCTCGCAGGTATTCTCTCGGACGGCGCCAGCGTCGGCAATGGCTTCGCTCTCCAGCAAGGTGCTGGGGAGTTCAAAAACAATCGGGCGATGTTTATCGGCGTTTATGTCCAGGACAACTATCGCGTTACCCGCCGGCTGACACTCAACCTCGGCTTGCGCTACGAGCCCGCGTTTCCTTGGAGTGATACGGGAGATCGCTGGGCTCAAGTGAATCTTGCCGCCATGGCTGCCGGCACAGTTTCCAGAGTCTACCCCAATGCGCCTCCAGGCATTTTCTTCTCCGCACAAAACGGGATTGCCAGCGACCCGGGCATGCCGAAAAATGCTCTGAAAACAAATTGGACGGGCTTTGCTCCTCGTTTGGGCCTGGCCTATGACGTTTTTGGCGACGGCAAGACCAGCCTTCGCGGCGGCGCCGGTATTTTCTACGACACGCGTGTCATGGGGATGCTCAGTAATCGCTTTGTGGACGAGTGGCCTTTCAGTCCGCAGTTTATTCTTTCCACGGCGGGCAACAGCGCCCCCACGGCGTCGTCCAGTCCAGGCTCTTTCAGCGATCCCCTCTGCACGCAAGCTACGACGCAGGCGACTCTGCACTGCGACGGCGGGCAAGCGGCCAACTACCCCAAATTTCCGAGTCCTTTCCCTGCTCCCACAAACTTCGCGTACATTCCACCATTCAACGAAATCGCTGTGAGCTACGACCCCAGCGGCAACTATCACGTTCCCACTACCTACGAATGGAACCTGACCATCGAGCGCCAGTTGCCTTCCAACATTTTATTCCGTGTGGGTTACGTCGCGTCTCGCAGCTTACATATTCTCGAAACCCAGTATTACAACCCCGGTGCTCCGTGTGACCCAACAATCCCGGGAAACTGCAGTGGCAAAGCCAATGTCGGCCTTGCGAACCTAACAGTCTGCGAGGCCACTGGGGGCACCGTGGTTTCCTGCAGCGGCAACCCCAACACCAGCGGCGCAAAGTTCAAGCCCAACACGTTTTCTTCCACGGTTCAGGCGGACATTACGGACATCAACGCCAGTTATCACTCACTTCAGACTTCCGTTGAAAAGCGGATGTTTCATGGGTTTACAGTTCTGGCCAACTATACATACTCCAAGAGTTTGGATGATCTTCCATTCGGCGAAGGCGTCTCCGGCTTCGATACTGGTTACTCGACACTCCCGTTCAACGCTCCCGGCCGCCACAAGTTTGACTATGGACCATCGGGCTTTGACCACACGCACGTCTTCACCGGATCCTATGTATGGCATTCTCCCAGGGTGAAGAGTTCCAGCACGCTTCTTCGCAATTTGCTGGGTGACTACGAAATCGGAGGCATCGTCTCTGCCGTCAGCGGTCGTCCCATCACCGTGCTGCAGGGAACGGAGATCTCGGGCACGGGCATTGGCCAGGATCGCGGCACCTACATTTCGGGGGTCGATCCCTACAGCTCTGGCTCTTGTGCGGGCGTTACCGCCAAGTGCGTCAGTTGGCTTACGCCGGCTGCCTTTCAGCCGACCAAAGTCACCACCGGCTGTCCTCCTCTGGCTACAAGCTGCAACAACCCGGCAATTTTTGGCACGTTTGGCAATGTCGGTAAGAACGGTCTACGGCTTCCAAGAACTTCGAACTGGGATGTCCAGCTCTCCAAATACTTCAACTTCACGGAGCGCTGGAAGCTCCAAATACGCGCCGAATACTTCAACGTCCTCAACCACCCGAATTTCGCGCCAGAGAGCATCAGCACAGGACCCGTAAATGGCACGGATCAAATTAGCGCCTTTGACAAGATCAATGGTAATGCGTCATTTGGCACGTTTAGGGCTGGGCAGGTGGGTGATCCACGGGTCGCGCAACTGGCGGCGAAAGTGTTTTTCTGACCCAAAAGTACAAACCAAGCGCGGGGCGCCTTTGCGAAGAGGCGCCCCGATTTTGCTTTTCAGTATGTATCCTGGATAAGTTAGGATGCTGCTGCCAGCGGAATCTTGAAAGAAATCTGGAGGTGAAAAGAGATGAAACGACTTTGCTTCATTTGTCTGCTAGCGTTGCTCGCGATTCCACTTCTAAGCGTGAAATCGGAGGACTCGGTTCCGGCGGGATTCGAACATTGGACCAGTTCTTCACTGGCACCGCTGGTCCAGGCACTCACAAGCCAGGCGGCGAAGGATGCTCACCATTCCGCGATGAAACAACTCG
>QHYM01000391.1 GCA_003223295.1 Acidobacteriota bacterium | reverse complement strand
TACGGCCTCACCACGCATGTCTACGATGCCCTAGGCCGCACCACGCAAGTAATCGAGCCGGATGGGTCGGCTGTCACCGCGTCTTTTTCTGGCAACACCACCACGGTCACGGATGAAGCCGGCATCATTAACTCCAATTCAGTCCGCACAGATCCGAAAAGCAATTGGGTTTCCGCCGAAGGTGTTGTAGAGCCTACAGGCAGCAACCAGCAATTCTCGTGCGGAGGAAGCGCTTGCGGGCAGGATGCGCTCAATTCGTTCGCGAATTCCATAATAGGAGGTCCATCTTCCGTTACGGTATCCGACAACTCCGGCGCTCTAACACCGGACGCCGCCGCGATACTAGGAGAAGTTTACAGGCGAGACCGAATAATCTCCGACGCGTCCGACGTTGCAGCTTGCGCCGCAATTGGGTTTGTCTTTGGTCGAGGCGCAGTCCCTCCGCTCGTCACGCACAATATCGTGGAACGCGCCGCGCAGGGCTTGGAAAGTCCGAAAACAGCTACTGCTGCTGCGAGAGCCTACCACACCGCCACGGACGCGCGTTTTACGGCAGGGGGCAAGTTTTCGAAGGTTCTCGTTCCACGTACCGCCAAAGCGCTCCATCCCATTTTAACGACGGGCGGGAAGGCCCTGAACGTCGCGGGATGGGTCTACTCCGGCTACGAGGCTTATGAATCGGGGAAAAAATGCGCGAGTCAAATCAAATAGAAGCTCGTTCGTACCTGATAAATGTTCTTCTGTCAGTCGCTTTGATAGTTTTCGGCATCCTCTGGCTAATTGCCTTTGCAAGCGGGAAGGTTGCTGTGATCGGGGGCATGCTCCGCCCCTATCTACCATCATGGTTTCCTCTAGCCAATCTACTGCTAGCCCCCATCACCTGCGCGCTTGCCGGGTCACGTGCCGTTAGTTTCAGAATCGGATTCTTCTTCGTGTTGGTCTTTGTCGGGCAATTGTCCCTCCTAGGATTGTCAGCCGACAGATACCCGACAACGAAAGCTCTGTTTATAATCTTCCTGTATTTTGAAACGTTTGTACTTCTCCCAAGATGGAACCGTCGGATGCGCCAAAGTGGAGAGGCCGGTACCGTACTGGGTCCCAAGAGTGAATAGAACGAAGTCCCACTGTGCCTCCCGGAAATTCGGAGCAGCCCAAGGATCGAAGGTATTCTTCCAAATGAACCGCAAAGGTCGATGAGCTTGCGGACCCCGCTTGAATCTGGTGAACCAAATTCGCTGTGATGCACCTGTGCGCGAGCACTCTTCGGACTAGAAAGTCGGAAAGCCAATACCGGCAGGGTTGATTCTGGCTCGTTCAGGCAGCCCGTCGTTCGTAGCGGTGGTGCAGTCCGCCGACGAGGGGTAGCGCTACGACGGATCCCATTTCGGGCGGGTGAATCGCTCGTGGCTCCGGTGCGGCCTTCCCCAACGAAAGATGCGTTCTCGAATCGGTGATAGTAATCGAAATAGGAAGTGAGAGTTCGTCGTAGAGAGGTTTCATGGAACACAATCATATGATCGAGGCATTCGCGACGAACGGAGCCAGTAAGGAACAATGAGGGTATTCCCACGAATGCTTGCTGCGGTCTATCTGGCTATCCAGGTTGCCGCTCTCACAACTGCGGCGCGTACGACAAAGAAACTGACAACGGTCAAGGGACGAATCATTGCTTATCGGCCAGTCGACAGAGTTGCGCAAGTCATTTCGAACTCTCCAAACACAGAGGTCTTCTTGCTGGCTACTGAATGCCCCATTCAGACCACAAAGCCCACCATTCTCAAGATCAACTATGTACATTTTGGATTCGGCGATGTCACTGATGACATGCTGCACAACGGCAAGCCGCTGACGATGAAAGTATCCCGCGATCCAGCGTGCGATGAGTCCTACACACACTTTGTTTCTACTTCCCGTGTAATGACGACAGTCAACGAAAAGTCTGGACAACGAGAGACCAGCAAACCCGTCATATTCACAGCCGGATTCAACGAGGCTAGCCTCGCACCGGACCTCAATCTCCAATGTTACGATCTGAAAGATGGCAACATCAAGCCTGAACAGAAATAAATAGGGCGATCCATCGACTCATGGACGCGAAATCAGGGTCTTTGATCTGGCCGGTGGTGCACTGGCTCACGAAATAAGGTTCGCACCCGAAGCAATTCAGTTCATCGCTAGATTTTTCCACTGAATTGTTTGCTGGCTTTAGTGACCTGCCCCCTAGCCCCTGACCTACCCCCTGGCTCCGCGCACGGAATCATACGACCGTCGAATCGCCAGACTGCATAGGTCGAACTCCAGCCAGTCCTGCTTGAGAGGTTCTTCGAACTCGCGCTTGTCCTCGCCCGATTCGCGCCGTTCTTTCGGCTAGCCGTCGCGCTGGTCCACGGTCAATTTCTGAGTCCGCAAGGCCGTCGAGATGCAGCGGGCGTCCGCCGGACAAAAATAGCCCGGCCATCTCCGAAAGAGGAGACAACCGGGCAGAAGAAAAAGATTTGAAATTGTGAAGTGAAGCTACGGCTTACTGCTGGTCCAAAATCTTGAGTCCGGGATCGCGCCTCTTTGCCTCTTCCAAGTCCTCTGGATGGATAAGGTGCTGTTTTTTGTCCGAGGTCTGGATTTTTCGCCACGGTCGGCTCGCGTCTCCTTCCGCCATTGTGCCGACCGGAGCCGCTGTTCCCGCTGCGGATTTGGCAGTGGTCGCCGCCTTCTGCGCCCCGGTGATGACTGCGGGAGCAACGTGTCCGGCTGCGCTTTTCACGCTCGCTGTTGGTTGCGTAAAGTCGATGCTCGGCGCTCGGCCTGCCTTTTGTTGCGTCGTAAGTTCCTTCAATGAATTTTTCGCGGCCATCAGGTTACTGACGCGACAATTCAACTCCGCGCCGTCTTTACCGATCATTCCGTTTACGCCGTCTTTGAGTTGCCCGTATGCCTCTCGGTATGCATCCGCAACTGCGTCATGCATGGGGGTCTGTCGTTTCTCCCAATTCACGGCATCACCCACGGCTTGTTTCAGCGCATTGGCTTGCGCCGCTGTTGCTTGACCGGATGGTGCGTGTTCGGCTGCTGTCTGGCGCAATACGTCGAGGTCTTTGTACGCTTGCGCCTTCACTTCGTCACTTTCGGCGGATAAACGAATCCTGTCTTTATATTTCTTGATGAGTGGGTCGAGCACGGTCGAGAGGTCCACGGTTCCTTTCGCAGATTGCAACGCGCCGCGAAGCTGGCCTGATAGCTGGAACAACTTGCCATTGACTTGTGCAAGGCGACCTTTTGTTCCGGGCCATGCGACTCCCTCCTCGATGA